>DASUQP010000231.1:0-38106 GCA_036280475.1 Methyloceanibacter sp. | reverse complement strand
ACGATGCGAGCCAGGTCGCTTCGCTTGGCACCGCCGGCCCGCAAGTCGCTTCGCTCGATGCGAAGGCCATGGCGCTTGGCTATGACGACAAGTCCTTGGCTCCGCCCGCCTATGGTCCGGGACTTGCCTTCTGGGCGCGGGGCTATGGCGCCTGGGGCGATTTCGACGGCAATCTGAATGCGGCTTCGGCCTCGCGCGATCTCGGCGGGATCGTCTCGGGGCTCGATGCGCGCGTGAGCGGCAGCTGGCGGCTCGGCTTTGCCACCGGCTATTCCAACTCTGACGTCTCGGTCGCCGCGCGCCATAGCGGCGCCGACGTGGAGAGCTTCCATCTCGCCGGCTATGGTGGCGGCATGGCCGGGCCGGTCGCGCTCAGAGGCGGCGGCGCCTGGTCGTGGAACGAGGTCGATACCTCCCGCGCAGTGATCTTCCCCGGCTTCTTCGAGCGCGAGAAAACCTCCTACGACGCCGATACCGGGCAGATCTTCGGCGAGGTGGCCTATCCCATCGTCAGGGGCCGCACCGCGCTCGAGCCTTTCGCCGGTCTCGCCTACGTCTCCATCGATCCTGACACGTTCAGGGAGAACGGCGCGCTTGCCGGGCTTCGCGGGTCAGGCGACGATCTGGATGTCGGCTATTCGACGCTGGGCTTGCGCGCCGCCACCACCATGGCTTGGAACAGCGTCACGGTAACACCGCATGTGTCGGCCGCCTGGCAGCACGCCTTCGACGATGTGAGGACCGGAGCGGCTCTGGCCTTCGCCTCGACCGGCATCGGCTTTACCGTCACCGGCGTGCCGCTGGCGGAAGACACCGCGCTGATCGAAGCCGGTCTCGACCTTGGGTTTGGGCCTTATACGACGGCCGGCGTCTCCTATTCGGGGCAGTTCGGCGACAACGTCGAGGACAACGCGGTTCAGGGCCGCTTCGCTTGGCGGTTCTAACTAGAGCGTGGTGATCGTCGAGATCAGGCGCCCGGAACGCGCGCTCTCACGCCGCAAATCTTCCGCCGTGTCGACATCGCTCAGACGCGCCGCCATGGCCACACGCTTGCCCTTGAGATTGGCGAGCGTGTCGGCAAGCGCGTGCGGCCCCGACCAGCGGACGGCGGCAAAGGGCGCCGGCACGCGCGGTGTCCGCCTTAGTCCCACCAGCCAATAGCCGCCATCGGGCGCCGGCCCGAAGACCGCATCGGCGCCGCCGAGCAGCCTGAAGGCCTCGGCGATATGGCCCGGGCGGACGGACGGAATGTCCGTTCCGACGATGACCACCGGGCCGGGCGGCAAGCGCGTGAACAGGCGCTGCATGCGACGGCCGAGATCGCCGTCGCCCTGCGGCAGGAACGTGAGCCGCTTCCGCAATGGCGAAAAGCGCCTCGCGCGACCGCGCCCCTGATCGACCGCAAGCACGGTCAGCCAGCGCGGGTCGCGCGCCAGGCGCAACAGGGTGTGAGAGAGGCAGCCCCGATAGAATCTGATCGCGGCGCTCTCGCCGATCTCGCCCGCCAGGCGCCGCTTGACCCGGCCCATATCCGGGCTCTTGGCCATGATGACGAGCCGCTTGGCGAAGCTCGCGCCGCGCTTGCGACCGCCGCTCCGCCTAGCCATAGAGCCGCGCAAGCACCCGTGGCGGCACGTGAAGGTAATAGAGCAGGATGCAGCTGAGATTGCGGAGGCTCCGCGCCAGATAGCCTTCCCGCCGGTAGCGCTCGCCGCTCGTCACTGCGCGCGATTTCAGCATCACCAGCTCGCGCCGCTTCAGCCTGCGCACGAGGTCGACATCTTCCATCAGCGGCAGCGGGCGAAAACCGCCTAGCCGCCGGTAGAGGCGGCGCGAGATGAGAAGCCCTTGGTCGCCATAGGGAAGGCCGAGAAGCCGGCACCGCAGCCCCACCAGAAATTCGACGAAACGCGGCATGATGCCGTCATCGTCGAGCGCGAACCGGAACGAGGCCGCGGCCTGGCCGCGCCTTCCGCTTTCCACGCGCTCGATGAAGCCTTGCGCCTCCTCGGCCCAGCCGGGATCGAGCACGGTGTCGGCGTGAAGAAAAAGAAGCCAATCGGCTTGCGCCGCGCTTGCGCCCGCTTCGAGCTGGGTTCCGCGCCCGCGCCCGGCCTCGATCAGATGCGTGCCGGCAGCTTCGGCGACGACGCGGGTTCCGTCGGTCGAGCCGCCATCGACGACGATCGCCTCCCGCACCACGCCCTCGACCACCGCCGGAACGAGAGCGGCAAGGCTGTGGGCGAGGCTCCGCTCGGCGTTCAGCGTCGGGATGACGACCGAGATCATGGCGCGAAACCTATAGCGGCCGCCCCTCGCCCGGCAATCGCCTGCGCCGTGCTCACTAGCCCAACGTTCTTGCTTTGTTCACAATCAGCGCCTATATAGGCGATATGTCGATTTCGCTCAGAAAAGCGCCCGATTCGCAGGGCCTTCCCCCCGAGGCGGGCGGCGTTGCCGCGGGCCGCCGGCATGGGAGAGGGGCGCAGACCAACCGCTCGGGCCGCTACGAGCCGATCGGCTACGAGGCGGCCGACGACGGCTGGGGATCGCTCGCCGAGCTCGAAGCGCTCACCACCGAGGTGCAGGAGGTCCCGGCGCGGCGCATCATCACGCGAAACGAATCTCCCGATATCGGCTTCGACCGTTCGATCAACCCTTACCGGGGTTGCGAGCATGGCTGCATCTACTGCTTCGCGCGACCGACGCACGCCTTCCTCGGGCTGTCGCCGGGCCTCGATTTCGAGACCAGGCTGTTTGCCAAGACCAATGCCGCGCAGGCGCTCGAGCGGGAGCTTGCCGAGCCTGGCTATGAGCCGCGGACCATCGCCATCGGCACCAACACCGACCCCTATCAGCCGATCGAGCGGCGCTATCGCATCATGCGCCGCATCCTCGAAGTGTTGAGCGCGGCGAACCATCCCGTGGGCATTGTCACAAAGTCGGCTCTCGTTTTGCGCGATCTCGACCTGCTCACCTCGATGGCCAAGCGCGGCCTGGTGAAAGTGGCTCTGTCGGTGACCACGCTCGACCGCAAGCTCGCCCGCTCCATGGAGCCCCGAGCGAGCACGCCCGACAAGCGGCTCGAGACGCTTCAGCGCCTTGTCGACGCGGGCGTGCCTGCTTCGGTCATGGTGGCGCCCGTCATTCCCGGGCTCACCGACGCGGAGATGGAGCGCATTCTCGAACGCGCGGCGGCGGTGGGCGTGAAGCAGGCAGGCTACGTGCTGCTCAGGCTTCCGCTCGAGATCGGCGATCTCTTCACCGAGTGGCTGCAAGCAAACTGCCCCGATCGCGCCAAGCGCGTGCTGTCGCTGATGCGGTCCACGCGCGGCGGCAAGCTTTATGACGCGAAATGGGGCGAGCGTCAGGTTGGCAGCGGACCTTACGCCTGGATGATCGGACGGAGATTCGAACTCGCTGCGCAGCGGCTCGGGCTCAATGAGGATTCGGTCGCACTCCGCACCGACCTGTTCACGCCTCCTTCGCGTCCCGGCCAGCAGCTCACCCTGCTCTAGCCGCTTTTCCACAGAAGCCCGCGCGTTCCCGCCGAACGAGTTGCCAAGCGTGCGGGGTTTGCGCCAGAGTCCCGGGCCATGGGACTTGCCGCCGAGTCGCTGCCGGTTCGCCCTCTGCCCTCCTTCGACTTCGAGGCCGAGGCGATGGGCAAGTATCGCGGCGCCGTGGCCGGCATCGACGAGGCGGGACGCGGACCGTGGGCGGGACCTGTCGTGGTCGCCGCCGTGATCCTCAATCCCGACCGGATCCCCGAAGGCCTCAACGACTCGAAGCTTCTCACGCCGCAGGCGCGCGAGGATCGCTATGCCGAGATTATCGCCACTTCGATCGTGTCGATCGTCATCGGCCACGTCCGGCGCATCGACCGCGACAACATTCTCCAGGCGAGCCTGTGGGGCATGAGAGCCGCCTATCGCGGTCTCGGCGTGCCGGCGGGCTCGGCCCTGATCGACGGCAACATCATTCCGCGCCGCTTTCCCTGCCCCGCGCGCGCCCTTGTCGGCGGCGACGGGCTTTCGCTGTCCGTTGCGGCGGCCTCCATCGTGGCGAAGGTCACGCGCGACCGGCTGATGGTGAAGCTTGCCCGCCGCTACCGGCGCTATGGCTGGGAGAGCAACAAGGGCTACGGCACGCAGGAACACGCTCGCGCCATCGAGAAGCACGGTGTCTGCACCCATCACCGCCGCTCGTTCAGCCCGATCGAGCGCGCGCTGCGCCTGCTCGAGACAGGCGCGGATGAGCTGCCCGTTCTCGGGAGCCTCGAGATCTAGCTCGGAATCCAGTCTGCGATGCGCCGCGCGATCGCTTCGGCCCCGGGCTCCAGCACGAGCATATGGCCGTGGCCTTCAAGCTCCCACAGAGTCGCGCCGGGATAGCCCGCTGCCGTCGCCCGCACTGTGGCAACCGACACGAGATTGTCGTCGGCGCCCGCGAGGCAAAGCACCGGACAGGTGACGGAGCTGATATCGACGACCGTGGCTCTCGTCGAATCGAACATCCAGAAGAACAGTTCGAAAAAGGCACGGCCCGATTCCGGGCCAAACCGGTCGAACACCGCGCGCTGCTCGGCCTCGGGGACACGGTTCAAAGTCAAGACGCGCGCGAGACCGAAGTCGGGATTGATGACAGTCTTCCAGAAGGCGCCCAGCCCCATCAGGTCTTGGCCGAACTTCTTCTCCCCCTCGGTCTGCGGCAGGATCCCGGCGCGCGCCCCCGGCGCCACCAGCACAAGCGCGCGGGCAAGGCCCTTGGCGGCGAGAAGCTGGGCGAGGACCGCGCCCATGGAATGACCGAGAAGCACCGGCCGCGGAGGGATCGTCTTGAGGAAGGCCTCGAGCTCGGCTTGGTAGTCCGCGATGCCTATGCCGACCAGGGTCTTATCGGAATTGGTCGCCCTCGTCCCATGCCCGATGAGGTCCGGCGCGTGGCAGGTCCAGCCCACGCTCTCGAACACCGCCTTGAATTTGTCGAAGCACCAGGACCCTTCATTGGCCCCGTGCAGCATCACGATGTCCCTGGTCATGACGTCAGCCCCTTCCCCCTCATTTTCGCCGCGGAGGCCCGCAAGCCGGCCAGCTTCAGGAGCGCCAGACCGAGGGCTCCTTTGAGGAATTTCCGGCGCAAGAGTCCGAGCATGGTTCGACCCTTGTGACATGGCCTTGGCGCCAAGCCAATGCCGGGGTTAATTGCGTCTTTACTCTAAATCCTTCAAGCTGATGCCCGTCCCGCATCACACGGGGCGCGTATTCAAGTGTTGCGTAACCCGAGTAGAGTCATGCGTCTGGGGGACAAGCCGGGAGCCCAGCTCCCGCTCGACACCGTCATTGTCGGCGATTGCATCGACGCGCTCGCGCGCCTCCCCGAAGCCTCGGTCGATCTCGTCTTCGCCGACCCGCCCTACAACCTTCAGCTCAACAGCGAGCTCTACCGTCCGGACAACAGCCGCGTCGACGCCGTCGACGACGATTGGGACAAGTTCGGAAGTTTTTCCGCCTACGACGCCTTTACCCGCGACTGGCTCATTGCCTGCCGCCGCGTGCTCAAGCCCTCGGGCTCTCTGTGGGTGATCGGCAGCTATCACAACATCTTCCGCGTCGGCGCGACCCTTCAGGATCTCGGCTTCTGGGTGCTGAACGACGTGGTGTGGCGCAAGACCAATCCCATGCCGAATTTTCGCGGGCGGCGCTTCACCAACGCGCATGAGACGCTGATCTGGGCGTCGATGGGACCGAAGGCGCGCTACACCTTCAATTACGAAGCGATGAAGGCGCTGAACGACGATTTGCAGATGCGCTCGGACTGGCTCTTTCCGATCTGCTCGGGCGCAGAGCGGCTGCGCGAGGATTGTGGGCGCAAGACCCACCCCACCCAGAAGCCCGAGGCCCTGCTCCACCGCATCATCCTTGCTTCGAGTAACCCCGGCGATGTCGTGCTCGATCCGTTTCTCGGTTCGGGCACGACCGCGGTCGTTGCCAAGCGGCTCGGACGCGCCTTCATCGGCATCGAGCGCGACGCGGCCTATGCCGAGGCGGCGCGCGCCCGGCTCAAGTCTCTCGAAGGGTTCGATTCGGCCGCGCTTCAAGTCGCCAAGGGCAAGCGCGCGGAGCAACGCATCCCGTTCGGCGCGCTCGTCGAGCTTGGGTTGATCGCGCCTGGCACGGTGCTTTACGACCCGGCGGCGCGGCATGAGGCGAAAGTGCGGGCCGATGGCTCGATCGCGTGCGCCGGCGCGCAAGGTTCGATCCACAAGATCGGCGCACAAGTGCAAGGGGCGATCGCCTGCAACGGCTGGACCTTTTGGCATTACGAGGCGGAAGGAACGCTCAAGCCGATCGACGCCTTGCGCGAGGCAGCGCGGGCGAAGCTTGCCGTCCAGCCTTGAGCGTTCGCGCCTTCGACTGGAAGGCGTGATTTAACACTTTCCGCATCACAGAAGGGAGCGCCGCGCGCGCGAGGTCGCGCCGTGCGACAAAGCCGCAAAGTTCCGGCACCGCCGCGCGCTTCGGCTTGGCGCTCCGGCCGACATCGGCGCGATAGACGGTGAGCTCGAGATGGAAATGGGTGAAGCTGTGCTGCACCAGTCCCGGCAGCTTGCGCCAATCGGCCTCGAGCGGCGCGTATTGACCCAGCAATTTTCCGTTCGGCCGCGCCTCTTCCCAGGGCGAGGACGGCGTCTCGAGCATGCCGCCGAGCAAGCCTTTAAGTGGCCGCTTGCGGAGCAGGACGGCGCCATCCGGTCTGAGCGCAACGAAGGCCGCGGCCCGGCGCGTGGGACGTTCGCGCTTCTCCTCGCGGTAGGGCAGCGCTTCCGCCACGCCATCGGCAAAACCGCGGCACTCCGGCCGCAACGGGCAGAGGGCACAGGCCGGGCGCCGCGGCGTGCAGATCGTGGCGCCGAGATCCATCATCGCTTGAGCGAAGTCGCCCGCGCGCTCCGCCGGCGTAAGGGTCTCGGCGAGCGCCCTGATCTCGGCCTTCGCCTCTGGCAGCGGTGTCGTGACGGCGAAGAGCCGGGCGACGACGCGCTCGATATTGCCGTCCACGGCGGTCGCGCGCTTCCCGAAGGCGATTGCCGCAATGGCCGCGGCGGTATAGTCGCCAATCCCCGGAAGCTTGCGCAGCTCGGCCGCGCTCTCCGGAAATCCGCCGCCATGCTGCTCCACCACGGCGCGTGCGCAGGCGTGCAGATTGCGCGCCCGCGCGTAATAGCCGAGCCCGGCCCAGGCAGCGAGAACCTGTCCAAGCTCGGCTGTTGCGAGCGCCTTCACATCGGGCCATTGGCGCAAGAAGGCTGCGTAACGGGGAATGACGGCTTTCACCGTCGTCTGCTGCAGCATGATCTCGCTGAGCCAGACGCGATAAGGGTCCGCCGTCTCGCCCGGCGCGGCGCGCCACGGCAATTCCCGCCTCTCGCGGGCATACCAGGCAAGGAGCGCAGCGGCGATGTCCTGCTTCTTCGGCCTCTCGCCCGCCTTTCTCTTCTGCATGAACCGAACTCCGGCCGCGCTTCTCTCCGAGCCATGGTGTAAGCTCGATGGAATCGAAGCAAGCGGCGGGCGCGATCCCTCCACCGTTTCAAGCATCATGGACGACAGCGAGCGAAGAGCCCTGGCCAGAGCGCACGCCACGGCGCGACCCATCGGCGCGTATACCGCCCGCGCGCTCGACCCCGCGGCACGCGCCCGCGGCTTTGCCACGGCGGCGCTGCTTGCCGAATGGCCGTCCATCGTGGGGGCCGAGCTTGCGCAATTCACCATGCCCGACAGAGTGGTCTGGCCGCGGCACCGGGATGACACAGGCGAAACGGTGCGGCATCAGGGACGAAGAGACGAAGGCGCGATCCTTATTCTTCGCGTCGATGGTCCGCGCGCAATCGAGGTGCAGCACCGGTCCTGCCAAATCCTGGAGCGGGTCAACAGCCATTTCGGCTATCGCGCCGTGGCCGAGATGCGCATCTTGCAGGCGCCGGTGACGCGAAAGCCCGCGCCGGCCGCCCCCGCCGCCCCGCAACCGATCGACCCCGACGCGCTTCCCCCTTCGGCGGCCATCGAGGACGCCGGCCTCCGCGAAGCCTTGCTGCGGCTTGCGTCCGCGGGTCCGCACAGACGCTGAGGCGATCGGGCGATTTCTCGCTCTTGCCATGAGGGACCCGTTTCAACGATTGTAGGCGCGGCACGGCCTTCAGGGCCGGAAATCCATCATCGGGAGCAGAAAGAGTGGCAAAGAAGGAGAAAAAGGCGGCCGGCAAGTCTCCGCGAGGAGAAACGCCGGGCGGCCAAGACGCGGCGGCCGCGAACAGCATTTGGCTTTATGTCGCCGGCGCCGTTGCGGCGGTGGCGCTTGCCATCGGCATCTTCTATTGGCGCGACAGTTCCGCCGGGGGAGCGGGAGGCGAGAAAACGGATCCCGGCCTCGCGGAGCTGATGGCCCCCGGTCCCTTGCCCGATCTCTCTCTCGGCAAGGAGGATGCGCCCGACACGATCGTCGAATATGCCTCGATGACCTGCCCCCATTGCGCCCAGTTCCACAAGACGGTGCTGCCGGAGCTGAAGACCAAATATATCGATACCGGCCAAGCGCGGCTGATCTTGCGCGAATTCCCTCTGGACCAGCTCGCCGCTCAAGCCTCGATGCTCGCGCGCTGCGCCGGACCCGACCGCTATTACCCGATGGTCGGCGCCTTGTTCGACACGCAAGAGACCTGGGCGGTCGCCGGCACAGAGGGCACTGACAAGCTGTTGCAGATCGCCAAGCAGGCGGGCTTCAGCAAGGAAAAATTTGACCAGTGCATCGGCGACAAAGCCCTGTTCGAAAAGATCGTCGAGATCCGGGAACGCGGCCACGAAACTTTCGGCGTCGATTCCACGCCGACCTTCTTCATCAACGGCAAACGGCTCACCGGCGAGCAGACGGTCGCGGGTTTCGAGGCCATGCTGTCGGGAGGCGCGACCCCGCCCGCAGGCCCAGCGAGCGCCGAAGGACAGGCCCCGAGCGAACCTGAGGCGCCTTCGGGTCAATAGGTGTTCGCCTGATGCGCGCCAGCGCGGCCAAACCGTCGATTGCCCTTGCTATGGCTCTGGCACTTGCCGGCTGCGGCGGCGGCGCCGGAGGTCCCACGCCGCCGATCGACAAGGCGACCTACGTTCCGCCTCAAGCCGAGCTGATGGCGACGGGACCCCTCGGGGAGCGCGCGCTCGGCAATCCGAACGCGCCGATCACCGTGATCGAGTATGTCTCGCTCACCTGCCCGCACTGCGCCAACTTTCACAAGACGCTGTTTCCGAGGGTGAAGAAGGAGTTCATCGACACCGGCAAGGTCCGCTTCATCGTGCGGGAGTTCCCGATCGGGCGCACCTCGGGGAACGCGGCCATCGCCAATCGCTGCGCGCCCGAGGACAAGTATTTCTTCCTTCTCGGCCAGTTCCTGACCCGGCAGCCGGAATGGGTCAGCCAAGACGTCCGCCCCGACGCGATCTTCGCCGTCGCCAAGTCGAGCGGCATGACGCGCGAGACGTTTGACAAATGCCTATCGAATCAAACCATTATCGACGGCTTGAACGAGGTGAAGCAGCGGGGGCGGCAATTTGGCGTGATCGGGACGCCGACCTTCTTCATCAATGGCCGCAAGGCGCAAGGAGAGGTCACCTTCGAAGAGATCAAGGCCATGATCGAGCAGGCGCCCGCGCCGTCATCCTCATGACCGCAGTTGTTCGCCCGGCGTGACGCGGCAATTCCGTTTACCCGTTCTCGGTATTCTTGAGGTTGCGGCGGAGTTCATTCGTGTCGTCGCGGGCGCGACCGCTTGCATTGAGGCTCCTGGCACGTGAAGATTACCCGGCTTCGCCTTCTCGGCTTCAAATCCTTCGTCGAGCCGACCGAGCTCGTGATCGAGACCGGGCTCACCGGCGTGGTCGGCCCCAATGGCTGCGGCAAGTCGAACCTGCTCGAGGCGCTGCGCTGGGCCATGGGCGAGACCTCGTACAAGAGCATGCGCGGCGCGGCCATGGAGGACGTGATCTTCGCGGGCTCGGAGGATCGGCCGCCGCGCAACAGCGCCGAGGTGACCCTCTTCATCGACAACAGCGCGCGCAAAGCCCCGGCGGAGTTCAACGACAGCGATGCGCTCGAAGTCACGCGGCGGATCGAGCGCGAGGCTGGCTCGGCCTACAAGGTCAACGGCCGCGACGTGCGCGCCCGCGACGTGCGGCTCTTGTTCGAGGACGCGGCAACCGGTGCGCGGTCGCCCGCGCTCGTGCGCCAGGGCCGGATCGGCGAGATCGTCAACGCGGCGCCGCAGGAGCGCCGCCGCGTGATCGAGGACGCCGCCGGCATTGCCGGCCTGCACAGCCGGAGGCACGAGGCCGAGCTCAGGCTCGCCGCGACCGAAGGAAATCTCACGCGCCTGTCGGACTTGATCGGGCAGCTTGCCTCGCAGTTGCAGGCGCTGAAGCGCCAGGCCCGCCAGGCGCAGCGCTACCGCGAGGTTTCGGGCAAGATCCGCGAGGCCGAGGCGCTTCAGCATCATCTCAATTGGGTCGGCGCCTGCGCCCATGTCGATGAGGAGGAGGCCGCGTTCCAGCAGGCGCTCGCCGCCGTCGCGCAGGAGACCAAGGCCGAGGGCGAGGCGCTTCGCCAGCAGGCGGAGGCCGCGGAGAAGCTCCAGCCTCTGCGCGACGAGGAGGCCGCGCGCGCGGCAGTGCTGCATCGCTTGAGCGTCGAGCGCGACGCGCTCGAGCGCGAGGAAGCGCGCGCCAAGGCGCGCCAAGCCGAGCTTGAAACAAGGCTCGCGCAGGCCTCGCGCGATCTCGCCCGCGAGGAGGAACATATCGCCGAGGCCGACGGCATGTTGCGCCGTCTTGGCGAGGAGAAGCGCCGGCTTGAAGCGGCAAGCTCGCGCGCTCATGAAGAGCCGCAACTGCGCGCCGCCTCCGCCAAGGCGAAGGATGCGCTCGACGCCGCCGAGAGGACCTTGCGCGAGGCGACCACGGCGCTCGCGGAGGCGCGCGCCGAGCGCGGCAAGCACGAGGGCGAAAAAGTCGAACTTCTGGCCCGCATGGCCAAGCTCGAAGCCCAGGCCGCGGAGATCGAGGCGGAACTGGCGACGCGCCAGGCTGAAAGCGAAAGCGGCGGGAAACTGCAAGCTCTCAATGCCGGATTGGCCGAATTTTCCGCCAACGTGCAAAGGCTCGAAGTCGAGCTCCAAGCCGCCGAGGCCGAGGAGGAAGCGGCACGGCTGAGCGAAGCCGAGGCGCGCGCGACGGCCTCCGCGGCGAAGCTCGCAAGCCAGGAGCTGGAGACCGAGCTTGCCACGCTCATCAAGCTGCTCGCGCCGGCCCATGACTGGTCGCCGATCGTCGCGGAGATCAAAATCACGTCAGGCTACGAGCAGGCGCTTGGTGCCGCGCTTGGCGACGATCTCGACGCGGCCAGCGACGAGAAGGCGCCCGCCCATTGGCGGCTGACGGCGCCTTCGGGCGGCGATCCGGAGCTGCCGGAGGGAGCGACCCCGCTCAGCAAATTCGTGAAGGGCCCTGAGGTCCTGGCCCGGCGGCTCCGACAGATCGGCGTGGTCGATGCGGCGCGCGGCCGAAAACTCCAGGCCAGCCTCGCGCCAGGCCAGAGGCTCGTGTCGAAGGACGGCGATTTGTGGCGCTGGGACGGATACAGCCTCAAGGCCGGGACCGACAGCGCCGCCGGAGCGCGGCTTTTGGAGCGGCGGCGCCTGAAGGCGCTTCATGGCGAAGCCGCGAAGGCGCAAGCGCGCGCCGCCGCGACCGAATCCGCGCTTCGGGCGGCATCTGAGCGCGCGGAGCGCGCAGCGCTTGCGACCAAGGCCTTGCGCCAGGAGGCCAAGGACGCACATGCCCAGCTCGACCGCGCGCGTGACGCGATCGCCGCTTCCGAACACGCGGCGCAAGCGGCGAGCAAGGAACTCGGAGCACGCACGGAGGCGCTAAGCCGCACGCGGGCGGCGTTCGACGAGGCGCAAGCGAAGAGCGCGCGCGCCGCGTCCGCCCTGCTTGAGCTTGCCTCTCTCTCAGGACTTGAGACAGCGCTCCAAGCGGCGCTGGCGCGGGCCGATCAGGGCCGCCAGGCCGCTGCCCGCGCCGACGCCGCGCTCGAAGGCTTCGAGCGCGAGCTCAGGCTCCGGCAAGAGCGCATGGAGGCGATCGGCGAGGAAGAAGAGCTGTGGCGGAAGCGCATCGCCAATGCGCGCGAGCAGATTCTCACCTTGCGCGCGCGCGAGGAGGAAACGAGCGCTGATCTTGCCGCGCTCGCCAATCTTCCCGCCGAGATCGACCAGCGCCGGATGAAGCTGTTCGACGCCATCGCCGGTGCAGAGCACGAGAGGTCGAAGGCCGCCGACGAGCTTGCCCTTGCCGAGACGGCGCTCAAAGAGCGCGAGAAGGCGTTACGCGAGGTTCAGGAGCGGCTCGCGGGAGCGCGCGAGGCGCGCGCCCGGAACGAGGCACGGCTCGAAGCGGCGCGCGAGCGACGCAGCGATGCCGCGCGCACCATTCGCGATCAGCTCGACTGCGCTCCGGAAGCCTGCCTCGCGCTCGCGGGCGTGAAGGAGGGCGCGCCCCTTCCCCCGCTTGCCGAGGTCGAGGCGCGACTTCTCAAGCTCAGGGGCGATCGCGAGCGGCTCGGCGGCGTCAATCTCATGGCCGAAGAGGAAGAGGCGCAGCTTGCCGCGCAGCTCGAAGAGATGGAGCGCGAGAAGGCCGACGTCGAGGCGGCCATCCTGCGGCTCCGGCAAGGGATCGCCAATCTGAACCGCGAAGGCCGCAAGCGGCTGCTCGAAGCCTTCAATGCGGTGAACAGTCATTTCGGGCGGCTGTTCAAGACGCTGTTCGGCGGCGGCTCGGCCGAGCTGAAGCTCGTCGATTCCGACGATCCGCTCGATTCGGGACTCGAAATCTTCGCCTGCCCGCCGGGAAAGCGGCTGCAAGCGCTGACGCTGCTTTCGGGCGGCGAGAAGGCCTTGACCGCGCTTGCGCTGATCTTCGCCGTGTTCCTCACCAATCCCTCGCCGATCTGCGTGCTCGATGAGGTGGACGCGCCGCTCGACGACGCCAATG
Organism: Methyloceanibacter sp.; assembly: GCA_036280475.1. Taxonomy (GTDB): domain Bacteria; phylum Pseudomonadota; class Alphaproteobacteria; order Rhizobiales; family Methyloligellaceae; genus Methyloceanibacter. The sequence goes on along the minus strand of DASUQP010000231.1, from coordinate 25,006 downwards.
TCGAGCGCTTCTGCCTGCTGATGGAAGAGATGGCGAAAGACACCGATACACGCTTCCTCATCATCACGCACCACCCGCTCACCATGTCGCGCATGAGCCGACTGTTCGGCGTGACCATGGCCGAGCGCGGCGTGAGCCAGCTCGTCTCGGTCGATCTCGAGCATGCCGAGCGCCTCCGCGACGCAAGCTAGTTATTCCGTCTCCCGAAGCCGGCGCTGCCAATTCTCGGGGCGCCGATGAAGGTGCGAGACAGCAACAATTAGGACGCCATCACCGTCCTCGGCATAAACCAAGGCATAGGGAAATCTGCCGAGTTGGCACCGGCGCAGCTCCACATCCACCGTCTGCCACGCTACCGGAAATTCCGTTATCCGTTCGACAGCCGCAGTCACTTCCAGCAAGAAGTCGGCTCCTAGGCCAGCGGCCTGTGATTCGTAGTAACGAACGGCTTCACGTAGCTCAACTTGGGCGACTTTGAGGAAGCGGACCGTCACCTCTTTGTGAGGCTCGCGATGACGTCCTCGAGGGTCATCACTTCGATTTCTCCACGACGATAGGCGTTGAGCCGGTCGCGAGCTTCCTCGGCCCAGGCTCGATCGATTTCAGGATCGGTGGGCACGAGGCTGCGCTGAAGGTCTTCGATCAGCGCGATCCGCTCGTCAGGACTGAGTTTGCGGGCCTCTTCGCTCAAAGCTTTGGTCTTGGCGTTCATGTTTTCCGTCCGCGTTCAGCGCAGTTTAGCACAACTCGCCTCGCACTGACGCCCCCCACCCGGCGCGCTCCCTGCATCCATGCTCCCTCGGCGAAGTCAGGCTTGCCACCCACCCGTTTGACTTCCTTGACAGCCTGAAATCCCCAACTAAAGTGCCGGCCAAGCTTGGGACCAGCCGGTCCTAAAGGCCCTCCCGGAAATTGAGCCCGTGCCGATGGCCGGAACTAAAAATCAGTCCGGCCGCAGAGAAGTCCGCCGCGACACCGGAGAAATTCGGCAGCGGCTCGATGCCCTGGGCGAAAAGCTCGACGAAGCTCAGTCCCGGCACGGGCCGGTTCACGCCGACGCACCGCCGAGCCAGGGGGCCGCGCTCGGCCAGGCGCTCAAGCTTGGGGTCGAGCTGGTCGCGGGCGTTGCGGTCGGGTTTTTCATCGGCTGGTGGCTGGACCGCCTGTTCGGCACAGCGCCCTTCCTCATGGTTGTGTTCCTTGGACTGGGCGCCGCCGCGGGGATCCTCAACGTGGTGCGGACCGCCAAGCGCATGCAGGCGGAGGCGCCTTCGGGCAAGGATTTGCCGAGCGTGAATGACGACGATGACGATTAGGGGCATTTTGCAGTGATCGGGACAGCCTTCGCCGCAGAGGACGCAGGGCATGGCGGCAGCGCCGGCGGCATGCCCGATCCCATGCATCAGTTCGAGATCAAGCGGCTCATCCCGCTCGAACTGTTCGGCTATGACGCCTCGTTCACCAACTCGGCGCTCTTCATGGTGATCGCCGCCACGCTCATCACCCTCTTTACCGTCTATGCCATGCGCGGACGCGCGCTCGTGCCGACCCGGCTCCAGTCCGTGGCCGAGCTATCCTATGAGTTCGTGGCCAATATGGTGCGCGACAATGTCGGCACCGCGGGGATGAAATATTTCCCCTTCATCTTCACGCTGTTCATGTTCGTGCTAACGCTGAACATGCTCGGCATGCTGCCTTATTCCTTCACCGTGACGAGCCACATCATCGTCACCTTCGCGCTCGCCGCCTTCATCTTTCTCAGCGTGACACTGATCGGCTTCGTCAAGCACGGGGTGAAGTTCCTCAAATTCTTCGTGCCCGACGGCGTGCCTTTCGTCATGCTGCCGCTGCTCGTGGTCATCGAGGTGATCTCCTATCTCACGCGCCCGCTCTCGCTCTCTGTGCGGCTGTTCGCCAACATGATGGCGGGGCACACTATGCTGAAAGTGTTCGGCGCCTTCGTCGTGGCGCTTGGCTTTCTCGGAGGGTGGGCGCCGCTCGCTTTCATGGTGGCGTTCACCGGCCTCGAGATCCTGGTCGCGTTCCTCCAGGCCTATGTGTTCGCCATCCTGACCTGCATCTATCTCAACGACGCACTTCATATGCATCACTAGCCATCTGTTCCCGACACGACATCGCTTGCAAAGGAGAGAAGACATGGATCCAGCAGCAGCAAAATTGATCGGCGCGGGCCTCGCCTCGATCGCGCTCGTCGGCGCCGGCGTCGGCATCGGCACGATCTTCGGCAACTACCTGCAAGGGGCTCTGCGCAATCCGTCGGCAGCGCCGTCGCAGTTCGCCAACCTGCTGCTCGGCTTCGCTCTCGCCGAAGCCACCGGACTGTTCGGGCTCGTTGTGGCGCTGATCATCCTGTTCGTGTTCTAGGGTCACGGGGAGTCTCCGCTTAAAGAGCGGAGACAGGCGACCATGCCGCAACTCAACCCACTCGATTGGGGCCCGCAGCTCCTGTGGCTCCTCATCACCTTCGGCATCCTCTATCTGCTGATGGTGTATGTGGCGCTGCCGCGTATCGGCTCGGTGATCGAGGCGCGTGCCGCCCGTATCGCCAAGGATCTCGCCACCGCCGACAAGCTCCGGCGCGAGACCGAGGAGGCGATCGCGGCCTACGAGCAGGCGCTGGCCGAGGCAAGGCAGAAGGCTCACGCCATCATCGAGCAGGGACGCGACAAGCTCAAAGCAGAGACGGCGGCAGAGCGCGCGCGTCTCGACGGCGACCTCGCCGAGAGAGGCGCCGAGGCCGAGGCGCGCATTGGCGCGGCCAAAGCCAAGGCGATGAAGGACGTGAACACGGTCGCGGCCGATGTCGCGGCCGATATCGTGCGCCGGCTCATAGGGGTCGCGCCGGCCAAGGCGGAAATCGATAAGGCGGTCGGAACGGCGCGGAAAGGGTGACCATGGAAGTCCTGATGACGCCCGAATTCTGGGTCGCGGTTTCGTTTTTCCTCTTTGTCGGGGCCCTGCTCTATTTCGGCGTGCACAAGAAGCTCGCCTCCGTGCTCGATGCGAGGGCCGCCGCCATTGCCAAAGAGCTCGACGAGGCAAGGCGCCTGCGCGAAGAGGCCGAGAAGGTGCTGGCCGACTACCGCCGGAAAGAGGGCGATGCGGCCAAGGAGGCGCAAGCGATCATCGACCTTGCCGCCAAGGAGGCCGAGATCCTCGCGGCCGAGACACACCGCTCGATGACGGAGCATTTCGAGCGGCGCATGAAGCTCGCAGAGGACAAGATCGCGCGCGCCGAGGCGGACGCGCTGCGCGAGGTGCGTGCCGCCGCCGCCGATGCCGCGATCGCCGCCGCAAGAACCGTGATCGCAGAGAAGCTCACGCCCGAAGCCGCCGACAAGCTCGTCAAGCAGGGCATCGACGCGCTCAAGGGCCGGCTGAATTAGTCTTTCCTAAATTCCCCGTCATCCTGAGGAGGCCGCGAACCTCAGGATGACGACGCCTCTAGCCGCTCGCCGAAGGCCGCGCGATATCGAGATCGCACCAGGCGGGCCCGGTCTTGAGCACGGCGGCCAGCTGATCGAGCGAGTGGAGCGCGTCGTTCAAGGCGAGCGACACCTCGTCGCCGGCCGCCCCACGCGGAAGATCCTCGGTGAACGAGTAGTCCTTCAGAATCTCAAGCGCGCGCTCCATGGAGGCGACGGCCGCTTCATTCTTGTCGATCTGCATCCGGGTCGAGGATTCGTGCCAGTCGAGCACCCGCGCCAGCATGTTGTCATTGCCGTTCGCTTTGCGCTTGATCCTAGACCGCAAGCGCTCGGCCCGGCCGATCGCGCGCCTTTGGCTTGCAATATTCGCCCGGCGCTCGGCCATGTCCTCGCCGATCGCGGCCTCGATCAGGGCGCCGATATCCATGTCGGTCATGTCCTGTTCGGCATGGATGATCAGGCCGAGCTTCTGGGCGATGACCTCCACCGCGCTTGCGTCGAAATTGTTGGGACGAGGAGGCTCGACCTGGCCGGTCGTGTCGTAGCGTTCGCGGCAGCTCGGGTTCGAGAGAACGGCATAGGCAGTCGCAAGCTCGCCGAAGGCACCGACCGACCCGCCGCTGTCGGGGTGCGAGGCTTTGGCCTTGCGCCTGTAGGCTTTGTGGATCTCGTCCCGGGCAGCCTCCCGCCCAATCCCAAGAATTCGATAAAGGTCCCTCACCGGCTTATCCCCCTGACGCACACGCGAAGCCTGCCGCATAACGCAGAACTCCGAGAATCGTAGCAGGGCGGCTCGATCAAATTTTGGCATGACCATGAAAACAGGAGGGCACCTCCTGCCCGACCCGGCGGCCGGGAATGAGGCCTTACACCAAAATCTTAGCCCGCCCCCGCAACGCTGCGGTCGAAAGCGAGGAAGATCTTGTAATCCTGAGGCCTTGTCCCGACCACGATGGGAAAGGCGATTTGCCCGACCATGGAGAAGTAGCCGGCCGGGCCCCCAGGCGGGATCGTGGTCGTCACCTTCATCTTGTCGGTCGCCAGCGTGTTCTGCTGGACGCCTGCCACACGGAGGCTGACACCGAAACTGACGGTACCCGGACCGCCCTTCGGCCCGAGCAGCACGCGGCCTGCAAAGCCATATTTGACGACCACGCGGTCGGCGTGGAGCTGGCACTCCCGCGACATCTTGGTGATCTCGCCGCGATGCACGACGGCGTTGTTATCCCCAATATGATCGGGCTGGTAGACGGTGAGCATCCGGTCGCGCGGCCAGGCGACCATTTGCGGGCAATTGGCACTGTACCCGCTCGGCAGGCTGGCCACGTCGACCTTGGCGTTCTCGAGCATGCTCGTTTGCGGGACAGCGGACGTGTCGTCATCGTCGGAGCCGAAGGGGTTGGAAAACCGCGGGACGGAGCAGCCGGAGACGAAGAGCGGGACGGCGACGAGCCCGGCAAGGGCGCATCGGCTGAGCCATGATCGCGCGTCGGTACGCCTCACCTGACCCCGTCCTCGGCTTGACACGCCAGGCCCACCCGCCTGATATGCCGCTCGATCTGGCAAGTGCTCTGAAATATCGCGGGTTGCCGGTCTTTCTTTCGCGCGCAAACTAGCCCCAGCCGGGAGGCGCGACAAGGCCAGACTGAGCTCGCCTGAAGTCAGACTGACGCATCTTCCGGGACGACGATGACCGGTATCACAAAGGCCAAGGGGCGGCACTCCGACCGTCCTTCGCTCACCATCTATCTCGCCGCGCCCCGCGGCTTCTGCGCCGGTGTCGACCGCGCGATCCAGATCGTCGAGCTTGCACTGGCAAAATACGGGGCGCCCGTCTATGTGCGCCATGAAATCGTCCATAACCACTATGTGGTCGAGAGCCTCAAGGCCAAGGGCGCGATCTTCGTCGAAGAATTGGACGAAATCCCGGATAACGGCGCGCCGATCGTCTTCTCGGCGCATGGCGTACCGAAGGCAGTGCCGGCGGCGGCGCGCGCCCGCAATCTCTTCTTTCTCGATGCCACCTGCCCGCTCGTCTCCAAGGTGCATGTCGAGGCTGAGCGTCAATTCCGCGAGGGGCGCGACATCCTGCTGATCGGCCATGACGGCCATCCGGAGGTCGTCGGCACCACCGGCCAGTTGCCGGACGGCGCCGTGATCCTGATCGAGACGGTGGAGGATGCGCAGGCCTTCGTTCCGCGCGACCCCGACAGGCTCGCGGTGATCACCCAGACTACGCTCTCGGTCGACGACACCAAGGAGATCCTGAACGCGCTCAAGGCGCGCTTTCCGCGCATGGTCACGTCGCACAAGGACGATATCTGCTACGCCACGACCAATCGCCAGGAGGCGGTGAAACGCATCGCGCCGGCTTGCGAGCGCATGATCGTGGTGGGCTCGCCCAACAGCTCGAACTCAATCCGGTTGGTCGAGGTGGCAGAGCGGGCCGGCTGCCCCGCCGCCGTCTTGATCCAGCGCGCGGCCGAGATCGACTGGGCCATGTTCAACGGGATCTCGCGCCTCGGGGTCACGGCGGGAGCTTCGGCGCCCGAAGTGCTGGTTGACGAGATCATCGACGCCTTCAAGGCGCGCTTCGAGACGACGGTCGAGACCGTGACCACGGCGGAAGAAAGCATCGCTTTCAAGCTTCCGCGCGAGCTCAGAGAGATGCCGGCGCTCTAGATGGCCGTCTACACCGACGTTTCCGACGAAGAGCTCGAGGCCTTCATTGGAAGCTACGCCATCGGCGCCCTCACCTCCTTCAAGGGCATCGCCGAGGGCGTGGAGAACTCCAACTACCTGGTTCATACCGAGAGCGGGCGCTACATCCTCACGCTCTACGAGAAACGGGTGAGCCGCGAGGATCTCCCGTATTTCCTCGCCCTGATGCAGCACCTCGCCGCGCGCGGCATCACCTGTCCGCTTCCGGTGAAGGATCGCGACGGCCAAACGCTGAAGGTGCTCGCGGGGCGTCCCGCCGCGCTCATCACCTTTCTCGATGGGCTGTGGGTGCGCAGGCCCGGCATCGAGCATTGCGCAGGCCTCGGGGACGCGTTAGCGCGCTTTCACCTGGCGGGCCGAGACTTTCCCATGGCGCGGGCAAACAGCCTGTCGCTCCCCGGCTGGCAAGCCTTGTTCGCGATGATCGGCGGCGGTGCCGAGAGGGTCGCACAAGGACTTTCAGGCGTCATCGAAAAGGAGCTTCGGCATCTCGAAGCAAACTGGCCAAAGGATCTGCCCGAAGGGGTCATTCATGCCGATCTGTTCCCCGACAACGTTTTCTTCCTCGGCGACAAGATCTCGGGCCTGATCGATTTCTATTTCGCCTGTAACGACATGCTCGCCTACGACGTCGCCGTCTGCCTCAACGCCTGGTGCTTCGAGACCGACGGCAGCTTCAATGTCACCAAGGCCCGCGCGCTGCTCGAGGCTTACGAGGCGGTGCGCCGCTTGACCCGCGCGGAACTCGATCGTCTGCCCACGCTTGCACGCGGGGCGGCGCTTCGCTTTCTCTTGACCCGCACCTACGATCTCATCAACACGGACGCGAACGCGCTGGTGAAGACCAAGGACCCCGGCGAATATCTGCGCAAGCTGAGATTCCATCAGCGGGTGAAGTCGACGCGCGATTACGGGCTCAAGGAGCGCTGAGCATGGGGGCGCGGCCCAAGGTGGTGATCCATACCGACGGCGCCTGTTCCGGCAATCCGGGACCGGGCGGCTGGGGCGTGATCCTCCAATCGGGGGCGCATCGCAAGGAGCTCATGGGCGGCGAGGCCCTGACCACCAATAACCGCATGGAGCTGATGGCTGCGATCACGGCGCTCGAATCGTTGAAGGCGGCGTCGGAGGTCGATCTCTATACCGACTCGAACTATCTCCGCGGCGGCATCACGAGCTGGATCAAAAGCTGGAAAAAGAACGGCTGGCGTACGGCGGATCGGAAGCCGGTCAAGAACGCGGAGTTGTGGGAGCGGCTGGAGAAGGCCGCGTCGCGCCATACGGTCCGCTGGCATTGGGTCAAGGGCCATGTCGGCCATGACGCCAATGAGCGCGCGGACGAGCTTGCGCGCGAAGGCATGGCGCCGTTCCTCGAAGGCCGCCGCCTCAGGCCGGAGTGAAGCCCCTTCCTCCGCTAAAGGTCTTCGAGGATCTTGTCGGCGCTGCTCTCGGCGGCCACGCCCGGCGACTCCTCGACATTCAGAATCTTCACCACGCCGTCGTCGACCAGCGCCGCGTAGCGCTTCGAGCGGGTGCCGAGCCCGATCCCGCTTCCGTCGAAATCCATGCCGATCTTCTTGGTGAACTCGGCGTTGCCGTCGGACAAGAACTGCACCTTGCCTTTGCCGCCGGACTTTTCCTCCCATGCGCCCAGAACGAAAGGATCGTTCACCGCGACGCAAGCCACGGTGTCGACGCCGTGCTCCTTGAATTCGGCGGCCCTCTCGATGAAGCCCGGGAGGTGTTTCAAGTGACAGGTCGGGGTAAAGGCCCCCGGCACCGCAAACAGCACCACCTTCTTGCCGCCGAATACGTCGCGCGTCGTCGTCGATGTGATTCCATCGGGGCCCAAGAACCTGAACGTGGCGTCAGGCAGGCGGTCTCCTACAGCAATGGTCATCGATACTCTCCTTGACTCTTCCTTCGTGTCGGGGCTCAAGCCGACCATAGCGGCTCGGCGCTTCTCGGCCAAGGCGCCGTTCAAGTGAGGGGCGCTACTCCGCCTTCCACATCGTCTCGGTCGAACCCTGGTCGGAGACGAGCGTCAGCCTCAAGGTCTTGCCCTTGATCGCGGCCGCCTCGGACGGGGAAGCAAAGGTGACGGCAAAACGCTGCTTCCCGTCGACCAGCGCGCCAAGCGGTGCCGGAACCGGCACGAAGACATCGCCGCCATCGATGAAAAGATCGGTCCCGGTCGCGCCCGGAGGGAAGACCGCATCGACCACGAGACCGGGCGCGTCTCCGTCAAGCTTCGCTTCGACACCGTTCACTTCCGGCAAGAGGCCCGAACGGGCAGGCTTCGGCACCTGCGCCAAGGCGGCATCGAGGATGAGCGCTTCGCCCTTCTCCTCATCGGAAGGGAGCGCAAGGCTCAAGTTCACCTCATTGGGGATACAAAGGTCCTTGCACAGGCCATAGAAGAAAGCGAGCTTGACTTCGATTGGCTCGCCGTCACGCTCGGGCGTGAGCTTGACCGGGAACAGCACGTCTTCGCCGTAGCCGATCGCCGTCCCGCCGGCATCGGCAAAGCGGTGCGGCGCGGGATAAAGCACTTCGGCCCCTTTCAGATTCTTCGATCCGGTCCAATCGAAGCTCGGCGGCACGCCTGAATCGCCGGGGTTCCGCCAATAGGTTTTCCAGCCGGGTTCCATGCGAAGTTGAACGCCGGCGGCGAGCGCAGTGCCGCTTCCGTTAACGACCGTGCCCGACACGAGCCTCACCTTGGAATTGGTGGAGGCCGTCCAAGGCGAGCTGCTCGGCGCCCCGCCGAGCGCGGCTGCGTCAAGGGCCAAGATCGCAGCAACGGTCAGGAGCGGGACGAACAGTCTTCGTGGCAACAACAAAGATCGCATGCCGACCCCTTTAAGGCGCGTGATTGGGCTCGTGACTTTAGCGGGAGGGGACGTGCTGCGCGACTTCAACAGAAACGAAAGGCCTCACTCTTTTGTGAGCGCATGTGGCGAAAACGCCTCGCTTCCCTCTTAATCGAGCACCTAAACTCCTGTACTGTGGTGCCATGCCAGATCGAAGCGCACCGAATCGTCCGAAGGGCACCGGTTATCTCGACGGCCAATTGCTCATCGCCATGCCGGCCATGGGCGATCCGCGCTTTGCGCGTTCGGTGATCTATCTCTGTGCCCATTCGGCCGACGGCGCCATGGGCATCATCATCAATCAGCGCGCGCCCAATATCAGCTTCACCGAGCTCCTGGAGCAGCTCAACATCGTGCCGACGCAAGACCGTATCAGCCTTCCCGCCGGGCTTCACGCCATGGCCGTGCATCTCGGCGGCCCGGTCGAGACCGGGCGCGGCTTCGTGCTGCATAGCGCCGACTATTTCAAGGCCGAAAGCACCTTGCCGATCGACGAGAGCGTCTGCCTCACCGCCACCATCGACATTCTGCGCGACATCGCCAAAGGGACCGGACCGGACAAGGCGCTGCTTGCGCTCGGCTATGCGGGGTGGGCGCCGGGGCAGCTCGAAAGCGAGATCCACGCCAATGGCTGGCTCAATTGCCCCGCCGACCCTGGGCTCATCTTCGATCCCGACGTCGACCGCAAATATTTACGCGCGCTCGGCAAGCTCGGGATCGATCCGATCCGCCTCGTCAACGATTCAGGCCACGCCTAACCTGAACCCCTTTTCCGTGAGAGAGGCTCTCTTCTAACCTCCCCCTCGTGGGGAGGTCGGGGCGCCGCTCGGTTTTTGCGCTACCGCTCCGCTGCTTGAGCGCACGGCGCGCCGGGTTGCTAGGACGTGGATGGCAGCGTGCCGGGCCCTTGCAGAGCGGGCAGCGGACCCGGGCCTGCGACCTGCACGTCCAATCCTTGCGGCGGCTGCGCGGGGGCCCTGGCGCGCTCGCGCTCGCGGCGCTTGCGATGACTGGCAAGCGCCGCGAGCAAGTTGGCGACGTCCTTGGCCGGCATCGGCTCGCCGTAATAGTAGCCCTGGCCGTATTCGCAGCCGATCGAGCGCAGATAGCTCGCATCGGCCTGCGTCTCGACGCCCTCCGCCACCACCTCCTTGCCAAGCTCGTGCGCGAGCGCGATGACCGAACGAAGGATGAGCGGGCTCGAGCCGTCGATCCCGCTATTGCGGACGAGCGACCGGTCCACCTTGATGGTGTCGCACGGGAAGCGGTGCAAATAGCTGAGCGAGCTGTAGCCGGTGCCGAAATCGTCGAGCGCGAGGCTTGCGCCGAAGGTCTTGAGCCAGGTGAGAATCTCGACGGCGCGTTCGGGATTTTCCATGACCAGCGACTCGGTAATTTCGAGCTTCAGCGTCCCCTTGGGCACGGCCTCGCGCGCCAGCATCAGCCTGATCTCCTGGACCATGTCCTGGCGGAACAGTTGGCGGCTGGAGACATTGACGCTGACGAAGAGCGGATCGCGGTCGCGCGGCAGCGCCTTGTGCCAGCTCCTCGCTTCTTCGAGGGCCTGGCTGAGCACGTAGCTTCCGAGCTCGACGATCAGTCCCGATTCCTCGGCAATCGGGATGAAATCCTCCGCGCCGAGCCGCCCGCGCGTCGGATGGTCCCAGCGCATGAGCGCCTCGAAACCGGCGAGCTGGTTGGACGCAAGCCGGGTGATGGGCTGATAGAGTATGGCGATCTGCTGCCGCTCGAGCGCCTTGCGCAGATCGCTCTCGAGCGGAAGCTTGCTTTCGTCCTCCTCCCGCATCGCGGGATTGAAAATCTCGATACGGTCGGCGCCGGCGCGCTTGGCCCTGAGCATGGCAAGCTCACCCTCGCTGAGCATCTCCTGCGCCGTCTCCTGGCTGCCGTCATGGACGACAATGCCGATCGAGGCGGTGAGGATGATCTCCTTGGCGCTGATCTTCATCGGCGTGCGGAGCGCGCGCCGCACGCGCTCGGCGAGCGTCGCCACGTTGCGAGGATCCGCATCAGAGATTAGCAGGATGGCGAATTGATCGCCGCCAAGCCGCGCAAGCGTATCCTGCGGATTGAGGTGGCGGCTCAACCGGCGGCCGAGCGTGAGCAGCATGCTGTCGCCGATCACGAGGCCGAAGCTCTTATTCACGTTCTTGAAGCGGTCGATGTCGATGACGAGCACGGTGGGGCGATTGGCTTGGCCCTCGCGGGCGCGGGTGATCGCGCCTTGCAGGCGATCCATGAACAGCTCGCGGTTGGGAAGGCCGGTCAGGCTGTCATGCACGGCGTCGTGGATCAGCCGCTCGTGGGAACGCTTCAGGTTGGTGACGTCGCGCATCAGTCCGGTGCAGCGGAGCAGCCTTGGGTTCTCGCTCGGCGCCGCGTGCGCGCGCAGCTCGTACCAGAGATAGGCGCCGTCATGCCGCCGCAGGCGAAACTCGACCTGAATGTCCCCGCCCTGCTTCTCCTGGAGCGACCACAGCATGAGGCGGACACGCTCGCGATCGGCGTTGTGCACGTATTGCAGAAAGTCGTCCACCGCGACGGATAGCGCGCCGGGCTCGAGCCCAAGCTCGTGCTCCACCTCGTTCGCCACGGTGATCTCGTCCCGTCCGGCGTGCCACTGGAAGACGTAGGCGCCGGAGCCGTCAACGGCGAGCGACTTCAACTGCACGAGGCTGGGCGGCCCAAGGCTCAAGGGCGTGGCGCCTGAGCGGAAGGCGAATTGCGTCACGGTGAAGCCGAGCAGCACCAGCAGCAACACCAGTCCGGCGATGAGGCCCGAAACGACAAGGTCTCCCGACAGGTGGCCGAGCACGATCATGGCGGCGCCGAACAGCCAGACGATCAGCAGCATCCAGCTCGGAATGAGCGACAATGCACGATCCTGGCCGCGCAGCGCGAAATAGAGGATAAGCGCCGCACCTACGCCGGCGATGGCGACGAGCGACACGCGCGCGAGGCCCGACGCCGAGGCCGGGTCCACGATGGCAAGAAAGACGAGCGAGAGCTGGAACGCGATCCAGCCCCAGAACAACGTCCTGATCCAGCCATGCCAAAGCCCGATGCGCAAGAATGCGTAAAGAAAGAGCACGAGGCTCGCGGCAAGCCCCGCTTCGGCTGCCGCGCGATAGAGCGCCGTGCGGTCGGGACCGACGGGGAAGAGCTTGTTCCAAAAGCCGAAATCGACGCAGAAATAGGCAAGAGCGGCCCAGGCAATCAAGGCCGTAGCAGGGAAGATGGCGCGGTGATTGGCGGCGAAGATGGCGGTGAGGAAAATGGCGAGCAGCCCGGTGATGCCGAGCAGCACGCCGTTGAACAGCATGCGATCCTGCTGCTTTGCTTGATAGGTGTTGGGGTCCCACAGATTGAGCAGCGGGACTTGCTGCGAGCTCAGTTCGGCGGCAAAGGTGATGGTCTGCCCCGGCTCCAGGCTCAAGCGGAACATGTCGGCGCGATCGCTCTTCAACGGTTCGGGGCGGAACCCGAGCGAAGGGGTGATGGCGGCGATGCGCGGGGAGTCGAGGATCGGCCAGAGAACGCGCGAGTCGGCCAGCGTATAGCGCGGCGCCACCAGCCACCGCACGATGCGCTCTGAAGTCGGATTGGAGAGAGCGAAGACGAGCCAGGCCGGATTGGTGCCGGGTGTCGAGGCCGAAACGGCCATGCGGCCGATATATCCGTCGGGGCCCGGCGCCGTCTCGATCTGAAGCCGATCGCCTCGCCCCTCATAGAGCTCGCCCTTCGCGGTAATGTCGATCTTGTCCTGATTGGGCTCGACAGGGATTGCTTCGATAGCCAGGGCCGGCGGCGCCCACACGAGAAGGGCGGCGACGGCGCAGAGGACGGCGCCGATCGGGCCGACAAAGCGCCGCACAGGCGCCGTCTTACCCCTTACCGAGGCGCTCACTCCGCCTTTCCTCCCCCGTTGTTGCCTGACGATCGCCCGCTAGCGGCACGTGTCAGTGTCGAGCAGTGCGTAGAGCAGATGATCTTGCCATACGCCGTTGATTCGCAAATAGCGCCGCGCCAGCCCTTCGCGCCTAAAGCCCGTTCTCTCGAGGAGCCTGATCGAGGCCGTATTGCTCGGGAGGCATGCCGCTTCCAGCCGATGCAATTCGAGCGAATCGAACACGAAGGGGACGACGGCGCGGACGGCTGCCGTCATATAGCCCTGATTGGCGTACTTGGCTCCAATCCAATAGCCGAGCGTGCAGGATTGGGTCACGCCGCGGCGCACGTTGCAGAGCGTGAGCCCGCCGACCAGCGCGCCGGTCGGGACGGCGAAGATGAAAAGCGCGTAGCCCACGTCCTCGCGAAGATCGCGCAAATAATGCCGGACGCGCCGGCGGAACGAGGCGCGGGATAGCTCGTCGGCCGCCCAGAGCGGCTCCCAGGGGCTCAAGAATTCCCGGCTCTGAGCCCTAAGCTCGGCCCATTCCGGGTAGTCCGACATTTGCGGCGTCCGCAACGTGACCGCATCGGACTCGATGACCGGTCCGAGATCGCTGGTCGAGACGGCTCGCAGTAAAGCCATGAGCTATAAACCCCCTCAAGCGGCCTTGGTCGAGGGAACGGCGAATTTTTCCGTCACTCGGTCGAATCTTGCAACATGAAGAATTGGCCCAACCGTGGCGAGGCTCACCGGAGAGGCGAGCATACGCTCAATCAAGGCTTGCATGTCGTGGGCCTCGACCCGGTCCACCTTTTCGATCAGCTCCTCGCTGGAAAGCGGCCGGCCATGGATCAGGATCTGGCGAGCGAGCTGCTCGGCGCGGGCGCTCGAGCTCTCAAGGCCTGTCAGAAGCCCCATCTTGAGCTGGGCCTTGACCCGGGCGACCTCGTCCGCGCGGAAACCCTTCTCGGCGGCCTTGACCAACTCGTCGCGGATCACGGCAAAGAGGTTATGGGCTCGGTCGGAGGAGCCCGCCGCATGGATGGTCAACATGCCGCTGTCGGAAATTCCGCTGGCAAAAGCATAGATGGCATAGCAGAGGCCACGCCGCTCGCGAACCTCCTGGAAGAGGCGCGACGACATTCCGCCGCCAAGGGCTCCGGCGCAAATCTGTGCCGTGAAATAATCGGGGTGGCGGTAGTGCGGACCCTCGAAGGCGAGCACGACATGGGTTTGCTCGAAAGTCTTGTCGGAGCGTCTGATGCCGCCGGTATAGGTGGCAGCTTCCGGAGGCGCCGCAGGCATAGGATCGAAACTCCCGAGCCCGCGCTCGGCCTCGGCGAGGAGCGCGCCATGGTCGATGGCGCCCGCCGCGGCAAGCACCATGTTTGGCCCGTGATAATGCGCGGAAAGATAAGCGCCGAGGTGATCGCGCTTGACGCGGGACACGCTCTCTGCGGTGCCGAGAATCGGTCTGCCGAGAGCCTGGCCGGGGTAGGCCGCCTCCTGGACGAGGTCGAAAGCGATGTCATCGGGTGAATCCATCGCGGCGGCGATCTCTTGCAGGATCACGTCGCGCTCGCGCGCAAGCTCGATCTTGTCGAAGCGCGGAGCGACGACGATATCGCTCAGAATGTCGAGCGCGAGCGGCATGTCCTTGCGCAGAACGTGCGCATAATAAGCGGTGGAATCGACACCGGTTGCGGCATTCAGCTCGCCGCCCACGGCCTCGATCTCTTCGGCGATATCTTGCGCGCTTCGGCGCGCCGTGCCCTTGAACGCCATATGCTCGAGGAAATGAGCGACGCCATGCTCGCCGGGCGCCTCGCTCCGGCTGCCCGCCCCTACCCAAAGCCCGAGCGACACCGTCTCCACTTCGGGCATGGCGTGGCTGACCACGGTGAGGCCATTGGCGAGTTTTGACTGGTGCAGGCTCACGCGCTCACTCCGGTCCGGCGCCGCGCTCGCGCGCTGTTTCTGCCCTCAGCGCGGGCATTCGCCTCGATGAAAGCGGCGACCGCGCGGTAGTCGTTGGGGAGGACCGCGCAACGCTCGTGCTGTCCGAGCCTCAGTCTCAGGCGCTCGGGCTGCTCGGGAACGCGGCCCGAAGCGCGCTCGACCGCCTCGGGGAACTTCGCGGCGTGGGCCGTGGACATAACGACCATCGGCCATGAGCCTTGCCCACTCTCGGCGCGCGCGGCCGCCACGGCGACGGCGGTGTGCGGATCGGCCAGCACGCCTGTCTCCTCCGCGAGACTGCGAATGGTCATTTCCGTCTCAGGCTCGCCGATGGCATGCGCGCTGAACTGCCCGCGCAAGGAGGAAAGCTCGGCGTCGTTCAGGCGGAAGGCTCCGGTCTTGCGCAGCGCATCCATCAGCGACCGCACTCGCGCGGCGTCGCGGCCGGCAAGCTCGAACAGAAGGCGCTCGAAATTGCTGGCAAGCTGGATGTCCATGCTGGGGCTAGAGGTCGCGATCACGCTCATGGGGGCGTAGACTCCCGAACCCAGAGCGCGAACCAAACTGTCGTTGAGGTTCGTGGCAATAACGAGGCGCGCGAGCGGCAAGCCCATCCGCGCGGCGGCGTAACCCGCGAAAATATCACCGAAATTTCCGGTGGGGACGGTGAAGGCGACGGCGCGGCGGGGCGCGCCGAGGCTGATCGCGGCGGTGAAGTAGTAGGGGATCTGAGCGAGGATGCGGGCGAAGTTGATCGAGTTGATCCCGGTCAGCGCGAGCCGGTCGCGCAAGGAAAGATCGCCGAACAGCCCCTTAACGATGGTCTGGCAGTCGTCGAACGTGCCTTCGACGGCGATGTTGTGAACGTTCGCCTCGGAAGCTGTCGTCATCTGTCGGCGCTGCACGTCGCTGATGCGCCCCTTCGGATGCAGAATGAAAATATCGATCGCCTCGAGACCACGGAAAGCCTCGATCGCGGCAGCTCCGGTGTCGCCCGACGTCGCGCCGATCACCGTGGCGTGGGCGCCCTTGCGGAGCAGCGCGCGGTTCATCAGCCGCGCCACAACCTGCATGGCGAGGTCCTTGAAGGCGAGCGTCGGGCCGTGAAAGAGCTCGAGGATGAAGCTGTTCGGCGCGATCTGGCGCAGCGGCGCAACGGCGGGATGGTGGAAGCTGCCATAGGCCTCCTCCAGCACCGCATCGAGATCGGCGAGGCACGGATCGCCGGCAAGAAAGGGCCGCATCACCCGAGAAGCGGCGTCGGCATAGTCGAGCCCTGCGAGGCCTTCGATCGCCTCGGCCTCGAGACTGGGCCATGCCTCGGGCAGATAGAGGCCGCCGTCGCGGGCGAGAGCGGCAAGAAGCACGCCTTCGAAGGAAAGCGCCGGCGCTTCACCGCGCGTTGAGATGAACTTCAAGATAGGCCTCGTCGGGCAGGGGGTTTTCGCGGGGAACCCTAGCGGGCGCTGCGTTTCCCGGCAATAACGGCCGTCTCCACAGAGTTAGCCTTTTTCGCCGGTCGCCCATCGGCGCGCCTTAGCCTTCCACACATACGCCCCGTAAATGACGAGGAGGCAGGCCGCCAACAGAAACCACGTGACGGCGTATTGCAGATGGTTGTTGGGAAGGTCGAGCCGCGTCTGACCGCCTTCGGGCCAGCCTCCCGGCACCTCCCCCTTATCGGCCTCGAGGAAGAAGGGCGCGAGCCTGACGGCTTCGGCCGGAAACATCGACCGCGCCATACTCTCAAGATCACGCCAGAACCAGCGATTGGCCTCCGGTTCGTTTTCCGGGGTGAACGTATGCCGGGTCTCGGGAAGGCGCACGATCCCCGTGACGGTGACCATATCTTGAACCTCCCCCTCGGGGCGTGCGGAGGGATTCTTCAGGCTATCGGGCACGAACCCCCGATCGATCAGGACCGTCTCCCCATCAACCGTCTTGAGCGGGGCGATGACATGCCAGCCACCCCTCCCCTCTGAGACGGCGAACAGATATCGCTCCTTGGCATGGTCGAAGCGCCCGCTGACCCGCACCCGGTAGTAGCTCGGATCGCGCCCCTCCTCCGCCATGGCGGCTGCGTCATTGAGGCCGATCGGCTGGGCTTTGGTCCGCGCCTCGATCTTCGCGATCAATCCCTCTTTCCATTGCAGCCGTTCGAGCTGCCAGACACCGAGACCGACGAGCACCGAAAGCGCCAAGAGCATCAGCACCGTGAAGCCGAGAAGCCCCTTCGACATCGGCGCCCGCCTCATTCGGCAAACTTGCTCTCTTCGGCCTTGTGCCTGAACTGGAGCGCGATCAGAGCGCCCTTGAAGGACCGGAGCAGGACGAGCGGCAGCAGGATGGCGAGCGAGCCCCACAGCACGGCGTGGAGCCAATAAGGCGGGGCGTAGAAGATCTCGGCGAGGAGCGCGAGACCCGTTACCACGAACCCGGTGACGAGAATGACGAAGACCGCAGGCCCGTCGCCGGAATCGGCGAAAGAATAGTCGAGACCGCAATTCTCGCATCTTGGGGCGAGCGCGAGATAGCCGGAATAGAGCTTGCCGCGATGGCACGCGGGGCAGCGGCCCGCAATCCCCGCGGCAAGCGTCGACCCGAGGCTCGGAACATTGGGTCTTGCTTCGCCACGGGTCATCGAGATGTCCTAAAACGAAAAGGGGACGGCTTTCGACCGCCCCCTTTGTTTGTTCGCGCGGGACGCCGCTAATGCCCGGCGGCGCTGCTGGCCCCCCACACATAGATGCAGGTGAAGAGGAACAGCCAAACCACATCGACGAAGTGCCAGTACCAGGCCGCCGCCTCGAAACCGAAATGCATCTTCGGGGTAAAGTCGCCGCGCATGGCACGGATCAGGCACACCGTGAGGAAAATCGTGCCGACGATGACATGGAAGCCATGGAAGCCCGTCGCCATGAAGAAGGTCGAACCGTAGATGTGGTTGGCGAAGCCGAAACCGGCATGCATGTACTCATAGGCTTGGCAGGCGGTGAACAGGATGCCGAGCACCACGGTGCAGAGGAGACCCAGGACGAGACCTCTGCGGTCGTTGTGCAGAAGCGCATGGTGCGCCCACGTGACTGTCGTGCCCGAGGTGAGCAGGATCAGCGTGTTGACGAAGGGCAGCCCCCATGGATCGAAAGTGTGCCTGAAACTGCCAAGGCCGGGCACGTCGGTCTCGGCGCTCGGTATGGGCGGCCACTGGCCGCCCAGCACCTGGGTGCGGGCATAGGTAATGGCATCGTCGGGATAGAGCGCCGCGTCGAAATAGGCCCAGAACCAGGCGACGAAGAACATCACCTCGGAGGCGATGAACAGGATCATGCCGTAGCGCAGATGGAGCTGCACGACGGGCGTCTCGTAGCCCGTTTTCGCTTCCTTGATGACATCGCGCCACCAGCCGAACATGGTGATGATGACGAGCACGAGGCCTGGGGCGACGTACCAAAGCTGCGGGGTACCCGCCTTCTTCGAAATGAAGAACATGATCGTGCCGACGGCGAGCGTCAGCGCTCCGACAGCGCCCACGATCGGCCATGGGCTCGGATCCACGAGGTGATAGTCGTGCTGCTTGGCGTGCGCTTCAGCCATGGTTCGCTCCCGTTCCTCCAAACCCGCAGAGGCGAAACCCCGCCTCAAATTCGGTCATGATCCAGACTTGCCGGCCGCGGCTAGTCCCGCCTCCTCGCCGGCGCGATAAAAGGTATAAGACAGGGTGATCTCGGAGATGTTCTTGGTGTCCTCGTCTTCGACGACCTTCGGATCGACGAAGAAGGTCACCGGCATCTCGACGCTCGCGCCGGGGGCAAGCGTCTGCTCCTTGAAGCAGAAGCACTCGATCTTGTTGAAGTAGCGCGCTGCGCGTTCCGGCACCACGTTGAAGACGGCGGTTCCCGTCACCGGAGTTTTCGATTGATTGGCAGCCTTGAAGAAGGCGAGTGCGGTTTCGCCGATCTTGACCTCGATCACGCGCTCGACCGGCGCGAACCTCCAAGGCAGGGCACGATCGACATTGGCGTCGAAGCGGACGCGAATGGCGCGATCGAGCCCCCGCTCGGGCGCGGCTTCCGCCCGCTGCGGCACGCCGCTGTAACCCGTCACCTGGCAGAACAGGCGATAGAGCGGCACGGCGGCGAAGGAGAGCCCGGTCATGACGGCGACGAGACCGACAAGGGCGAGCGCGACCGCGCCGTGGCGTTTCGGCTTCTGGTCTCTCGCCTGTCCTGTTTCGCTCATGACAGCGGCCTAAGCTCAAAGCGGGCGGTTGGCGACGTTGCCGCCAAGCCTGACAATCGTAACGATGAAGAACAGCACCACGAGCCCGGCAAGGATCCAGGCAATGGCGATGGATCGCATGCGTTGGCGGCGTTGGCGTTCCTTCTCAGCATTTTGCATCACGACGTCCAAAGGGACAGGAGGCTCCCGCCGTCAACGCCGAACCCCCGCTCGACGAGGAGCGCGGCGAACAGCAAAAAGAGGTAGAGCACCGAGTACCCGAACAAGTTCTTGGCGGCGCGGTCGGCCGCCTCCCCTTCCCGCTCCCGGTAACAGGTGAGGGCCATGACGACGAACAGCGAGCCAAGCACGGAGGCTCCAACCGCATAGAGGATGCCGCCGAGACCGATGATGGCCGGCGTCATGCCGAGCGGCGCGAGCATGAGAGAATAGATCAGAATTTGCACCCGGGTCGCGTCGGGGCCGGCAACCACTGGCAGCATCGGCACGCCGGCCTTGGCGTAGTCGTGCGTCCTCAACAAAGCGAGCGCCCAGAAATGGGGCGGTGTCCAAACGAAAATGATGAGAAACAGCACGAAGGATTCGAGGCTGATGCCGCCCGTCGCCGCCGCCCATCCGATCATCGGCGGCACGGCGCCGGCGGCGCCGCCGATCACGATGTTCTGCGGCGTCAGGCGCTTGAGCCATATCGTATAGACGACGACGTAAAAACCGATGGTGACGGCGAGCAGCACAGCCGAAAGCCAGTTGGCCATGACCCCAAGACAGATCACCGAGCCCACGGCGAGGACCGCGCCGAAGGACCGCGCCTCCTCGGCCGTGACGCGACCGCGCGGAACGGGACGTGCAGCCGTGCGCGCCATCTTCGCGTCGATGTCGGCGTCGTACCACATGTTGAGCGCGCCGGCGGCGCCGGCTCCCGCCGCGATACAGATGAGCGAAGCGATGGCGAGAACCGGGTGCAAGGAAACGGGCGCCGCGACGAGACCGACAAGAGCAGTGAACACCACGAGGAACATCACCCGTGGCTTCATCAGCGCGACATAGTCGGCGACGTCGCCGCCGGCATCGATATCGGCCGTCCCGGTGGCTACGGAAATTGCGGCGTCGGCCATTGCTCACTCACTCAGATGATTTGCGGTCTTAAGCCGAGCAGCCGGACCTTGCACGTCCTCGTCTTCATTTGATGCGCGGCAGCGTCTCGAAGGTGTGGAACGGGGGCGGCGACGGCACGGTCCATTCGAGCGTCGTGGCACCTGCGCCCCACGGATTGGCGGCGGCGTGCTGCTTGCGGGCGAAGGCATAGAAAATGCCGAACAAGAAGACCAGGAACCCGGCAAAGGAGAGATAGGACCCGAGCGACGAGATGTAGTTCCAGCCCGCAAACGCATCGGGATAGTCGGCGTAACGACGCGGCATGCCGGCGAGTCCGAGGAAATGTTGCGGGAAGAATGTCAGATTGGCACCGATGAACATCAGCCAGAAATGCAGCTTGGCGAGCGCCTCGCTGTACATGTAGCCGTACATCTTCGGGAACCAGTAGTACCAGGCGCCAAAGAGCGAGAACACCGCGCCGAGCGACAGCACGTAGTGGAAGTGGGCGACCACGTAATAGGTGTCATGGAACGAGCGGTCGACGCCGGCATTGGCCAAAACCACGCCGGTGACGCCGCCGATGGTGAACAGGAAGATAAAGCCGAGCGCCCACAGCATCGGGGCGCGGAGAGAGAGCGAGCCGCCCCACATGGTGGCGATCCACGAGAAGATCTTCACGCCGGTGGGCACGGCGATGACCATGGTGGCGAACACGAAATAGGCTTGCGTGTTGACGCTGATGCCGGCGGCAAACATGTGGTGCGCCCAGACGATGAAGCCGATCACGCCGATGGCGACCATGGCATAGGCCATGCCGAGATAGCCGAACACGGGCTTCTTGGAGAAGGTCGAGACGATCTGGCTCACCATGCCGAAGCCGGGAATGATCAGGATGTAGACTTCCGGGTGGCCGAAGAACCAGAACAGGTGCTGCCATAGAAGCGGATCGCCGCCATGGGCGGAGTCGAAGAAGGCCGTACCGAAATTGCGGTCGGTCAGGAGCATGGTGATGGCGCCGGCGAGAACGGGCAGCGACAGGAGCAGGAGGAAGGCCGTGACCAGCACCGACCAGACGAAGAGCGGCATCTTGTGCAGGGTCATGCCCGGGGCGCGCATGTTGAAGATGGTGGTGATGAAGTTGATGGCGCCGAGGATCGAAGAGGCGCCGGCGAGGTGCAGCGACAGAATGGCGAAATCCATCGCCGGCCCGGGCGTGCCCTTGGTGGAGAGCGGTGCATAAACGGTCCAGCCGCCGCCGACGCCCTTGGTGCCGGGAGGTCCGGGCACGAACAGGGACGTCACCAGCAAGCTGAACGCCGCGGCGAGCAGCCAGAAGGAGATATTGTTCAAACGCGGGAAGGCCATGTCGGGGGCGCCGATCATCAACGGCACCATCCAGTTGCCGAACCCGCCCATGGTCGCCGGCATGACCATGAAGAACACCATGATCAGACCGTGAGCCGTCACGAAGACGTTGAACACCTCCGGATTGCCGAAAATCTGCATGCCGGGCTCCATGAGCTCGGCGCGCATGCCCATCGACAGGAGACCGCCGACGATGCCTCCGATCATCGCCAGGACGAGGTACATCGTGCCGATGTCCTTGTGGTTGGTCGAGAAGAACCAGCGCCCCAATCCCGTGGGATGGTGGTCGTGGCGGGCCTCTTCGGCATGGGCGGGATGTGCCATGGCTTTCGTCCTATTTCGTCATCGGTTACTTCTGTTGGCGGCGAGCCTTCTCGCCGCGATCACCAGCGGTTTCGGTTACTCCTGGGACGCGGCCACCTGGCCCGCGTTGCCCGGCGCGGCAGCCGCCTTGGTCTTGCCGAGCCAGTCGGCGAACTCGGCCTCCGAGACGACACGAACCGCAATCGGCATGAAGGCGTGATTGCGGCCGCATAGCTCGGAACACTGGCCATAATACACGCCTTCGCGTTGGGCCCGGAACCACGTCGATTGCAAGCGTCCGGGCACGGCATCGAGCTTCACGCCGAAGGCGGGAAGCGCCCAGTCATGGATGACGTCGTTCGATTTCAGCCCGACGATGACGTTCTTGTTCACCGGCACCACGACCTCGCGGTCAACGGCGAGGAGACGGGGCTGGCCCTCTTTCAGGTCCGCCTCGGGCACCATGATCGAATCGAAGGTGATGCCATGGTCCGGATATTCATAGGTCCAGTACCACTGGCTGCCGGTCGCGGTGATGTTGAGGTCAGCCTTGGGAAAGTCGTACTGGGCGAACAGAAGCCGGAACGAGGGAATGGCAATGGCAACGAGAATGAGAACCGGAATTATGGTCCAGGCAATCTCGAGCACGGTATTGTGCGTGGTGCGGGACGGCTGCGGATTGCGGCGCTCGTTGAACCGCACCATCACGTAGACGAGGAGGGCGAGAACGAAAACCGTGATCAGCGTGATGATAATGGTGACATAGGTGTTGAACGAGTGGATCTGCTCCATGATGGGCGAGGCGGCGGGTTGAAAATCGATCTGCCAGGGCACCGGCTGCCCGTCCTTGGCATAGGCCGCACCACACAGGGCAAAGCTTGCTGCCGCGCCAAAGGCTGTCGTTATTCGCTGGCAGATTGCCATCCTTTCCACTCCCTAACGTCGCTTCCCGCCTCTTGCCGCTCTCCCACGGCGGGCAGGCGCATTCTCAATTTCAGGAGCGCTGGCGGCCTCGCGGTCGCCAACGTCGCTTGATCGAAGCAAGGGCGGCGCGGAAGATCAACAGCGATAAAGAGCGTCGCCCCCACCGTACATTTTTTGCGGCCCAGCCTCTGATTTGCGTCACCAGATTGGGACCTTTTACGGTGTTCAGACCATAAAGGAAATAGATTGGCAACACTCATAATTCGAGGCCAAGCTGCGGCATAAGCACCCCCCTCGACGCCGGGCCTCCGGCGCAAGGGGCAAGATTTCCGGCCGAGTCACGTCGAAATTTGGCCCCAATACTCGGCGATGGCGGTTTTCCATGTCGCGCATCTCCGCTTGTCTGCGCCGCCGCTCACAATCTCTTTTGCTTGCGAGCCGAGCCACTGAGGTTGAGCGCGCGCGGCGCGGCGCGAGCGCCGCCGCCGCACTGCTGCGTCCGTCCGCCATTTTACCTGCTGCGAGATCCGTTGCCCTGCTCGGCTTTGCCTTCCTGTTGAGTGTCACGCTCGCCGGTCAGGTTCAGGCGCAAGGCGCTGCCTCGGAGGCGGCGCCGGCCGCCACGGGTCCCGGCAGCGTGGTGCGCGAGACGCACGGGGCTT
Source organism: Methyloceanibacter sp. (assembly GCA_036280475.1). Lineage (GTDB taxonomy): Bacteria > Pseudomonadota > Alphaproteobacteria > Rhizobiales > Methyloligellaceae > Methyloceanibacter. Next base: position 1,503 of record DASUQP010000231.1, on the reverse strand, counting down.
GGCAGGTCTCTTGCCGCACCCCGCCAGGAGCCAAGGAGGAGAAATGCGCGCTCGTACAGAGCGTCACCGCCGAGGATAGGCCCAATGTCGGGTTGACCGTCGTATTCTATAAAGCCATCGGCGAGGACAAGAAGCTTCTGCGCGTGGTCGTGCCGCTCGGCGTCCTGCTGCCCACAGGGCTCGGGCTCAAGATTGACGGTCAGGATGTCGGCAACGCACCGTTCCTCAAATGCGGCAAGCGCGGTTGCGTCGCCGAGGTGGTCCTTCAGGACGACATCATCACCAAGATGAAGAAGGGCACGACTGCGATGTTCATCATCTTCGATACGCCGGAGGCCGGCATCGGCATTCCTGTCGCGCTGCAAGGCTTCGGCGACGCGCTCGCCAACCTGAAGTAATTCCTGGGTGTTCAGGCAAAAGAAATCGGCGACAGAGAAAGGAGACTCTGCCGCCGACAACATCCGCCTTTTGGGGGACGGATTAGCGTCCCATCCGTGCAGGGTTGCAGAAGGGACGGTGACTTGCCCGCGATATGGTTACGCGGCGGGGATTTTCAAGGCCGAGAACGGGCGGCGCAATGTGGCCCAAACTTGGCGACATGAGCACCTCCAAACCCTGGCGTTCGCAGGTCTCTCCCTTACGGCAATGATATCACGCGATCATCGCACGGGTGATGATCTAGAACGCCTGCGTGTCGAATACCCTGTCGATGTCGCCCTGCCAGGGTCCGTGATAGAGGGCGAGGAGGCGGTCGGCCGGGGAACCACCGTCTTCGATCGTTTCGATCAGCGGCGCAAGCGCCTTGCGTTCGTCCTCGCCTTTTCGGTCAAGACGCGCCCGGCGCTTTAGGCCTCGCTCCGCCAGCGCAACCACCTCGCGCGCGACGTCGCGAAGCGTATCGCCGCGAAACGGCGTCTCGAGCCCGAGGCGGGGAACGGTGTCGCGCAAGGCTTGGCGCTCGGCTTCGGTCCAGTCGGTGGTAAGCGCCGCGGCACCTTCGAGCGCTTCCTTGTCGTAAAGCAGCCCCGTCCATAGCGCGGGCAGCGCCCACACTTGAGCGAGCGCTCCGGCATCGGCGCCGCGCATCTCGAGGAAATGCTTGAGCCTCACATCCGGGAAGAGCGTCGTGAGGTGGTCGGCCCAATCGTCGAGCGTGGGCCGCAGGCCGGGAAGAGCGGCAAGCTTGCCGGCGAGGAAGTCTCTGAACGAGGCGCCCGCCACGTCGATATAGCGACCATCGCGATAGACGAAATACATCGGCACATCGAGCCCGTAGTCGACATAGCGCTCGAAGCCCATGCCCGGCTCGAAGGCGAAAGGAATGAGCCCGGTGCGGTCGGGATCGGTGTCGCGCCAGACCTCGGCGCGGTACGACCGAAATCCGTTGGGCTTGCCGTCGGTGAACGGGGAATTGGCAAAGAGCGCGGTGGCGACCGGCTGAAGCGCGAGGCCCGTGCGCAATTTGGCGACCATGTCCCGCTCATCGCTGAAATCCATGTTCAC
>DASUQP010000230.1:0-4631 GCA_036280475.1 Methyloceanibacter sp. | reverse complement strand
CAACCCCTTCAGCAGCACCCAGGCATTGAACGGGCTTAAAGAGGGTCCGGTGTGCTTGAGGTAGTTGTGGAGCTTCTCCTCGATGTACTCCTCAGGTCCGAGCACGATGCCGCCGAGGCATCGGCCCTGCCCGTCGATATGCTTTGTCGCGGAATAGACGACGATGTCGGCGCCGAGCGGCATCGGCCGCTGCAACAACGGCGTGGCGAACACATTGTCGACCACGACGAGCGCGCCGGCGCGTTTCGCGATCTTCGCAACGCCTTCGATGTCCACGAGCTCGAGCACGGGATTGGTCGGCGTCTCGAAGAAGAAGGCGCGCGTGTTCGGCTTTACCGCCGCTTCCCAGGCGCCAAGATCGCGCCCGTCGATCAGCGTCGTGGCGATGCCGAGCCGAGGCAGAAGATCCTCGACAACATAGCGGCAGCTGCCGAACAGCGCGCGTGCCGAGATCACATGATCGCCGGCCTTGAGATGGCAGAGCAGGGACGCGGCGACCGCGGCCATGCCGCTCGCCGTGCCGCGCGCGGCGGGAGCGCCCTCGAGCGCGCACATGCGCGCCTCGAACATGGCGACGGTCGGGTTGGCGTAGCGGCTATAGACGAAGCCCTCCTCGTCGCCTTTGAAGCGCGCCTCGGCCTGCTCGGCTGTCGCGTAGACGTAGCCCGAATTGAGGAAGATGGCCTCGGAGGTCTCGCCGAACTGGCTTCTGAGCGTGCCGCCGTGGATCAGCGCGGTCGCCTCGTGCCAGGGAAGGGTCTTGCCGGTGCGGTTTTTGCTCGCGCCCATGGTGATGCTCCTTAACAACGCGGCCCGCGCGCCGCCGCAACAAAAAACCCGGACTCTGGCTTCCGCCAAAAGACCGGGATCGGCTTCTCATCGCCTCGCGCGGCCTTTTAGCGATTTGTTTAACGTGGCTGCAAGCCGGCCGGCCAAATCACCACGCGGAGGGGATTCATGTCCCTACGCGGGCGCGCCGTCAAGCCCGGCCAGATCAATCGGCGGACACGGCGAAGAGAAAGCAAATGGCGGCGAGGGCGCCGAGCACCGTTCGCACCGCGTGCAGCGTGTTCCACTTGACGATGTTGGCGCGGGTTTGCGGCCCGGCATCGGCCGGATCGGTTGCCATCAGATCGTCGTTGACGGGCTTGATGACCAGCAAGGTCCAGGGCCAGTTCGCCAGCATGAGCAACGCGCCGGCGAGGTAAGCGAGCTGGCCCGTCTGCCACCAGGCGACCGCGCCGAGAACGAAGCCTACGACCGCCAGGGTCGCCTGCATGACGAAGCCACGGGCGTAGGCGGGCTTCCATTCGGCAAGGAGAGACCGGTCGTCGAGCGCGAGCCGCGCCGGCTGCTCGGCGAAATTGATGTAGAAGGCCGCACCCGTGAACAAGGCGGCGGCGGCGAGAGCGAGATGGCCGATCAGCATGGTTTCCGTCCTGACCCCACCCCCTTGTGAATCCGGGGGAGAAGGGCGAGCTTAGGATGACGCGACACAAGAAAAATGCAAAGACCTGCCATGTCATCAGCGAGCCAGCGCGATCGGCTTTTCGAGGCTTTGCCTGAGGATCGCCCTGCGGGCGCGCCAAGCGATGCCCCGAGAAGCGCGTTTGCACGGACCGGCATCCTGCCGAGCCAGGCGATCCGCGCCATGATCGCGGACGGCGAGATCGCAGGCGCGCCCGAGATCGAGACCAATCAGATTCAGCCGGCGAGCCTCGACCTCAGATTGGGCAAGGTCGCCTTTCGCATCAGGGCGAGCTTCCTGCCGGGTCCCGACGCCACGGTGCGCGACAAGCTCGCCGAGCTGAAATTCCACGAGATCGATTTGACGCGCGGCGCGGTGCTCGAGGCAGGCTGCGTCTATCTCGTGCCGCTGATCGAACAGCTCAAGCTCCGCTCGACCATCGCGGGCTTCGCCAATCCGAAGAGCTCGACCGGGCGGCTCGACGTGTTCACCCGGCTGATCGCCGACCGTCAGGACGGGTTCGACAGCGTCGAGGAAGGCTATTCGGGCCCGCTCTTCGCCGAGATCTGCCCGCGCACCTTCGCCATCAAAGTGCGCTACGGCTCGCGCCTCAATCAGGTCCGCTTCCGGCGGCGCGTCGGACAACAGCTCGATGCCGCCGAGCAGCCGGGCCGCGTGGGCGACCGCGCGCTTCGCAAGATCCATTCCGATGTCGGCCTGGTCGAGGGCGAGGCCGCGATCCGCGAAGGGCTAAATTTGCGCGTCAGCCTCGCGCCCATTCCACCCTCGGGGCTCGTGGGTTATCGCGCCCGCCGCTATGCCGGCGTGGTCGATGTCGATGCCATCGGCGCCTACGAGGCCGATCAGTTCTGGGAGACCGTGCATCTCGATGGCGACCGCCGCCTCGTGCTCGACCCGCACGAGTTCTACATCCTCGCCTCGAAGGAAAGCGTGTCAGTGCCTCCGGCCTATGTCGCGGAGATGGCGCCGTTCGATCCTCTGATCGGCGAATACCGCGTGCACTATGCCGGCTTCTTCGATCCGGGCTTCGGATATGCGCCGGGAAAAGCGCCGGGCGCAAAGGCGGTGCTCGAAGTGCGCAGCCTCGACATCCCGTTCATCCTGGAAGACGGGCAGATCGTCGGCCGCCTCGTCTACGACAAGCTCACGGAGTTCCCCGACCAGGTCTACGGCCAGGGCATCGGCTCGCACTACCAGGCGCAAGGCCTGAAGCTGTCGAAGCACTTCAAGCAGGACTAGGGCTCTGCCACTGAGCGCAGCTAAGCTCAAGGCCGATCACTTCAATGGACAATACGAAGCTCCCACTTCGTCATGCCCGGCCGAAGTGCCGGGCATCCACGAATTCCTTATTGAATCGCGAAGACGTGGATGGCCGGGACAAGCCCGGCCATGACAACGTTGGGATAGATGATAGAAAGTCTCGCTTCCTCATGCGCGCGCTTGACGCGTGACGAAAAATGCTCACGCCGAGCAGGCGCCGCCGCCGAGTACGCAGAACTTGGCGCAATGGACGTGGCAGAGCTTGACGGCTCCTCCCGCGAACATGCCGCCATCGGCGCGCGCGGCCTCAGCCAGCGTTTCGCCCATCTCGAAGGCGGGATCGTACGGCAGCAGCGTGCAGGGGAGCACGATGGGCGCGGCCGCGCCCTTCCGCTTCACCACCATGCGGCTCGAGGCGCACATGACGTCCGCGGGGCTCTTGCCGAGAATGCTCCAGCACGCTTCGGTGATCTCGGGCATGTCGGCGCGTGCGTCCATCTCCGGGAAGAGCACGAGCGCCGCGGGATCATAGGCATCGACGGGCCAGCCCCGCGCGGCGATCAGCGCGGCGTAGCCGTCGCGCAGATCCGCTTCGCTCTCGCCCCAGCAGGTGCGGCCGGCAAGCGCGAGCTTGAAGCCTTCGCGCGCGAGCCAGTCGATGCCTTCGATCGTCTTGGCATAGGAACCTTCGCTCCGCTCGGTGTCGTGCAGCTCTAGCGAATAGTGATCGAGGCTCACGCGCATGACGAGGCGGTCGCGATGGGCGTCCCGAAGCGCAAGCAGCCCCGCCATGACGCGGGGCCGCAGCATCGGCTGCATGGCATTGGTGAGCACGAGCGCGGAGAAACCGCGGGATAGCGCGTCGCCGAGCATCGCGATGAAGTCGGGATTCATGAAGGGCTCGCCGCCGGTGAAGCCGATCTCGGTGACGGGCCAGCCATCGCGGGCGATCTCGTCGAGATAGAGGGCCGCCTCGGCACGCGTGATATAGGCGAGCCGGTCGTTCTCGGGGCTCGATTCGATGTAGCAATTGCGGCAGGTGATATTGCAGAGGCTGCCGGTATTGATCCAAAGCGTGCGGAGCGCCTTCAGCGCGACCCGCGCGCGGCGTTCGCCCGTGGCGGTGAGGTCGGGGTCGCTGAATTTCGGCGGGTGAGCGCGGAGCGCGGCCTCGGCCATCTCGCTTCCTCCGCCAGGCATTAAGAGGAGGTTCTCAGGGCGCGGCAAGGGGCCAAGCATCACCACTCTGTGAGGCGCGCGCGCTCCCAAAGTCATCCCTCATGCTGAGGAGGGCCCGAAGGGCCCGTCTCGAAGCATGACGCCACAGGGACCAATGGCCAATCGGCAGCATCTCTAACCGCATCCTTCGAGGCGGCGCGTGCGGCAAGCCGCCCGCGCCTCCTCTCGATGAGGCCTTCGAGACGGCGCCCCGAGGCATGAGCCGGAATCGGATCGGTCAGACCGGTTCGCGCAGGCGCGCTTCCTCGCACCCGGCCCATCATGCTAGGACTCGCGGAGAACGCGGGTGTAGCTCAGTGGTAGAGCAGTAGCTTCCCAAGCTACGTGTCGAGGGTTCGATTCCCTTCACCCGCTCCAAAATTTTCCGGAGCCGCATCAAGTAGTTGGCGACGATCACGGCTCCTCCGCGGGGCCGTTTTCGTGTTCTCATGTCGCACCCGTTCTGCTACAAGCAACCCCAGGGAATTCCAACGGGCCGCGAGCAACCACGGCAAGCCCGCGCGACAAGCGATGCGACATGTGAGCATGCCGACCGAGGCGGATGATCGAGCGGAGCACTGGAATAGAGTTCTGGCGATCGTCGACGGTTTTCATCCCGCTCCCGAGGTGCGCGCCGATGCGCTGCGCGCGATGGACGTGGAAG
>DASUQP010000229.1:0-2888 GCA_036280475.1 Methyloceanibacter sp. | reverse complement strand
CCGCGCTTTTCGCCATTGATTCCTTCGCCGGCGGTTTCGTTGTGCATTCGCTCCTTGCGCTCTGGCTTTTCCAACGCTTTGATCTCTCCCTGGCGGCGGCGGGTGCCTTTTTCTTCTGGAGCGGGGTGCTTTCGGCCTTCTCCTTCCCGGTTGCCGCGTGGATAGGAAGCCGCATCGGACTCATTAATACGATGGTGTACACGCACATCCCATCGAGCCTCTGCCTCATCGCCGCGGCTTTCGCGCCTTCGGTCCAGTGGGCCCTGGGCCTTCTGCTAGTACGCGCAGCCCTGTCGCAGATGGATGTGCCGACGCGCTCTTCCTATGTGATGGCCGTGGTGACCGAGGCGGAGCGCCCCGCCGCGGCGAGCGTCACCGCCGTGCCGCGCAGCCTGGCCTCGGCAATCAGCCCGGCGCTCGCCGGAGCGCTCTTTTCCGCCGGTTACCAGGCGTGGCCGCTCCTCCTCTGCGGCGGGCTCAAGATCCTCTATGACCTCCTGCTACTCGTCGCGTTCCGGACGATCAAGCCGCCGGAGGAGCAACGAGCATGACGGCGATCGCCGAATCGCCAAGCAGCATCGAGCGGCTGCGGCTCTACTACAGCCGTCATGAAGGCCGTGTCGCAGCCACCTTCTTTGCCGCCGGCTTCGTGTTCGACATGGTCACGGTCGGTCGCATCGATTCGTGGGTGACGATCGGGCAGCAGGCGCTCTACCTGGCCGTGATCCTTGCGGCGCTCGTGCAGATGTTCGTCGAGCAGTTCAGCCCGCCGCGCGAGCGCTGGTATTCGACGTACCGCTCGCCGCTCGTGCACTTCCTCCTCGGCGCACTCCTCAACCTCTACGCGATCTTCTATTTCAAGAGCTCGTCGCTTCTCGTTTCCTTCGGCTTTCTCGGTGTGCTGATCTCCCTCCTCCTTGCCAACGAGCTGAAGCGCATCAAGGCACTCGGTCTTCCCGTCAAGTTCGGACTGGCGGCGCTCTGCTTCCTTTCCTTCGCCGTCTGCGTCGTACCGATCGCCTTTGGTTCGATCGGCGTCGGAGTGTTCGTCACGTCCATGCTTGCCGGCAGCGTCCCGCTCGCGGTGGTCGGATTCACCGCCAAGCCCAAAGAGGCGGCGCGGCGCCAGATCCTCGTGCCGCTCGGCTGCGTGCTCGTACTCTTCCTCACGTTCTATTTCTTCCGGCTGATTCCGCCGGTGCCGCTCTCCATCCCCTTCATCGGCGTCTACCACAACGTGGAGAAGACCGAGGCCGGCTACCGACTGAGCCATCAGCGCTCAGCGTGGCGGTTCTGGCATAACGGCGACCAGAGCTTCGTCGCGCGACCGGGCGATCGCGTCTATGTGTATTTCCGTGTCTCTTCGCCGGGGCGCTTCGCGGACGAACTCCAGATGCGCTGGCACTGGAAGGATCCGGCGCGCGGCTGGACGCAGCACGACCGGATCCCGATCCGCATCGTCGGCGGCCGCGAGCAGGGCTTTCGTGGCTACGGATTCAAGTCGAATTACCGCGCGGGCGACTGGAAGGTGCACGTCGAGACCGCCGACGGGCGCGAGATCGGCCGCGTGTATTTCAGCCTGGAACTCGCGCCGGAGGAACTCGGGCCGCAAGGCGAGCGCACCTTCACCACCGAGATCGACTGAGCCGTCGCCCCCGCGAAGGCGGGGGCCCAATTTGCTTCAACTGCCGAACTTGATGTACTTCACCATCTCTTTCTGAACATCCGCCGGCTGCTCGAGCAGGGCGTTGAACATCTTCAGTACCTCTTCCGGCGGTATGTAGCCCACCTCGATGCGCGCCTTCTGCGACTCGGCGATGAATTCCGGGTCCTGCACGGCTTTGGCGAACGCCTCGCGGAGGATCTTCACGCGATCGGCCGGCGTGGCGGGCGGCGCGGCGAGTGCACGGCCGATGGCGAGCGGTGCGGCGCGGATTGCCATGATGGCCTTGCCGACGGAGCTCGTCGCGAGGTCTTCGTCGACCGGCAGGTGTTCCCATCCTTTTAGTGCGACGCGGCCGCGCACGAGCGGTCGCACCGCGCCGCGGTCGGCGGCGAGCTTGATCGTGGTCGCGAACGCGGCCCAGACGTCCACTTCCTTGCGCTCGATGGCGAGCAGGACGTCGGCATTCGCCGGATAGCCGGACACGAGCTTGAACTTCGCACCGGCAAACTCCTTCAGAAGCAGCGGAAAGTCGTGCGCGTTCGATCCGGGTCCTGTCGTGCCGACGACGAGCTCGCGATCGGACTTCTTGAGGTCTTCCCAGCTCTTATAGGGAAGATCGGCGCGCACGGAAAGGGCGACGCCGTCCGCGCCTGTCGATCCGAGCCACTGGAAGCGCCGCAGGTCGAAGCGCGCGGCCTCCACTTTCGTAAGCTGCGCGATGCCGACGTTCGGATTCGCCGCGAGAAGCGTCAGACCGTCGGGCTTCGCCACGTTGTACACGTGGTTCGTCGCGACGAGGTGCGCGGCGCCGGTCATGTTCTGCACGATCACGTTCGGATTGCCGGGCAGATGCTTGCCGAGATGGCGCGCCGCGATGCGAGCGGCAATCTCTAGGCTCCCACCCGAGGCGCCGATCACGACCGTGACGGTCTTGCCTTCGTAGAACGGCGCTTGCCCCCAGGCCGCAGGGCTCGCTACGACAAGGCAAAGGGCGACGATGCTCTTTTGCATGAATCCTCCTCCTCTTTACTGGAACCATTCCCGGATCAATCCGGCCTCGAACGGAAAGTGCAGCAACCGCTCGAACAGCAGATGGAAAGCGCCCCACGCGGCGGCCGCGAGAACAAGCGACACGCCGAGCTTCTCGCGGCTTTCCGCCACGAGATAGAAGAATACGAAAAGCGGGACGGCGATGGGAAACCCAGCGAGGAGAACGAGCGCG
>DASUQP010000228.1:0-6002 GCA_036280475.1 Methyloceanibacter sp. | reverse complement strand
TCGGCGATTCCCTCTTCGTCCTCATGGAGGGCGTGCCGGAGGGGATCGACCTCTCCGCAATCGCCCGGGCCTTGGACAGCTCCCGCACATGAAAGGCGTGCACCATGTCCACGCCTGGACGCTGACCTCCGGCAAGAACGTGTTCACCGCCCATCTCCGCGTCGATGAGCCGCGCAATACGGCCACGGTTCTTCGCGATGCGCATGACTTGCTCAGGAAGAAATACGGGTTCTACTTCTCGACCCTCCAGGTCGAGACCACATGTCTCGACGAAGATCACGCGCGTGATCTCGATATTTCGACGCTTCTGCTGCCTGTGCCGGCGCGGAAAAAAGCCAGGCTCAGCCGTAACGAAGCTTCATCGCGATAATGGCGAGCGCAAGCACGAGCGTGATTGCGTTCGAGATGATGATCGGCCAGTTCGCGATCATGATGCCGAACGCGAACCAGAACGCGACCCCGGTGGCGAAAGACGCATACATGTAAAGCGAAATCGCCCGCGTCTCCTTGAGGCGGATGATGTGCCACGCCTGGGGCAGGAAGGCCGCCGTGGTCAACGTCGCGGCAACGCCCGCAACCAGGATCTCCATCGGCATGTTTGTTGTTTCTCGGAGCCTGCGGCGGGCTAAATTCAGCCGATCGGCGCCGTGGCATGGCGGAGCCAGGCCCGGTCGTCGCTGAGAAGGATCGGCTCGATCTCGCGCCTGACGCGCGCGTGGTAGGCGTTGAGCCAGTCGCGTTCCCACGGCAGGAGCTGTTTTGGATCGATGAGGCGGCGGTCGAACGGAACGAGCGTCAGCGTCTCAAATCCCATCATCTCCCGTTCGCCGTCCGGGATTTTCTCGAGCGGCGTCACCATCACGAGATTTTCCAGCCTGATCCCGTAATGGCCTTCGCGATAATAGCCCGGCTCGTTGGAGAGGATCATGCCGGGCTGAAGCTCGACGGTGCCGAGCCGGGACAGGCGCTGCGGTCCTTCATGCACCGAGAGATAGCTGCCGACGCCGTGACCGGTGCCGTGGTCGAAATCGAGCCCGGCCTCCCAGAGCGGCCTGCGGGCGAAAGGGTCGAGGTCCTGGCCGCGCGTGCCTTTGGGGAACCGTGCCGCGGCGATGGCGATATGCGACTTCAGCACGAGCCCGTAATGCCGGCGCATTTCCACCGTCGGCGTGCCGATGGCGACCGTCCGGGTCACGTCGGTGGTCGACTCGCGGTACTGCGCGCCAGAATCGATCAGATAGAGGGAGCCCGCTTCCAGCAGGCGCTTTCCCTTGGTCGTCGGCCGGTAATGGACGATGGCCCCGTTGGGTCCTGAAGCCGAGATCGTGTCGAAGCTGATATCCTTGAGCTGGCCCGACTCGCGCCGGCAATCTTCGAGCTTCATCGCCGCGGCGATCTCGTCGATCTTGCCGGACACGGCGACCTCGTCGAGCCAGGCGAGGAACCGCACCATGGCGACGCCGTCCCTGAGATGCGCCGTGCGTGCGCCCTTGATCTCCGTCGCGTTCTTGATCGCCTTCGGCATGATGCACGGATCTTGACCCTCCACGATCTGCGCGCCTTCGGCCTTCAGCGCCTGCGCGAACCGAATCGGTGCCGTTTCCGGATCGAGCCTCACGCGCGCGCGCGCCTCACCGAGGGTCTTGAGCCGGCCCGTCAGCTCGCCGGGCTCGGCAAGGTCGGCAGATTCGCGGATCTCTCCCTTGACGTTGTCGCCGATCTTGGCGGGATCGATGAAGAGAGTCGGCCGCCCCGTCGCCGGCACGAGGGCGAAGGCGAACGCGACCGGCGTGTGCCTGATGTCGCCGCCTCTGATGTTGAACAGCCAGGCGATCGAGTCGAGCAAGGTGAGAAGCACGGCGTCGGCCTTCTCCTCCGCGAGCACGGCCTGCACGTCGCGGATCTTCTCATGCGCGCTGCGTCCGGCATATTCGACGCCGTGGGGGACGACCGCCGCCGCCAGCGGCTTCGGCCGGTCCTGCCAGACGGCATCGATGGGATTGGTTTCGACCGGGACGAGCTTGATGCCCGACTTGGCGAGCGTCTCGGTGAGCCGCTCGATTTCCTTGACGGTGTGGAGCGACGGGTCGTAGCCGAGCGCGGCACCCTTGCCGACCTTCTCGGCGATCCAGCTCGACGCCTTGGCCTCCGGCGTCTGCAGCACCTCGAACAGCGCCGGGTCGGTCTGAGCGCGCGCCTGCAGCTTGTAGCGCCCATCGACGAACAGCGCCGCGTCCTTCTCGAGCACGACGGCGGAACCGGCCGATCCGGTGAAGCCCGTGAGCCAGGCGAGGCGCTCGAATTGAGGCGCAAGGTACTCGTTTTGATGCTCGTCGCTATGGGGAACGAGGAAGCCTTTGAGCTTTCGCGACTTCAATTCGCCCTGCAAGGCCTTGATGCGCTCGCCGCTGGCGGCGGGGGAACTCACTTCGTCGAAGAGCTGAAACATGGCCGGCTGTTGTAAGCGCAAAACGCGACTGCGATCAATCTTTGACGAAGGCAGCGCTGCGGCGGACGATGACGATCGTCGCCCATCCTTCGAGAATGATTCGCTTTTTCATGACGAAGCCATGGGCTTGGCTGCGCGCCGCGATGGCGCGCGCCTGGGTTTCCGTGAGGCCGGACAGGACGGCGGTGCCGCCCGGCACGACATGGCGCGCCAATTGTGGCGCAAGCGCGTAAAGCGCGCGTTCGAGCAGGTTCGCGAGCACGAGCTCGGCCTTGTTTTGCCTCAGCCGCGGATGGGCGAACCCGTTTGCCGTAACCACGCCGATCAGGGAAGCGACACCGTTCTTGCGCGCATTCGCGGCGGCGGTTGCAGCCGCGACCGGGTCGCTGTCGCTCGCGATGAGTTTTCGTCTGAGACACTTCGCGGCGGCGATGGCGAGGATGCCCGTGCCGGTGCCGAGATCGATGACCGTGCGCGGACGCCGACGCTTGAAGAGATCGTCGAGCGCGAGCAAACAGCCGCGCGTGCTCGCGTGATGCGCCGTGCCGAAGGCCTGACCCGCGTCGATCTCGATGGCGAGCAGACGGCGCGGCACGTTTACGCGGTCGTGGCTTCCATGGATGAGGAAGCGCCCGGCCACGACCTTGCCGCGTTTGCCTTGCGACAGGCTCACCCAATCGGCCGGCGGGAGCGTCTCGATGTGAAGCGGGCCAACGCCGTCCAAAGGGGCAGCCTCGGCGATCAGCCTGAGCAGAGCTTCGCGGTGAGGCGCCGCGTCGTAATGGGCAAAGACCTCGAAGCGGTCTTCGCCGTGCTCGAACAGACCGACCGCGACGGGGGAGGGGTCGAGCGCCTCTTCGAGCGCCTCGGCAAGACGCATCGCCGCCTCGGCCGGAACCTCGATCCGCGCCTGATGGGTCACGCGCCCCGCGGTCGCTGCCTGCATGGCGCGGAGCTTAGGCCCCGGCGCCATGCAGTATCAAATCGGTCCGCCGCAAAGCCTATGATTGCGACTTGCCGAAGCAGACGCGGGGCGCGGCCTCCTGCTTGCACGGCGCGGCCGCAGGCGTGCCGCAGACCTCCGCGAGCTTGCCTTGCGAAACGCAGAACCCGTCGGGGCCGCGCCAGCCCGAGCCGCCCTTGCAGCCACACCCCTTGCACCGGCAAATCTCTTGGGCAACGGCCGGAGAGGGTGCCGGAAACAACAGAAATCCCAATGAAATCAGGACCAAACCGCTTGCGATCACGCTCCGCATGGGGCTTCCTCCCTTCGGTGAGAAGTGACCAATGTACACGTTTTGTTCTCATCAGGGGTGTCTGGGAAGCGGATGGCTCGGCGATAGGGGACTCAAGAGTCGGCAGGCCCCTCACGCCTTCTCGACGAAGCTGTCGACCACCTTCTTCTGCCCGGCCTTGTCGAAATCGACCGTGAGCTTGTTGCCGTCGATCTGTGTCACCCGGCCGTACCCGAATTTCTGGTGGAACACGCGCATGCCGATGACGAGTCCCGCGCCCTCCGCCGTGCTCGAGGCCACGAGCGTGCCTTCGATGGTCACAGGTCCTCGCTTCGCCGCAGCCCCGCTCCCGCGCGGACGGTTTCGCTGCGCGCGCTGCCAGCCCGGCGTCTCGTAGAAGCCGCTCGCGAACAGAGTCTCTGCCGTGTCGAAGCGGCTCGGCCCGTAGCCGCGCAGGCCTTTTTCTTCGGCAACGGCGATGTGCTCGACCGGAAGCTCGTCGATGAAGCGGGAGGGGAGCGCCGTCTGCCACGTCCCGTGGTTCCGGCGATTCTGGGCGAAGGTGATCTTGGCTCCTTTGCGCGCCCGCGTAATGCCGACATGCGCGAGCCGCCGCTCCTCTTCGAGGCCCGCGCGGCCCGTTTCGTCGAGGCTGCGCTGGTGGGGCAGGAGCCCTTCGTCCCAGCCAGGAAGGAACACGGTGTCGAATTCGAGCCCCTTGGCGGAATGAAGCGTCATCAGGTTGACGCGGTCGGCGCCTTCCTCGGTCTCGGCGTCCATGACGAGGCTCACATGCTCGAGGAAGCCCGCGAGCGTGTCGAACTCCTCCATGAAACGGATCAGCTCTTTCAAGTTCTCGAGCTTCGACTGCGCCTGCGGCGAGCGGTCGGCCTGCCACATCCCGGTATAGCCCGACTCGTCGAGGATCAGCTCCGCGAGCTCGGTGTGCCGCATCGTGTCGATCAGCGAGCGCCAGCGGTCGAAGGCGGCGATCAGGTCTTGCAGCGCCTTGCGCGGCTTGGCCTTCAGCTCCTCGGTCTCGGCAATCAGCCGTGCCGCCTGGAACAGCGATACCCCTTGCGCGCGCGCAAGCTGGTGCACGGACTTGAGACTCGATTCACCGAGACCCCGCCGCGGCGTGTTGAAGATCCGCTCGAATTTGAGGTCGTTCGACGCATTGAGCGTGACTTCGAAATAGGCGGTGGCGTCCCTGATCTCCTGGCGCTCGTAGAAGCGGGGTCCGCCGATGACGCGATAGGGGAGGCCAAGGGTGATGAAGCGGTCCTCGAAGGCGCGCATCTGGAACGAGGCGCGGACGAGGATCGCGATCTCGCTCAACGAATGCCCCTGCTGCTGGAGCTGCTCGATATCCTCGCCGATGACACGCGCTTCCTCCTCGTCGTCCCAGCAGCCCTCGACCTCGACTTTGTCGCCGATCGCGCCATCGGTGCGGAGCGTCTTGCCGAGACGTCCCTTGTTGTGAGCGATCAGCCCCGAGGCCGCGCCGAGGATGTGACCGGTCGAGCGGTAGTTGCGCTCGAGCCTGATGATCTTGGCGCCGGCGAAGTCGGTCTCGAACCTCAGGATGTTGTCCACCTCGGCGCCGCGCCATCCGTAGATCGACTGATCGTCGTCGCCGACGCAGCAGATGTTGTGGTTGCCTTGCGCGAGCAGCCGCAGCCACAGATATTGGGCGACGTTCGAATCCTGATACTCGTCCACCAGCGTGAACAGGAAACGCTGCTGGTATTTTTCGAGCACGTCGGGATGTTCCTGGAACAGCCGCAAATTCTCGAGCACGAGATCGCCGAAATCGGCGGCGTTCAGTTCCTTCAGCCGCAGCTGATAGAGCGCGTAGAGGTCGCGCGCCTTGCCGTTGGCAAAGGCGAAGCTTTCGCCCTCCGGCACGCGCTTGGGCACGAGCCCTCTGTTCTTCCAGCCGTCGATCATGCCCGCGAGCACGCGCGCGGGCCAGCGCTTCTCGTCGATGTTCTCGGCCTCGAGCAGCTGCTTGAGCAGCCTGATCTGATCGTCGGTATCGAGCACGGTGAAGGACGGCTTGAGATCGACGAGCTCGGCATGACGGCGCAGGATCTTGACCCCGATGGCGTGGAAGGTGCCGAGCCAGGGCATGCCCTCTACCACGCCACCGATCAGCTCGCCGACGCGGCCCTTCATCTCGCGCGCCGCCTTGTTGGTGAAGGTGACGGCGAGGATTTGCGCGGGCCTCGCGCGTCCCAGGCTCAAGACATGGGCGATGCGCGTGGTCAGCACGCGGGTCTTGCCGGTGCCGGCGCCCGCGAGGACGAGAAGCGGGC
>DASUQP010000227.1:0-7933 GCA_036280475.1 Methyloceanibacter sp. | reverse complement strand
CCTCAGCTTGGCCCTGGGGTCACGGAATGGATGCCCGGATCAACGGGCATGACGGTTTAGCTTAAGGTACGCCGGAATGACGCGCATCGTGCGGCGCGTACGAGCGCGCGTTATCACAGCACCAGATTGCGCGCCCTGATGCCGCGCTCGATCGCCGCCGTGGTGAGCTTGTCGAGGTCGAGCGTATCGCGCAGCATCTCGAGGAAGCGGGTCTCCTCGGGTCTCACATCGAGGTCTGCGGCGGCCACTTCGAGAGCGACCGCGTAAGCGGTCTCGCGCAGCTTTTGCGGCAGGTTGGCGCGGATCAGCAGGAGCACATGATCGAGCCCGCCATCGGCACTCAGGATTTCACCGCAATCCTCGGCCGTTTTGATCAGATTGTCCTTGTTGAAATCGGCGAAGACCGGCATCTCGGAGACTACCTCGCCGATACGCGCAAGCTCGGCGTCGGTGATGGCGCGATCGACCGCCGACATGGTGACCATGACATAGATGAGCGCGGCCTGATGGTTCAACGGCTCGGTCATGGTGCCCTTCTCCCGGTTGCGTTCCTCGAAGGGGCGCGACCCTAGGCAATTGCGACTAACCGGGCAAGCCCGCACCGGCATGGAAAGAGTGGCGCGGGCGGGAAATTTGTGAAATTGGTCGAACGGCAGAATCGCGACAACCCACGACACTTTTCGCCGCCCATGACCCGGACCGCCAGAATGGAAGCCGAAACCCCGGCGCGGACGGCAGCGCATGAGAGCAAGGCCTGGCCGTTCGAGGAAGCGCGCAAGGTCTTGAGCCGGCTCGAGCGCGTGCAGAAGCCGACTGGCGCAGTCATTTTCGAGACGGGCTACGGGCCTTCAGGCTTGCCGCATATCGGCACGTTCGGCGAGGTCGCCCGCACCACGATGGTGCGCCACGCTTTCCGCGTGCTGACCGAGGACAAAATTCCGACCCGCCTGATCTGCTTCTCCGACGACATGGACGGGTTGAGGAAGGTGCCCGACAACATCCCCAACAAGGAGATGGTGGCCGAGCATCTCGGCAAGCCGCTGACGCAGGTGCCGGACCCGTTCGGCGAACACGCGAGCTTCGGCCATCACAACAATGCAAGGCTCAGGGCCTTCCTCGACACGTTCGGGTTCGACTACGAGTTCCTCTCCGCCACGTCGTGCTACACGAGCGGACGCTTCGACGCCGTGCTGCGCAAGGTGCTCGAGCATTACGATGCGGTGAGAGACGTGATCCTGCCGACGCTCGGCCCTGATCGCCGCGCCACCTATAGTCCGTTCCTGCCGATCTCGCCGACCACCGGGCAGGTGCTTCAGGTCCCCATCATCGATCGCGACGTTGCCGCCGGCGTGGTTTTGTACAAGGACCCCGGCACGGGCAAGCTCACGCAAGTTCCGGTGACGGGCGGCAGATGCAAGCTGCAATGGAAGGCCGACTGGGCCATGCGCTGGGCCGCGCTCGGCGTCGATTACGAGATGGCGGGAAAGGACCTGATCGACTCGGTCAGGCTCTCGAGCCAGATCTGCCGCGTCCTTGGGGCGCAGCCTCCGGAGGGTTTCATCTACGAACTCTTCCTCGACGAGAAGGGCGAGAAGATTTCCAAGTCGCGCGGCAACGGACTCACCATCGAGGAGTGGCTGACCTACGCGAGCCCCGAGAGCCTGTCTCTTTATATGTATCAGAGCCCGCGCAAGGCGAAGCGGCTCTATTTCGACGTGATCCCGCGCGCGGTCGATGAATATGTCGGCCATCTCGCCGCCTACCGGAAAGAAGAGCCCGCGGCGCGGCTGATGAACGCGGTCTGGCATATCCATCAAGGCGCGCCGCCAGAGGCCGAGCTTCCCATCAGCTTCGCGCTTCTGCTCAACCTCGCGTCCGCCTCGAACTCTGAGGATCGCGAAGTGCTGTGGGGCTTCATCCGCCGCTATGCGCCCGAGGCGACTCCGGAAGCGCATCCGCTGCTCGACCAGCTCGTCACTTATGCCATCCGCTACTTCCACGATTTCGTGAAGCCGGCGAAGCGCTATCGCGCGCCGAACGAAAAGGAACGGGCGGCGCTCCTCGATCTCGACGCGCGACTTGCGAAGATGCCGCCAGGGCTGCCCGCCGAAGAGATCCAGGCGCAAGTCTACGCGGTCGGCAAGGAGCATGGCTTCGAGCCTTTGCGCGACTGGTTCGGAGCGCTCTACGCGGTGCTGCTCGGTCAAGATCAAGGCCCGCGCTTCGGCTCCTTCGTCGAGCTTTACGGCATCGCGGAGACCCGCTCCCTTATCGCCAAGGCGCTCAAGGGCGAGCTCGATGGCAAGTCCCGTCTATAAAATTTTCACCGAGCCGCATCTCTACGCGCCGCTCGATCTTGCCGCCGTGCTGTGGACCGAAAGACCTAGTCTCGGTGAGGACGGCGTTCACAGCTTGCCGGAAGGAGTTTTCGCGTGAACGCTCTGTTCGGTCTCGGGCAGGCGCTCCTGTTCGCGCTCGATCCGGAGCGGGCGCACGATCTCGCCGTCAAAAGCCTCGAGCTTGGACTGTACCCGCGTTCTGATGCGCCGGACGACAAGCGGCTCAGGCAGCATCTGTTCGGCCTCGACTTTCCCAACCCGATCGGCATGGCTGCGGGCTTCGATAAAAGCGCTCGCGTCGCGCGCGAGCTTCTAGGCATGGGATTCGGTTTCGTCGAGGTGGGCACGCTGACGCCGCGGGCGCAAAGCGGCAACCCAAGCCCCCGCATCTTCCGCTCAGGCCAAGACCGCGCCATCATCAACCGGCTCGGCTTCAATAATGACGGGCAGGAGGCGGCCCTTGCCCGGCTGAAGGGCGGCTCGGGCGGGATCGTCGGCGTCAATCTCGGGGCGGGGCGCGACAGCACGGATCGCATCGGCGACTATGCCGAAGGGATCGCGCACATGGCGCCCGTCGCGAACTATTTCACCGTCAACATCTCATCGCCCAACACGCCGGGTTTGCGCGATCTCCAGGCGCCGGAGGCGCTCGCTCTGCTGCTCAAGCGCGTGCAAGACGCACGCGCGGCTTCGGTCGGCAAGCCCCCGCTCCTGGTCAAGCTTGCGCCCGATCTTGTGGACGAGGACCTGCCGGAGATCGTGCGAGTGATCCTCGATCATGGGGCCGATGGGATCGTGGTGTCGAACACCACGCTGTCGCGGGAGGGACTCGGCGATGTCTCCTTCGCCAAGGAGGCCGGCGGCCTTTCGGGGCGACCGCTCTTCGCCCGCGCCACGCGGATGCTGGCGCGGGTTTACCGGCTGACCGAAGGCAGGCTGCCGCTGATCGGCGTCGGCGGCATCGATTCGGGCGCGAGCGCGCTCGCCAAGATCGAGGCAGGCGCCTCGCTCGTCCAGCTCTATACCGGCCTCGTGTTCGAAGGACCCTCGCTCATCGGCCGCATGAAGCAGGCGCTGATCGCGGCCATTGAGCACGCCGGCGCCAAAGATCTGGGACCATTGATCGGTGTTCGCGCCGAGGAATGGGCGAATTCGCCAGAGTGATACAGTTATCCCGTCATGCCCGGGCGAAGTGCCGGGCATCCACGAGTTCGTCATTACCGGGCTTGATCCCCGGATCGAGTCCGGGGACAGGCTCCGGCAATCCATTCCATTGAGCCCTCAACTTGGCGCGAGCGGCTTGGATCGGAGGTCACGAATGGGTGCCCGGATCAAGTCCGGGCATGACGAACGAGGGCTTTCGCTAAGGCCTCCCGAGCGTGTGCTGGCGATCCTCTAGAGCGGCTCAGGCTTCCCGCTTGGGCGAGGTGGGGTCGACCAGATCGCGTTCGGCCCGGCCGGCGAATTTGAACAGCCGCACCACCAGCCATATCGGGAACACGATCACAGCGCCGAGCAGGAAGTAGCGGATCGCCTTCTCGACCGCCTCGAAGCCGAGGTCATAGATGCGCTCGACAAGCCGCGCGATGCTGTCGATGATCTCGTAGGGGCTGAATCCCAGCGCAGCCAGCATCACGCCCACAATGAGGGAGAGCAAAGCCAGTCTGAGGAGAACGAGGGCCGGATTGCCGCCAAAAAACCGTTCCATCTCTTCGCTCTCCCTTCCGCTTGAGGAGGCTCGGCGCGAGGAGCCAAGACCCACGAGCTTCGACTCGAATTACGCCAGAATTGGTGCGAAGGGGGGAGAAGGTCAAGACAGTGTGGATGAGCGCAAGCGAGAGCCTGTTCGCCGAGGCGCCAAGGGCGCTGCCCGAGCCCTTCGCCTCCTGGTTCAAGGCGCGCGGCTGGCAGCCCCATGCCCATCAACTGGCGCTGCTCGCGCAGGCCGGGGCGGGCCGCGACACGCTCCTGATCGCGCCGACCGGCGGCGGCAAGACGCTGGCGGGCTTCCTGCCTTCCCTGACGGACCTCGCGCGCCGGCCGGCGCGGCCAGCGCCGGAAACGGCGATCCACACCCTCTACGTCTCGCCGCTCAAGGCGCTCACCGTCGATATCGCGCGGAACCTTGCCACGCCCGTGGCCGAGATGGATCTGCCAATCAAGCTCGAAACCCGCACGGGAGACACGCCACCCTCGCGCCGCGCGCGCCAGCGCTTGCTCCCGCCCCACATCTTGCTCACCACCCCGGAGCAGATCGCGCTCATGCTGTCGCACAGAAGCGCGGCCGATCTGTTCGGCGCGCTCAATTTCGTCATCCTCGACGAGCTGCACGCTCTCGCCTCGAGCAAGCGCGGCGACCTCTTGGCGCTCGATCTCGCGCGGCTCAGGACGCTGTCGCCCGGTCTCACCGCCATCGGCCTTTCCGCCACCGTCGCGCGGCCTTACGAGCTTGCGGCCTATCTTATGCCGCATCGGGGGAAGGCGGCGACGCGGCTGGCCGAGATCGTGGTGGCGGGCGAGGGCGCGCGGGCCGACATCTCGATACTGCGTTCCGATGCCGCGCTGCCCTGGGCCGGGCACTCGGCGCGCTATGCGCTAACCGAGATCTACGCAGCGATCGAGGCCCACCGTATGTCGCTCGTGTTCGTCAACACGCGCTCGCAGGCCGAGATGCTGTTCAACGGGCTGTGGCGCCATAACGACGCGAATCTTCCGATCGCGCTCCATCACGGCTCGCTCGACGTGGCGCAGCGGCGGAAGGTCGAAGCGGCGATGGTTCAAGGCAAGCTTCGCGCCGTTGTTTGCACCTCGACGCTCGATCTCGGCATCGACTGGGGCGATGTCGATCTCGTCATCAATGTCGGCGCGCCGAAAGGTGCGAGCCGGCTTGCGCAGCGCATCGGCAGGGCCAATCACCGGCTCGACGAGCCGAGCAAGGCACTGCTGGTGCCGGCCAACCGCTTCGAGGTGATCGAGTGCCAGGCGGCGCTCGAGGCGGCGGCGGAGGGGGCGCAGGATACGCCCCCGTTGCGGCCGGGCGCGCTCGACGTGCTCGCCCAGCACGTGCTCGGCACGGCCTGCGCCGGTCCGTTCGATGAAGATCGTCTCTATCGCGAGGTGACCAGTGCTGCGCCCTACCAGGGTCTCTTGCGCGAGGGTTTCGACCAGGTGGTGCAATTCGTGGCGACCGGCGGCTACGCGCTCGCGAACTACGAGCGCTACGCCAAGCTGAAACGAACGCCAGAGGGGCAGTACCGCCTCGCCCATCCCCGCATTGCGCAACAATACCGGCTCAATGTCGGGACCATCGTCGAGGCGCCGATGCTGCGCGTGCGGCTCGCGCGGGGCAGGGGCGGGGCGCTCAAGCCCTCGCATATGCTTGCCGCAGGCCGCGTGCTCGGCGAGGTCGAGGAATATTTCATCGAGCAACTCATGCCCGGCGATACCTTCATCTTCGCCGGCGAAGTGCTGCGCTTCGAGGGCTTGCGCGAGACCGACGCCATCGTCACCCGCACGCACGCGACAGAGCCGAAAATACCGGCCTATGAAGGCGGCAAATTCCCGCTCTCGACCTATCTCGCCGAGCGCGTGCGGGGCCTGATCGCCGACGGCCAACACTGGCGGCGCCTTCCCGATCAGGTCTCGGATTGGCTCCGCCTGCAAGCCGAGTTCTCGGTCGTTCCCGGACCACAGGAGATCCTGGTCGAGACCTTTCCACGCGGCGCGCGACATTATCTCGTCTGCTACCCGTTCGAGGGCAGGCTCGCCCATCAGAGCCTCGGCATGCTGCTCACGCGGCAGCTCGAACGGGCGCGCGCAGCGCCGCTCGGCTTCGTCGCCAACGAATATGCGCTTGCCGTCTGGGGTTTAAACGATATCGGCGCGATGGTGCGTGACGGACGCCTCGATCTTGCGCAACTCTTCGACGAGGACATGCTCGGCGACGATCTCGACGCCTGGCTCGCCGAGTCGAGCCTGATGAAGCGCTCCTTCAGGGTCTGCGCCATCATCTCGGGATTGATCGAGCGGCGGCATCCCGGGCAGGAGAAGACCGGGCGGCAGATGACGGCGTCCTCCGATCTGATCTACGACGTGCTGCGCCAGCACGAGCCCGGCCACATTTTGCTGAAAGCCGCCTTCGCCGATGCCGCGACCGGGCTGATCGACGTCTATCGCCTCGGCGATTTCTTGAGGCGAATCAAGGGACGAATCAGGCATATTGGCTTGGGGCGCGTTTCCCCGCTCGCCGTTCCGGTGATGCTCGAGATCGGACGCGAAAGCGTCTCCGGCGAAGCGAGCGAGATCTTGTTGCGAGAGACGGTCGAGGAACTTGTCGCCGAGGCACTGGGGGAACATGCTGCGCGCCAAACATGATCTCATGCCGGAGACGGCGCCGACGCTCCGCTCGCATCTCGCCGTCGCCGGTCACGCCATGCGGCCGCTTCCCGCCGGAGCCCTCTACTGGGAAGACGAGCGAACGCTTCTCGTTGCCGACCTGCATCTGGAGAAGGGCGCGGCTTTCGCCGCGCTCGGAATGCTGCTTCCGCCTTACGACACGCGCGCGACGCTCGATCGGCTGACAAGGGTGATCGACGCGGTTCAGCCCTTGCGCGTGGTCGCGCTCGGCGACAGCTTCCATCGCAGCGAGTGCGCCGCGCGTCTTCCGGCGGAAGACCGCGACACTCTGCTCGCGCTCCAGCGGGGCCGCGAATGGTTCTGGATCTGCGGCAATCACGATCCGCATCTTCCCGCGAGCATCGGCGGCACCGTTTGCGCCACGCTCACCATTTGCGGGCTGACGCTCCGGCACGAGCCGTCGCCTGCGGCGTCTGCCCGGGAGATCGCGGGCCACCTCCACCCCGTGGCGCGCATCGCCAGACGAGGTACCTTGATCCGCCGGCGCTGCTTCGCCACCGACGGCAACCGCCTGGTCATGCCGGCCTTCGGCGCCTATGCCGGAGGGCTCAACTTACGCGACGAGGCCTTCGCGCTTCTCTTCCACCGCCATCGGCTCGAGGCGTGGATGATGGGCCGCGCCAACGTCTATCCCGTGATCGGGAGCCTGCTCCTGCCGGACTAAAGCCTATTCGCGGCGGAAAGCGTACCAGCCGGCAAGCCCGGCCAGCACCGCGAGCACGACCGCAAGCACGCCGTAAACGAAGGGGTCGGCATAGGCGAGCCGATAAACCACGCCCTCGAATCCGGCCTTGTTGACCGCGAGCGTGCTCTGATTTCGGCTGATGACCTCGCCGTCGCGGAACAGATAGATATCGGCGGTATAGCGGCCGGTGGGAACGTTGACCGGGAGGGCGACCGTCCCCTTGAACAGGCTCCTGCCGACGAAGTCCACGCCGTCGTCATCCTCCTGGAACAGCCTCTGTTTCTGCTTCAAGCGGATCACGGCGGAGCGAAACTTCTCTTCCTCGGGATCGCCCTGCGTTGCCCGGCCGAAATCGAGATTGCCGAACCCGATCCCGAGCGCTTTCAAGGTTTCGTCGGGGGCGATTGCCCTGAAGGGCCGCGTCGACAGCGCGGCGTAGAAGCCCGGAACCGACACATAGACCTTGCCCGGCCCGTTGACCCAGAGCCCGGCA
>DASUQP010000226.1:0-13049 GCA_036280475.1 Methyloceanibacter sp. | reverse complement strand
ACGGTGTAGAAGCCGATCTCCCTTCCCCCCGTCTCGCCCATGACGGTGTTCGAGATCACCTTCCTCAGCAGGAAGAGCCTGCGCTCGAAAGCGGTCTCATCCTCGATGCCGGGACCACGGCCGATGAACACCTGCCGGTGCACAGGCTCGGTTGCGATCACCGACGCGGAAAGGCACGAATTGTCGCAAGGAACGTCGCGCCAGCCGATGAGGGTGAGCCCTTCCGCTTCGATCACGCGCTCGATGACGGACTCGCAATAGATGCGCTGGGCCTGATTGCGCGGCATGAACATTTGGCCGACGCCGTAATGGCCGGGTTCGGGCAGCTCGATATTGAGCGGCGCACAAACCGCACGGAGAAAATCATGCGGGATCTGCACGAGGATTCCGGCGCCGTCGCCGGCAAGCGGGTCGGCCCCGGCGGCGCCGCGGTGGGTCAGATTCTCCAGAACCTGCAAGCTGTCCTCGATGATCTTGCGGCTCGGCCGTCCCTTGAGATCGGCGACGAAGCCGACGCCGCAGGCATCGTGCTCGTGCTTCGGATCGTAGAGTCCTTGCGCGGCCGGAGGCGAAGGCCACGCCTCAGGCGAGGAACGCAATTTCTGCTCACGCGATGCCATCGTCACTTGAAACCTCGGCTACGGCTCACGCCGCCCGCGCGCAAATCCAAAACGCTTCTTCGGCGCCCGTGCTGTAGCAGCTGAAACGTAACTCGCTGAAAACGAAGCAGGCGCCTCGGCGGCTGGCCGCCTCCATTGGCGATGCGGGCGAGGACCAAAGTGACTCTTCGCGCCAATTCCTTGGTGCCTTGCGCCGCCTCCGCGACAAAGGTCAGCAAGCCTGTCCTATTTGCCCTCAAAATGACAGATTTAAAACGCGCACACAAGAAGGATTCACCGTTCAGAAGCCCGGAGGCCCGGCCCGTCTGACCCGCAATCTGGCGGAGCTGTGATTTGACGTGATCGCGCCCGCGCAGACTTACTCCCTAACGCAACCACAAGCGCCTGCCGGGAGTTCCGGTGCCGGGAGCATTTCCACCAACAAGGAGCATTCCATGAAGGATCAAGTTGAGGGTCAAGCGAGGAGTCTGTCGGGCGTCGCCATAGGCTGTGCCTTTGCCGCTGCGCTCGGTCTCGTGGCGACGGGCCCGGTCGCCGGCGCCGCCGATGACAAGGAGAAATGCTACGGCGTTGCAAAGGCGGGCGAGAACGACTGCGCCGCAGGGCCCGGCACGACCTGTTCCGGGACCTCGAAGATCGATTACCAGGGCAATTCCTGGAAGCTCGTGCCGAAGGGAACGTGCCTGACCATGGAGCTTCCCGATGGACGGAAGGGAAGCCTGGAGGCGCTTACGCGCGACCTTCCGCCGGCCTGACGCGGCCTGTAACGGCGTGGCGGGGTTTTTCCTTCGGATCTGAACCGCAAGATGACCGCGACCCCATCCGAAAGGCTGAAACCCCTCCCGCCCCGTGCCGGTGTCGGGCTCAAGCCCGAGCATTACCGCGATATCCTCGATACCACACCCGACATCGGCTGGTTCGAGATCCATGCCGAGAACTACATGGGGGAGGGCGGGCCGCCCCACCGTTATCTGGGCGCTATCCGCGAGCGCTATCCGGTGTCGCTGCATGGCGTTGGGCTTTCGATCGGCGGCAGCGCGCCGCTCGACCGCGAGCATCTTTTGCGTCTCAAGGCTCTCATCGCGCGCTATGAGCCCGCGCTCTTCTCCGAGCATCTCGCCTGGTCGAGCCATGACGGCGTCTATCTCAACGACCTTTTGCCCTTGCCTTACACGGAGGACTCGCGCGTGTGTGCGAGCATATCGACGAGGTGCAAGAGACGCTCGGACGGCGCATGCTGCTTGAGAATCCTTCGACCTACGTGGCCTTCGCCGATGCAGCGATGGACGAGGTCGAATTCCTGCGCGAGGTGGCGCGCAGCACCGGCTGCGGGCTTCTGCTCGACGTCAACAATGTGTTCGTCCAATCCGTCAATCACGGTTTCGACGCGGGCACCTTCATCGACGCCTTTCCCGTCGAGCATGTCGGCGAGATCCATCTTGGCGGCCATGCCGCCGACAGCGACGACGACGGTTCCGTTCTTCTGATCGATGACCATGGGCGTGAAGTCGCCGCTGCCGTATGGACGCTTTACGCGCATGCGCTCGCGCGCCTAGGCCCAACACCCACGCTGATCGAGTGGGACAATGACGTTCCGGCATGGGCGGCTCTGTTCGACGAGGCGAAACGGGCGGACCGCGTCATCGCCGATCGCCGCTCAAATCGCTGCACGGCCTGAGCCATGACCGGCTTTGCAGAAATTCAAAGCGCGTTCGCGCGCGCCGTGCTCGATGCCGAGACTTTGGTTCCTGCCGGGCTCGCGCGCAAAGCCGACCGCGTGCCGGCCCGGCGCTTCCGCGTCTATCGCAACAATGTCTATTCCGGCCTGATCGACGTACTCGCCGGGCGGTTTCCGGTGGTGGCCCGGCTTGTCGGCGAGGAATTCTTCCGCGCCATGGCCCGGCTCTATGTCGAGCGCGAACCGCCCGCCTCCGCGGTTCTGATCCGCTACGGCGCGAGTTTCCCGAATTTCATTACGGACTTTCCACCCGCGGCGTCGGTGCCCTATCTCGCCGACATGGCCGCGCTCGAATGGGCATGGCACAGCGCCTATCACGCGGCCGATTCCGTGCCGCTGCCGCTTCACGCGCTCGCAGCCGCGACCGATCGCGCCGCCGATGCCGTGCTCGCGCTCCACCCATCGCTCAGCATCGTGCGCTCGCTTTATCCGATCGTGTCGATCTACGAACTGAACGTACAGGCGGGTGACGTGCCGCCAACGCAAGTTTCGGGCAAAGAGGATGCGCTCGTTGCAAGGCCGCGACTTCAAGTGGAGATTCGCCGCCTGCCTGAAGGCGGTGCTCCCTTCATCTCCGCGCTCAAAAACGGGAGCCCGATCGGTGAGGCCGCGGCTGTCGCCTCCCGTGAAGCGCCGGAATTCGACCTCGAGACTAATCTCGCCGGGCTGATTGCGAGCGGGGCGATCATCGGCCTTCGCGCGAGCGCCGGCGGTTAACGAGACCTTGCGCCCTCCGGCCGGCGCGTTAAGGCTCGCGCAAGTTGTGACTGATAGGCTCCGTCACTGCCCCCGACGATTAGTCTTGCGTGCAGGGGGCCCCGCAGGTCACTCTCCTAAGCACCTGCTTGCAGAGAAGGGCGTCCCCTCATGCGAGGAGGCGCCCTTCTTGTTTCAGTCGGTTCTACGCCAGTCAGCCGTTACGCCGCCTTGCTGTCGATGACCTTCGGCTTCTCGGCCTTATCGGTCTTGGTGGCGATCGGGATGGTGCGCGGCTTCATGGCCTCAGGCAGCTCGCGCACGAGATCAACGTGCAGCAAGCCGTTCTCCATGGTTGCGCCCTTGACCAGAACATGGTCGGCGAGCTGGAACCTGCGCTCGAAGCTTCGCGACGCGATGCCGCGATGGAGGAAGGTCGTGTCCTCCTGCTCGACGCGCTTCTCGCCGCGAATGGAAAGGGTGTTCTCCTTCACCTCGATTGCGAGGTCGCTCTCGCCGAAGCCGGCAACGGCCATGCTGATGCGATACTCGTTCTCGCCGACGCGCTCGATGTTGTAGGGCGGGTAGCTCGGGGCGTCGCCCTCGAAACTGGCAAGCGTATCGAGCAACGAGCCGAGCCGGTCGAAGCCGATGGTGGAGCGATAGAGCGGGGTAAGATCAAAGTGCCTCATGACACATCCTCCTTGATAAGCGATATGGATTGTGCCCGCTTAGGTCGTTCAAGCCGGGCGGATCGCGCAAAGCCGTGTGGGCCTTCGCGCGCCCGTGATATGGCTGCGGCAGGCGGTCGCGTCAAGAGGTGTAGGGTGCTGAATATAAAGGCGGAATCGCACTTCTCGGCGGCGGAGGCGGATCGCTGGGTCGCGGGCTAAATGAGGGGCCCGAAGACCGTGGCGCACGCGCGCTTCGCTGCTATAAGGGGCGCTCGCGTCGTGACGGATGCGCCAAGCGCTCGGGCCGAGGCGCTCGCGCTTGAGGGGTTACGCTCGCTTCAATGGATCTTATAGGCACACCCAAGAACCCGATCCCGCTCGGCGCCTCGACCGGTTATATCCAGCCGCGCAAGGGCCTGCGCTTGCGCTTCGCCAGCTGGCAGTCGGTGCTGCGGGAGCGGCGCGGCACGGTCTGCATCCTTCCCGGCCGCGCCGAGTTCATTGAGAAATATTTCGAGGTGGTGGGCGAGCTCAGGCGCCGCGGCTTTGCCGTGGCGATCCTCGATTGGCGCGGGCAGGGGGGATCAACCCGGCTCACCAGGAACCCGCTCAAGGGCCATATCAAAGATTTCGCCGAGTACGAGGACGACCTCAACCACTTTATGAAATCTGTCGTGCTGCCGGACTGCCCTGCGCCCTATTACGCGCTCGGACACTCCATGGCCGCCATGGTCCTGTTCAGGGCGTCGACCAAGCGCGGTTGCTGGTTCACCCGCATCATCATGACTGCGCCCATGGTGAGGATCGCGGAGCTGCCGTTTTCGCACAAAATGTGCGAGCGGCTTGCCGATGGGCTGACCCTGCTCGGCTTCGGCAAGCGTGCGGTGCCCGGCGACGCAAACAGGCACCGTCAGGATCCGCCGTTCGAAGGCAACCGCCTCACCTCGGACCGCGAGCGCCTTCTCCGCAATGTGTCGGTGCTCGAGGCCGCGCCGCAACTCGCCGTCCAGTCGCCGACCATCGGCTGGCTCAAGGCTGCGCTTGACACGATCGAGATCGTCGACAGCGAAAAATTTGCGCCGCGCATCCGCGTGCCTGTGCTCATGCTCACCGCCGGCGACGATCAGATCGTATCGAGCAAGGCGGTGGAGGCGCTCGCCCTTCGCCTGAGGGCAGGCGCGCAGATCGTCCTCAGAGGCTCGCGCCACGAGATTCTCCAGGAACGGGACAGTATTCGCGAACAGTTCTGGGCGGCATTCGACGCCTTCGTCCGCGATGCCGCCCTCAGCAAGGCGAGCTAGCCCGACAACATCTTGACCGCTGCCGCATGAAGGCGCGGGTCGCCGGCGGCAAGGATGCGCCCGCCCGGCCGCGGATCGCCGCCATCCCAACTGGAGACCACGCCACCCGCACGTTCGACGATCGGGATCAGGGGAAGAATGTCGAACGGCTGGAGGCCTGCCTCGGCCACGAGGTCGATATGCCCCATCGCCAGCAGGCAGTAATTGTAGCAGTCGCCGCCGAAACGCCGGAGGCGGACGGCGTGGGTGAGCGCAGCGAAGCGTTGCTGCTCCGCCGACGTGAAGTAATCGGTGCTCGTCGTGGCAATCAGCGCCTGACGGAGATCGGCGCAAGGCCGCGTGCGGATCGTCCTGGTCGCGCCGTCATGGCGGAAGAAGGACTCGGTCTCGCCGCTCCAGAAGCGTTCGCCGGTGAAGGGCTGATCCATCACCCCGAGCAAAGGCACCCCGCCGCGGGTCAATCCAATCAGCGTGCCCCAGAGCGGGAGACCGAGGATGAACGAGCGCGTGCCGTCGATCGGATCGATGACCCAGCAATATTCCGCCTCGCCGTCGCGCAGGCCGAACTCCTCGCCGAGGATGCCGTGCGCGGGGTAGGCCTCGGCGATCCTCGCCCGGATCGCAGTCTCCGCCTCGCGATCCGCTGCCGTGACGGGATCGAAGAGATCGCCGCCTTTATGGTCAACGGCCTGCTCTGTCCGGAAATGCGGCAATATGACCGAACCGGCGCGATCGGCGAGCGCATGCGCGGTGGCGAGCAGGGACTGAAATTCGGGGTTGTCAGATGCGGGCACGGGAGAGGGTTGAGGCCGCTATGCCTTGAGAGTCAAGGCTTCCAGGTTTGTTTTTGGAGGCCCAAGGCAAGACGCATGCCCTCGTGGCCGATATGCATCACTGTTTCAGAAATGCGCTTAACGGGCCATCCACTTGATTTTTGTGCGCCGCAATGACATATTGTTGCAACGCGGTATGGCTCTCCAGGCCGTGCCGCTGCCCTCCTTGGGCGTTTCCTCCCTAGACTTGGGCCGTTCGTTCACGCGAACGGCCCCTTTTTCATGTCGTGCCGGCTTTATTCGGCCGCCGCCCGGGGCACGGCGAGGCTCGGGATACCGGTGATGAGCGCGGCCACCATGGCTTCGAGGTCGTCGCGCAGCCGCTCGAACCCCCCGGACTTTTCGAAGCTCGTCTCGTCCATATAGAGGGCGCGATTGATCTCGATCTGCAACACGTGCTGGGACTTGTGGGGCCGCCCATAATGCTCGGTGATGTAACCCCCGGCATAGGGCTTGTTGAGGGTCACGGCATGGCCAAGCGCCTTCAGCTGGTTCGCGGCAAGCCGGGTCAGCTCTCCATTGCAGGAGGTGCCGAAACGGTCGCCGAGCACGAAATCAGGGCGCACGCCTCCCTGCTCGGTGATCGGGGTCGAGGGCATCGAGTGGCAGTCGATCAGCAAGGCGCAACCGAACGCGCCGTGCGCGTCCGCCAGCAAGCTGCTCAGCGTGTCGTGGTAGGGCGTGTAGAGACGGCTGATGCGCTCGAGCGCGGCGCCGACGGACAGCGGCTCGCGGTAGATCTCGTCGGATTCCGAAACGATTCTCGCAATCGTGCCGAGACCGCCGATCACCCGGACCGATTGCGTATTGGCGTAATGGGGGAGCCCGTCGCGGAACAGCACCGGATCGAGCTCGTAGGGCTCGCGGTTGACGTCGAGATAGGCGCGCGGGAAATGGGCGTGGAGGAGGGGCGCGCCGAGCGCGGTGACGAAGCCGAACAGCTCCTCGACATAGGCGTCCTCCGAGCGCCGAAGCGCCAGCGAATCGAGCCTGGAGGCGGCAAGAAAGGCCTTCGGGTAGACGCGGCCGCTATGGGGTGAGTTGAAGACGAGCGGGATTTTCAGTGGCTCGGGCCGCGCCACCGTGAAGGGCGGCGAAAGCTCGCTCTCGATCGCTTCAACTTCGCTTCCGCTCATCGGCCGTTCCTTGGACGTTCGCCCTTGCGACCCGGGAATCGCTTGTAAACTGTGCCAATCAGAGTTGAACCTGGCAAGGCGTGTTCTGCCTTGTGTCCAGAGCAAATAGACGCGATGATTTGGGGTTGGAAGGGCCAAGGGCTGTGTACGCTCGGGACCGGCCAGCGTTGCTTACCAAGTCATTTACCAAGTTTGTGTACGCCGTAAGGCGAGAGTCAGGGGGACGAGGGATGGAGGCGAAAGACCCACGGGCGCGCAGCGTGCAGCGTATTCTCCTTGCCGAGGACGACGAGGACATGCGCCGCTTCCTGGTGAAGGCGCTCGAGAAGGCTGGCTACGACGTCATAGCGTTCGGCAACGGGCTCGAAGCCTACGAGCGGCTGAAGGAGGAGCCCTTCACGCTTCTCCTCACCGATATCGTGATGCCGGAGATGGACGGCATCGAGCTTGCGCGCAAGGCGAGCGAACTCGATCCCGGGCTCAAGATCATGTTCATCACGGGCTTTGCGGCGGTGGCGCTGAACCCCGACAATCATGCGCCGAAGGACGCGAAAATCCTGTCCAAGCCGTTCCACTTGCGCGACCTGGTCGACCAGGTGGAGCGGATGCTCGCGGCGTGATCTTGAGGCGGCGCGGGTGGCCTCTGCGGGCGGCGCGAGATGCCTTGGTCGAGGGCGGCGCGGGTTGCCTCGAGAAGGGGCGGCGCGGGTTGCCTTGACGGCGCCGCAACCGATATAGAAGCCTGACGTTGGAAGCCTGACCGGTTCTTCGGTTGAGCGGGCGCGTAGCTCAGCGGTATGAGCACTGCGTTGACATCGCAGGGGTCACTGGTTCGATCCCAGTCGCGCCCACCATTCCGGCAAGCAAATCAATGATTTATTTACCACGCGGACGCGGCGACGGATTACACCGGGCCTTCTTGGGAGCGGCTTGGGAGTCGGGGGAGGGGGTGGCGTGCCGGTTCCGTTCCGATGGAGGACCGGCGTGACGCGCATGCCTCTCCGTCCTTCCGTCGGGATCAGTCGAGGGCGTACCGTCCAGCACGCCACCCCTGCAGCCAAGCTCCCCCTGGCACCGGGCAAAGCGGAGTAAATCCAGACGCGGCTATCGCTCCCGGCGAGGAGAATCAGGGCAAACCGCCAGTAGCTTCTGAATAAGTTTATTGCCCACGATCGCTAGCGGCGCTCGCTTCGGCAGGTGAACCAGAAAGCATCTCGCGGGTTGAGATAACGGGCCTGGAGTTGCCTCCCATGTGGCTGTTTCAGGCTAGCCGAAGGGGCGTCCGTGCGTCACGGGCGCTCCTATTCGTTTGCGAACATGGTCGCGCGAGTTCGTCTCCGAGATTTCGGCGGAACTCTCGCCAGGAAGCCATCGCCGGATCTGCATTTCAGGAACCGGCCGAGGAGGCTTTTCGGACCTGCTCAAGACGCACAAGCAGCCGGTCTGAAGGCATGCCTGGAGGCGAGCGTCCGCAAGGGTAGGCGGGAACCCGCAGTTGAGCCCGTGTCTGAGGCCGTATTGGCCTCCCCACGCCGCGCCCCAGTTACGGTGTTTTATTTTCACCTGTTGCCGGTTCTTGAGAGCTCGGCTGCGTGATGGCCGGGGCTTGAGTGTCCGACTGCGTGGTGACCGGTGCTTGGGTGCTTGGCTGCGTGGTGCGCTTTTCGCCGGTATCCAACATTCCCGCGCCAAGTAGGGCAACGGCCATAAGCACACATACAGCCACGATACCGATGACGACGTAATTATCACTGAAGCGGGCGCGGGCCTCGCGGCTGTCTACTCCGTAATTATCACGGGCGCGGCTTCGCGGCTGTCTGTAGGAAGGGGTCTATCAGGCATGATACGCCT
The DNA here is from genome assembly GCA_036280475.1 of Methyloceanibacter sp. GTDB lineage: Bacteria > Pseudomonadota > Alphaproteobacteria > Rhizobiales > Methyloligellaceae > Methyloceanibacter. The sequence continues at coordinate 4,200 of DASUQP010000226.1, read as the reverse complement.
CCATCTCCCGTCTGGGACGCACGCACAACCAATCCGCACCCTCAGGGTTCCAAGGTCATCCCCCTTCTTTTCGGACGCGGGGTATTGCAGTCGAGGCCCCTTGTGGTGGCTAAATCTTGGAGGGTCCCGAGATTGTCCTGCGCCCACCATCTTCCGTGCGATGCCTCATGTTACGGCGGTATCGACGACCTCGAAGTCGTGGGTGATGGTGGCCGTCTTGGCGATCATGGCCGACGCCGAGCAATATTTCTCGATCGACAGCGCGATGGCGCGCGCGACCTTCTCCGGTGCCAGCCCTCGCCCCTTCACCGCGAAATGCATGTGAACCCGGGTAAAGACCTTCGGATCCTCTTGCGCGCGCTCGGCGTCAAGCTCGACGGACGCATCCTCGATCGGCTCGCGGCCCTTCGCAAGAATGTGAACCACATCGAACACGGAACAGGCGCCCAGGCCGATCAGCACAAGCTCCATGGGGCTCGGTCCCGGCGTGCGCCCCTCTGGCCCGAAGGCCGTCCCCAGAACGATCTTGTGCCCCGTCCCGGACTCGCCGATGAACGTGCGGTCCTCAACCCATTTGATGCGCGCCTTCATCAAAAGCCAGCCTGCATTGGTTCAACACGGTAACGCGACGGCTGCCGAACGCCCGAAAACTAGGGGCGCCCCGCGCGACCAGACCGTAGTGCGGAGCGAAACAGTCCGTCCCGAGGGTTGGAGATCTATACCTGAATTTTGATCGGACGTTGGTCCGGCGTTGTCCGGCAGCGCCGCAACCGAAGCGTCGCGCGGGGCGGCTAGGCGTCCACGATCACCTTGAAGCCGCCATAGATCATGCGCTTCACGTCGAAGGGCATGGCGCTCATGTCCATCATTCCGGCGATCCGCTTGTCCTTCATCACCTTGGCGTTGATCTTGTCGCGATGGGCGCGCGACTTGTAGACGATGTAAGAGAACACCACCGTCTCGTTCGGCTTCTTCTTGACGCTGCGCGGAAACGACGTCCGTTTGCCCATCTTCACGTCGTCGGCGACGCATTCCTTGTAATCGAGCGCGCCGTATTCGCGCCAGACCTTGCCGGCCTTGCGCGCCATGCTGCGATAGGCGACAAGCTTCTTCTTCGGGACGGGGATCACGAATCCATCGACATAGGGCATACGCGTTCTCCTTAGGGCTCGGTTTCTATTCGCTCAAGACCATGATGAACGATGCGCACGCGGCCATCGCCGCGACTGTCCGCACATGATTCCAGGCCGTCCAGGCCGAAAGATATGTGTTCCAGACGCTCGCGCCCTCGGCGCTGTTTGCGCTCGCGGAAGCAAGCCTGTTGTTCAAGGGCACGTTGAAGGCCATCGTCACGAAAATTGTTCCGGCGAGATAGAGCAGGGCGCCCGCAAGCGGATAAAGCGACCGTGACGGCGACGATCCGGCAAGCGCCGCGATCGCCAATATGAGCGCCGCGAGGGCGGTCCCGAAGAACACGAAGAAGAACACCGGGTTCAGCACCACGACATTGATGGATTGCATGGCGGAGATGCCGTTCTCGGGGCGGAGGCGTCCGAGCGCGGCCATGATGAAGGCCGAGAAGGCGAAGAAGATTCCAGCGACGAGGCCGGCGCCAAGCGCTGCCGCGAGCGTCAGGCCGGACATCGGGTTGTCCATTGCCGCTTAGGAGCTTCCGGTTCGGTCACGCCGGCTTCTCGCAATTGATCATCCACGGCGTGCCGAAGCGGTCGGTCAGCATGCCGAACTTTGCGGCCCAGAACGTCTCGCCGAGCGGCATGGTGATCGTCGCGCCTTCGGCCAGCGCGTTGAAGAGGCACTCCGCCTCGGCCGGCTCCTTCACGACCAGCGTCACGGAGAATCCTTGCATCTTCGCGAACCGGCCGGGCGGCGCGTCTGAGGCCATCAGCACATTGTCGCCGAAGACGAGCCGCGCGTGCAGGATCTTCTTGCGCCATTCCGCCGGCACATGATCCTCGGCCGGGGTGCCCTCATGCGCCATCATGGCGATGATCTTGCCGCCAAGGATCTTCTCATAGGTCCGGAAGGCCTCTTCGCAATTGCCGTCGAACGTCAGATAGGGATTGAGATGCATGGCGCGTTCCTTGCGGTGTCAGGTTCTTGCAAGATAGGCGTCGAGCCGATCGAAGGTCCCCGTCCAGCCGGCCGTCATCGAGTCCTTGCCCTCTTCGAATACCTCGTGCTCGGCGTCCGTTGCGTCGTGCGCCACCCAGCGAACAGTAATCTCGGTCCTGCCCGGCCCGGCGTCGGCGAAGGTCACCGTGGAGAGAATGGCGAGCGGCCAGCCTTCGTGCAGCGGGTGACGGCTCAAGCCGCCCTCCGCATCGGAGAAGGAGACGATAAAAACGAGCCGTTCCTGTGGCACGATCTCGCGGAAGATCAGTTTGCCCCACATCTCCTGGCCCTCGGGCGAGCGCAACAGGTAGTGGAAGATTCCGCCGGGCTTCAGATCGAGCTTCGCCGAGACGACTTCGAAGTCCTTTGGCCCCCACCATTGGCCGAGGCTTTTCTCCTCGGTCCAAGCTTTCCAGACCCGCGCACGCGGCGCATTGAAGGCGCGCCTGATGAAGAATTCGAACGCCGGCGCCTTCGTTGCGTCCGGTTTAGTTTTGGTGCCGGTCACGTCGTGTCTCCTCTCGTTTCGTCAGTTCTTGCCCGCATAGGCGCGTTCGAGCGCGGGGATGTCGAACTTCTTCATTTGTAGAAAGGCCTTCGTGACCCGCTGCGACTTGGCTCGGTCGGGGTCCGTCAGCATCTTGAACAGGACCGTGGGCACGATCTGCCAGGAGAGGCCGTATCTGTCCTTCAGCCAGCCGCAGGGTCCTTCCTCGCCGCCGTCGGAGAGCTTGTTCCAGAAATAGTCCACCTCCTTTTGGTCGTCGCAATGGACCTGGAACGAGATGGCCTCGCTGAACTTGAACTGCGGGCCGCCGTTCAGCGCGGCAAATCTCTGGCCGTCGAGCTCGAACTCGACCGCCATGACCGAGCCCGCGTCCTTGCCGTGGATCTCTTTTCCCTCGCTGCAATAGCGGCTGATCGTGCCCACCTTCGAGTTCTTGAAGATCGAGCAGTAGAACCGCGCCGCGTCCTCGGCTTCGGTATCGAACCACAAGCATGGATTGATCTTCTGGGAAGCGATCGGCATGGCCTCCTCCAAGACTTGGCGATTGTTCCTGAACGTGACGCGACGGCTATGCGGCGCTCGTCTGCTTGGCCTCCCCGCAGCAGGAATCGGATTTCGGGGCGTCTTCGTACTCGTCGTGCCGCCGCACCCAATCCATGATCTGTTTTTCGTTGCGGCCCCTCGGCGTCATGTCGAGATAGATGAAGGCGCCGATCACCTCCTCGTTGCCGCGCGCGTAGCTGGAGTAGGTGTGGAACACATCGCCGTTCGTGTCCTTGAAGAACACGCTATGGCCCGGCAGCTCGTCGTGGTGGTATTTTGGATCGGTGATGGTCGCATAGTTGTATTCGATCTTCCCGCTTGCGAGCGCGTCCGGCGTGAAGGAGACGTGGAAGTCGAAATTGAAGTCGGAGCCGCAAGACGACACCCATTTGCCCGTCCAGCCCATGCGCTTCCTGTAGGCCTCAATCTTTGCGAGCGGCGCCCGCGCAACGCGGACATAGCTCACGCCGTGATTCTCGAGATGGACGAGGGCGCCCTCGGCGCGGTCGGCCACGAGCGAGCAGCTCGGGCAGCCTGCGTCCCAGTCGGGGCCGAACATGAAGTGATAGATGACGAGCTGATCGTTCCTGCCGAAGAGATCGGCGAGCGTCTTCTTTCCGTCCGGCGAATCGAAGACGTATCATCGCTTCTCGATCTTCGTCCAGGGAAGCGTCCGCCGCTCCGCCGCGACGAGATCGCGCATCCGGGTGAGCGCCTTCTCGTTCTTGAGGTGCGCCTTGCGCGCGATAAGCCATTCTTCGTGGGCTACAACGTTGTGCTTTTGCATGTTCGACCTCCTAACAAGTGTCTGCGCGCCGCGCTGGGATCGCTTATGGTTCCCCGTCGCAGAGGCGTTGAAGCTCACGGCGGAATCGTTGGCCGGATGTCCGGGCCTTATTGTTTCTGCGATTTGGCGTCGAGGAAATCGTGTACCATGGGGATGATGGCATTGCCTTCTTCCATCAGTGTAATGTGTGTCGTGTTCGGTAGAACGGCCAACCTAGATTCCGAGCGCG
>DASUQP010000225.1:0-9203 GCA_036280475.1 Methyloceanibacter sp. | reverse complement strand
CCGGTCTCCTGTTTCTGGCGGGCGGCATCCAGCTCGTTCGCTTGCGCAGCGCCTCCGGCGCCGCGTTCAACCAAGGCAAGACCCTCGTCATCGCCGGATGCCTGCTCGCGTTCCTCGTCTGGTTCTTGGGTTTCATGGTGGTGGCGGGCGAATGGTTCGACATGTGGCAGTCGAAAGACTGGAACGGCCAGGACGCGGCCTTCCGCTTCTACGTGACGGTGCTCGGCGTTCTGATCTTTGTCAGTCTGCCCGACGGCGATCTCGCCCCGCCTGCGGACTCGCCTAAACGCCGCCGCGGCGATTTTATGTGAGGATTGTCACGGAAACATCTGCGCATGATCATGCAACGATCGTTTGTCCCACCGCGCCATGGACTCCGTACTGAACATCTTCCTTCTCGAACTCGCGGCGCTCTTTCCGGTCGTCAATCCGCCAGGGTCGGCGCTTGTCTTCCTTGGCATGACGGGCAACGTGACCCATGAGGTTCGCCGGCTTATTGCCTGGCGCGTTGCGCGAAACGCCTTCTTCGTCCTTGTCGGCTCATTGTCGCCCGGCGCGCTGATCCTACGCTTCTACGGCATTTCGATACCGGTCCTTCGCGTCGCGGGCGGTATCATCGTCGCCGTCGCGGGGTGGAAGCTCCTCACCGAGGGCAGCCAGAAGGAACTGGAAGCTTCGACGGACGGCCGCCGGCCGGCCAATCCCCTCGACCAGGCCTTCTATCCCCTGACGCTGCCATTGACGACGGGGCCCGGGACCATCGCCGTCGTCATCAGTCTCGGACTCTCTCGGGGCTCCTATACGAGTTCGACCAGTGAGGCCGATTGCCGCCGCCATTTTTGTGTGTTTCGCGTACGCGGACCGCGTCCAGCGCCTGTTGGGGCCGGGCGGCACCAATATCGCCGTGCGGCTCTCGGCCTTCATCCTATTTTGCCTCGGAATCCAGATTCTCTGGTCAGGCGGAAGCGAGTTGTTGCGGTCCGTGATGCGCATCCGGCGCCCCCGGTCCCGCCCACCTGACGGCGCTGGGGATGGCCTTGCTCGGAGCGGCGCAGCCGACTATGTTCCCGGCCGAAGCGAAGGATGATCGATGCAAGACGTTCGCGGGCAACCCGAGGCGAAAATTGACGCTTCCGCGTCCGATTCCGCTGGCCCGCTGAGCTCCGGGCTCCTCCTTAGTCGCCCCTGAACACCCGACGGCGCTGGGCTTGAGGCCGCGCCAGGCGTTCAGGGGATGGCAAGAAAAATCCACCAGATTCAGTCGGCTTGCCAGTCATGCTAGACTGGGGCCCGAAGCTTAAGGACGAACGAGATGGAGTCCCGTAAAGACAGCGCCAAGGCCAAAGGCCGCTCCGAGCGCGACCGCGTGGTGATCTTCGACACGACCTTGCGCGACGGGGAGCAGTGCCCCGGCGCCACCATGACCTTCGAGGAGAAGCTCGAGGTGGCCGAGGTCCTTGACGAGATGGGCGTCGATATCATCGAGGCCGGCTTCCCCATCGCCTCGGAAGGCGATTTCAACAGCGTCCAGGAGATCGCCCGCCGCGCCAAGAAGGCGGTGATCTGCGGGCTTGCGCGGGCGCAATTCAAGGACATCGACCGCTGCGCCGAAGCGATCAAGCCCGCCGCGCGCGGCCGCATTCACACCTTTATCGGCACCTCGCCGCTCCATCGCAAATATCAGATGAGCATCGACGAGAAGGAGGTGCTCGAGCGGGTCACCGCCTCGGTCACCCGCGCGCGGAGCTATACCGACGACGTCGAATGGTCGGCGATGGACGCGACCCGCACCGAGCATGACTTCCTCTGCCGCTGCGTGGAGGCCGCGATCAAGGCCGGCGCCACCACCGTCAATATCCCCGACACGGTCGGCTATGCCACGCCCGATGAGTTCGCCGCGCTCATCGGCATGATCCTCATCCGCGTCCCCGGCGCCGAGAAGATCGTGTTCTCGACCCATTGCCATAACGATCTCGGTCTTGCCGTCGCCAACTCTCTCGCGGGCGTCGGCGCCGGCGCGCGCCAAGTCGAATGCGCGATCAACGGTCTTGGCGAGCGCGCGGGCAACGCCGCGCTGGAAGAAATCGTCATGGCCATCAGGACGCGGGGCGACGCTATGCCGTTCTATACCGGCATCGACACCACCATGCTGACGCGCGCCTCGAGGCTCGTCTCCCGCGTGACCGCTTTCCCGGTCCAGTACAACAAGGCCATCGTCGGGCGGAACGCCTTCGCCCATGAAAGCGGCATTCATCAAGACGGCGTGCTCAAGCATGCCGAGACGTTCGAGATCATGACGCCGGAGAGCGTAGGCCTGAGGGAGTCTTCGCTTGTCATGGGCAAGCATTCGGGGCGTCACGCCTTCCGCGAGAAGCTGAAGGAGCTCGGCTACGAGCTTGGCGACAACGCCTTCGAGGACGCCTTCGTGCGCTTCAAGGCGCTCGCCGACCGCAAGAAGCACGTCTATGACGAGGATCTCGAAGCCCTTGTCGATCAGGAGATCGCGAGCGCGCATGACCGGATCAAGGTCGTGGCGCTCACCGTGATCGCGGGCACCGGCGGTCCCCAGAAGGCGACCATCACCCTTGATATCGACGGCAAGCAGCAGACGTGTGAACAGACCGGCGACGGCCCCGTCGATGCCACCTTCAGGGCGATCAAGGCGATCGTGCCGCACGAGGCGAGGCTCCCGCTCTACCAGGTGAGCGCGGTGACGGAAGGAACCGACGCCCAGGCCGAGGTCAGCGTACGGCTCGAAGCCGACGGCAAGACCGTGACGGGACGCGGGTCCGACACCGACACGCTGGTCGCTTCGGCCCGGGCTTATGTCAGTGCCCTGAATAAGTTGCTGGCGCGCGAGGCCCGGCGGAAGCCCGAGTCGATGCTCGCGTCCTGACCCCGCCGGCCGCGGCGAGGCAGCCGGAGGAGGGCGCGTGCCCATGACGAGGGCGCAGCCCGGGACCGACCTGCCCGACCGGTATTTTCGCCCTAGAATCAAAGGCTAGCGGTCCGTTTGGGTCCCGGCGTTCAGGGGCGGCGTTAACGCTACCGCCGCATCGGCCGCGCCGGACTGCCTCCTCCACGACCTTCCGGGCGGCGCCCGCGAAGGAGCGATGCAAGCAAATTGTTTTTTTTCAAATCGGGTCTCCGACTCATTGCCCCCAGGGCCGATTTGCCGCAACATACCGCCGGTCGGGTGACGGCAAGAATCAGTCGCCAAAGGTGTCGCCGCCTGCCCATCACACACTTCCGTGGCTCGTTGGCTCGTTGCGGGGAGCCAGATAGGGCGAGCGTATGTTCTCGCGGCTCTTAGGCTTTGTCTCGGCGGACATGGCCATCGACCTTGGCACGGCAAACACTCTCGTTTACGTGCCGGGGCGGGGGATCGTGCTCGACGAACCTTCTGTTGTCGCCGTCACGCAGCAGCGCGACGGTGATCGCAAGGTCATCGCCGTCGGCTACGAGGCCAAGAGCATGCTTGGCCGCACCCCGTCCAAGATCGAAACCATTCAGCCTCTGCGCGACGGCGTGATTGCCGACTTCAACGCCGCGGAGGAGATGATCAAGCATTTCATCCGCCGCGTGCTCAAGCGCCCGCTGTTCAGCAGTCCGCGCATCATGATCTGTGTCCCGGCGAGCGCGACTCCGGTCGAGCGCCGCGCGGTGCACGAAGCGGGACTTTCGGCTGGCGCGAGGCGCGTCTATCTCATCGAGGAGCCGGTCGCTGCCGCGATCGGCGCCGGTCTTCCCATCACCGAGGCACGCGGCTCGATGATCGTGGATATCGGCGGCGGCACCACCGACATCGCCGTGCTATCCATGGGCAGCGTGCTCTATTCGCGCTCGGTGCGCAGCGCCGGCAACGCTTTCGACGAAGCGATCGTCAACTATGTCCGCTTCAAATACAATTTGCTGATCGGCGCCACCAGCGCCGAGACCATCAAGAAGGAATCGGGCTGCGCCATCGCCAAGGCCAACGGCGAACGCATGCCGATCCATCTCAAGGGGCGTGACCTCCATCGCGGCTTCCCGGCCGACATCGCGCTCACGCCCGACGACATCCCGCAGGCCTTGAACCTTCCGATCCAACAGATCGTGGGCGGCATACGCCAGGCGCTTGCCGACGTGCCGCCCGAGCTCACCGCTGATATTTGCGATTCCGGCATTTACCTGACGGGCGGCGGCGCGCTGCTCGACAGGCTCGATGCCAGGTTCTCGCAGGAGACCGGCGTCAAGTTCAAGATCGCAGAGGATCCCTTGCGCTGTGTGGTGCGCGGAACGGGTAAGGCTTTGGAGCAGCTCGACACCATGTCTGACTTTTTGGTCAAGCCATGAGACGGCGATAGCGGGTGAAGGGCTTGCAGGCTGCGCAAGCCCCGGATTGACGAAGGACGCGGGCGGCGCGTGACCTTCGAGGAAAGATGAAGAAATGCGCGGGGACCATTCTCCGTTCAAGCCGAGGCCTCGCCGATCCTGGCGGGCTCCGGGTGAATTGCTTAATTTTGCGCTCATCTTCCTCTGCATCGTTCTTCTGGTCTTGAGCCGGATCGGGCACGCGGCGCTCACCGAAGCGCGCGATAGCGTCGTCGATATGACCGCGCCCCTGCTTGAAGCCACATCGACCCCGGTCATGATGGCGCGCCACGCGGCGTCACAGGTGGGGTCCTATGTCGGCACGTTCAGCGAGATCGACCGGCTGAAAGTAGAAAACGAGAAGCTCAAGCAGTGGGAGTGGCGCGCCAAGCTCGCCGAGCGCAATGTCGCGCAACTCCGCGCCCTGCTGAACGCCGTGGACGAGCCCGCCTTGCACTTCACCACCGGCAACGTGATCGCCGATGCGCGCGGTCCGTTTCTCCAGAGCGCGCTGATCAATCTTGGACGCGATAACGGGGTGCGCGTCGGCTACGCCGTCATCAACGGCGACGGTCTTGTCGGGCGGACGGTCGAGGCCGGGGCCTCGGTCACCCGCATCCTACTCCTCAACGACCTCAGCAGCCGGGTCCCCGTGCTGGTCGGACATGCCGGCGTCCGCGCGATCGCCTCAGGCGACAACAGCGCCGCGCTCAGGCTCGATTTCCTTCCCGAGGGTGCCCTGCTCCATCCCGGCGACGAGGTGTTCACCTCGGGCAGTGACGGCGTGCTGCCGCGAGGCTTGCGTGTCGGCGTGGTGACGGGGTCTCCCGGCGCTTACAGAATCGAGCCTCATGCGGATCTGAGCGCGCTCGACGTGGTGAGCGTGCTGTTCTTCGACGCGCCCGCCTTGACGCGTACCGACCCGCCAACCGCTTCTCTGAACCGAGCACTCTCTGCATCGTCCGATGACTCCAAACCTCCGGCACCGGTCCCAACCGGGTCGGTCGAACAGCCTGAGATGACTGGCGCGATCAAGCAGGCGGGAACGCCCGGTACGCCCGCCAGTGAAAGCGTGGCCCAAACCCAGCGATGAGCGCGTATTTGCCGGCTTTGTCAGTGTTTGCCGCGGCGCTCGCGACCGCGATTCCCTGGGGGCTTCCGGCCGGCGCGACTTTCATCCTGCCGATGCTCCTGATGGCGATGGTGTTTTGCTGGCGGACGCTTCCCGACACGGCCTTCCCCGTCTATCTCGCTCTTCTCCTCGGCCTCCTCACCGACATTCTGAGCGGCGGGCCGCTCGGCTTTTGGGCCCTCATGGCCTTGATTGCGGCCAATGCCGGCGAGCGCGCGCCTTCGCCCGGCGACAGCCAGGATCGGAACCGGCTCTGGCTGGTATGGGCCGGGGTCGCCGTCTCGATCGGCGTCCTCAGTTGGCTTCTCGGCTCGCTCTATTTCCTCCGCTGGATCGACGCGTGGCCGATTGCCCTTGGCGTCGGTGTTTCGATCCTGCTCTTCCCGGTCGTCCTGCGCGGCGTCGTCCGGATCAAGCGTGGCAGATTCCGGCATAAGCTCTATCGAGGTTTGACGTGAAGCCGCGCGACGACGCCCTTAAGCTTCGGCATCGCTTCTCGCGCCGCGCGGTCTTGATCGGCGCAGCGCAGACCGGCCTGTTCGGACTCCTCCTCTGGCGCCTTCGTCAATTGCAGATTCTGGACTCCCCGGAATATGCGCTGCTCTCCGACGACAATCGCATCACCGCGCATCTCGTGGCGCCTGCGCGCGGCGCCATTTACGACCGGTTGGGCCGGGCGATCGCCGAAGATCGCGAGAATTTCCGCGTCATCGTCATCCCGGCCTTCTGCAAGGATTTGGCGGCGACGCTCGATGCCATTTCCGAGATCGTTCCGGTCTCGGCTGCCGACAAGGACCGCGTGTTGCGGGCCGCACGCCGCCAAAGCGGATATTTCCCGGTGCTTGTCACCGAGGGTCTCCAATGGCGTCAATTCGCCTTGCTGAGCGTGCTGGCGCCGCAGATTGCGGGCGTGCGCACCGACCGGGCGACCTATCGCCGCTATGCCCGCGCCCCCAGCATGGCCCATGTGGTCGGCTATGTCGGTTTGGCCGACAAGGCCGAGATCGGCGAGCACCCGGTGATGCGGGTGCCGGGATTTCGCACCGGCAAGGCCGGGATCGAAAAGGGTCTGGACCCCGAGCTCAGAGGACAGCCCGGAACCATCAGCTACGAGGTCGACGCCCATGGCCGCGTGGTGCGCGAGCTTGGCGCCACGGCGAGCGTGCGCGGCAAGGACCTCGTTCTCACCGTCGATCAAGAGCTGCAGGAGATCGCGCATAAGCGCATCGAGGGACTGCGCGTCGCTTCCATCGTTGTGCTCGACGTGGCGACCGGCGGTATCGTCGTCATGGCGTCGTTTCCCTCCTTCGATCCGAACGAGGTCTCCTTCAAGGTCGATCTCGCGCGATGGAAGGAGCTCGCGAAGAACGTGGATCATCCCCTGGAGAATCGCGCGCTCCGCGGCGTCTATCCGCCCGGCTCGACTTTCAAGGTGGTCACCGCGCTCGCAGGGCTTGAGGCCGGGGTCATCTCCCCCCAAGAGCGCATGCATTGTCCCGGCGGCTATCCCTTCGGGCGTCACTACTTCCGCTGCTGGAAGCGCCACGGCTCGGTCTACCTGCACGAGGCGATCAAGCAATCCTGCGACGTGTATTTCTACGAGACGGTGAAGCGCGTGGGCATCGATCGCCTTGCCGTCATGTCGCGCAAGCTCGGGCTTGGGCAGATCCACGAGATCGGATTGGCGGGGCAAAAGCCGGGCATCATCCCCGACACGAAGTGGAAGCGAAGGACACTCGGGCAGCCCTGGTATCCCGGCGAGACGATCAGCTGCGGCATCGGCCAGGGCTATGTCTCGACCACGCCGCTTCAGCTCGCGGTCGCCGCCGCGCGGATCGCGACGGGGAGGGCGGTGCGCCCCCGATTGATTGCCGCCTCGGAAGCCGAGCCAGAGGCCGCCCCGCTCGACATCGATCCGCTGCATCTTCAGCTCGTCCGCGCCGGTATGGCCGGCGTGGTGAACGAGCCGGGAGGGACGGCCGTGCGCTCGGTGCTGGCACTCCCCAACATCAAAATGGCGGGAAAGACCGGCACCTCGCAGGTTATCAGTGCGAAGAACCAGGGTTTCCTCAAAGGCTGGTACGGGGAGACCCACGCGTTGTTCATTGCCTACGCGCCCGCCGATGCGCCGCGCTATGCCGCGGCTTGCGTCGTCGAGCATGGCGGTGGCGGATCGCGCGCGGCGGCGCCGGTCGTGCGCGACGTCATGACCGAGGTCCTCTTGCGCGATCCCGCCATCAAGACGGCGCTGCTTGCGAGCAATCTGGAAGCGCCAAAGGCCGCGAAGGAGCGAAAGCGATGAAAGCGCTGTTCGCCGAAGGCTTGGAGCGGCCTCAGGTCAAGCTCAAGCAGAAGCTGCTTGCGCTCAACTGGCCTTTCCTGCTGCTCCTCACCGCGATCACGCTGGTCGGCGTCGCCGCGCTCTACTCGGTCGCGGGCGGCTCGCTCGAGCCCTGGGCCAGCCGCCACGTGGTCCGCTACTGCATTGGCCTTGCGCTCCTCTTCACCGTCGCGCTTTCCGACATCCGCTTCTGGCTGCGCGTGGCCTATCCCCTTTACTTCGTCGTCCTCATCATGCTCGCCGCGGTGCTCCTGATTGGCGTCGAAAGCGGCGGCGCCACGCGCTGGCTGGGGTGGGGCGAGTTCAGCTTCCAGCCCTCGGAGATCATGAAGATCGCGCTCGTGCTCGCGCTCGCGCGCTACTACCAATGGCTCCCGCCGAGCCAAGTCTCCTGGCCCTACGCCGTCCTGCCGCCGCTGGCGATGGTCGGCGTGCCCATCCTCCTTGCCCTTGACCAGCCCGATCTCGGCACCGCCGCATTGTTCGGGATCGTCGGCGGCGGACTGCTCTTCCTTGCCGGGGTGAGCTGGATCTATTTCATCGCCGCTTTCGTCGGCGTCATCGTCGTGCTGCCCCATGTCTGGGCGCGGCTCCATGACTACCAGCAGGAGCGGATCCTGACCTTCATCGACCCCGAACGCGACCCGTCGGGCTCGGGCTACCATATCCTCCAGTCGAAGATCGCCATCGGCTCGGGCGGCTTCGCCGGCAAGGGCTTCATGCAGGGCACGCAAGCCCAGCTCAATTTCCTTCCCGAGAAGCACACCGACTTCATCTTCACGATGTTCTCCGAGGAGATGGGCTTCATCGGCGCCGCCGTGCTGCTCGTGCTCTACCTTCTCGTTCTGCTGTTCATTGCCTATATGGCTCTGCGATGCCGCGGCACCTTCGCGCGGCTGGTCGCCGCCGGCATGGGGCTCTGCCTCTTCGCCTATGTGTTCATCAACGTGGCGATGGTGACGGGGCTCGTGCCCGTGGTGGGCGTGCCGCTTCCGCTCGTCTCTTATGGCGGCACCTCGATGCTGACGATGATGGTAGGCCTGGGCTTCGTGCTCAACGCGCACATCAATCGCGAGGCGCGCCTAAGGCGGGAGGAACTCGGCCCGTTCTGGTGAGCCTTGGCGCAGGCACCGGCGAAGCGGCGCCTGGACAGGGCAAGCGGGGCAGTGCTAAGGGGAGCACCCTCACGTGGTCATCCCACGCTGCGCCTTGGCAAGGCAGAGGCGACAAAAACGGGCGCATAGCTCAGGTGGTAGAGCAGCTGACTCTTAATCAGCGGGTCCAAGGTTCGAGTCCTTGTGCGCCCACCAAGAAAATCAAAACATTAGCAGAATAACCGAGACCGAGGTTTTCTTCCGGGCAACATATGGGGCAACA
>DASUQP010000224.1:0-38008 GCA_036280475.1 Methyloceanibacter sp. | reverse complement strand
CTCGACGCGCGCGGCGTGATCTCGGTGACGGAGCGGCAGGCCTATATCTTGCGCGTGCGCGACCTCGCCAAAGCCTGTTGCGCCGCATGGCTCAAGACCGAGGCTGGCGGCGCCGATGGCTGAGCTTCTGCTCGAATTGTTCTCCGAGGAGATCCCCGCGCGCATGCAGGTGCGCGCGCGCGCGGACCTCGCGCGCCTGCTCGCGCAGGCGCTCTCAGGCGCGGGGCTTGAATACAAGGAGCTGCGGACCTTCGCCACGCCGCGCCGGCTCGTGGCCGTCGTCGACGGCCTTCCGGCGCGCTCGCCCGCCGTGCGCGAGGAGAAGAAGGGCCCGCGCGTCGATGCGCCGGAAACCGCCATCAAGGGCTTCCTCAAGTCTGCGGGTCTTGCCTCCATCGATCAGGCCGAACGGCGCGAGGACAAGAAGGGCGCCTTCTACGTCGCGACGATCGAAAAACGCGGCCGGGCGACGGCAGAGGTAGTCGCTGAGATCGTTCCCGCCATCGTGCAGACTTTCCCCTGGCCGAAATCCATGCGCTGGGGCTCGGGCAAACTTCGTTGGGTGCGGCCGCTCCATTCAATGCTCTGCTTGCTCGACGGCAAGGTCGTGCCGTTCGCGGTCGACGGCATCAGGAGCGGGAAGGAGACGCGCGGCCACCGCTTCATGGCGCCAAAGCCCTTCGCCGTGAAAGGCTTTGCCGATTACGTGAAGAAGCTCCGCGCCGCCAAAGTCATTCTCGACGGCGAGGAACGCGCGAAACTGATCCTCGATGGCGCACGCGCTCTCGCCAGGAATGAGAAGCTCACGCTCGTCGAGGATGAGGGTCTGCTGCAAGAGAACGTCGGGCTTACCGAATGGCCCGTGCCGCTGATGGGCAGGTTCGACGAAGCTTTCTTGTCAGTGCCGCCGGAGGTGCTCGCCACCGCCATGAAGGCGCACCAGAAATGCTTCTCGCTCAGAAAGGGAGAGAAGCTCGCCAGCCGGTTCATCGTGGTTTCCAATCTGAAAGCCAAGGACGGCGGCAAGGCGATCGTCGCCGGCAACGAACGCGTGATCAGAGCAAGGCTCGCCGATGCCAAGTTCTTCTTCGATCAGGACCGCAAGGTTCCGCTCGAGGAGCGCGTGCCGAAGCTCGACGCGATCATCTTTCACGAAAAGCTCGGCAGCCAGCACGATCGGATCGAGCGCGTGCGCGGGCTCGCGCGCAAGCTTGCCCCTCTCGTCGGCGCCGATCCAGACCTTGCCGAACGCGCGGCGATCCTGGCCAAGGCCGATCTCTTGAGCGGCATGGTGGGCGAGTTCCCCGAGCTGCAAGGGGTGATGGGCCGCTATTACGCGCTCGACCAAGAGGAGGATCCGGCCGTCGCCAACGCGATTGCCGCCCACTACAAGCCCCTCGGCCCGTCCGACGAGGTGCCGCGCGAACCTGTTGCGATTGCCGTGGCGCTCGCCGACAAGCTCGATGCGCTGATGGGGTTTTGGGCGATCGACGAGAAACCGACGGGGTCCAAAGACCCTTACGCGCTTCGCCGCGCCGCCCTCGGCGTCATCCGCATCCTGCTTGAGAACGGCGTGCGCCTGCCGCTCATGGCGCAGTTTCGCCAACAAGCTAGGGGCGATGCGAATCTGAACGAGGCGGCTGCAAGAAATTTGCTATGCTTCTTCGCCGACCGGCTCAAAGTGCATCTGAGAGAGCAGGGTGCACGTCACGATCTGGTCGACGCCGTGTTTGCCCTTGGCGGCGACGACCTCCTCATGATCGTCCGCCGCGTGGACGCGCTCGGCCGCTTCCTCGACACCGAGGACGGCGAGCATCTCCTCACCGGCACCAAGCGCGCGATCAATATCTTGCGCATCGAGGAGAAGAAGGACGGCATCGCCTACGACCAGGCACCTGACTCGGCGCTCCTCAAGCGCCCCGAGGAGAAGGCCCTTGCCGAGGCCGTCAACGAGGTTGAACGGGCCGCTCCCTCCGCAATTGCGCGCGAGGATTTCGAAAGCGCAATGTCGGAGATGGCCAAGCTCCGCGTCCCCGTCGATGCCTTTTTCGACTTCGTCACCGTCAACACGCAGGAACCCGATCTGCGCGCCAACCGTTTGCGCCTCTTGAACCGTATTCGCGCAACGACGCTTACCGTCGCCGATTTCTCCAAGATCGAAGGATGAGCAACCTTTCCCTCGTCATGCCCGGACACCCGGGCCCGGCTTCGCCGGCCCGGGCGCAAGCTTGTCCGGGCATCCATGCCGTTACATTTCAGCGGGCTGAAGCGCCGTTGGAATCGATAGCCGGAGCCTGTCCCCAGACTTGATCCGGGGATCAAGCCCGGCAATGTCGAAAAGAGGAAAACCTTCCCTCGTTATGCCCGGACTTGATCCGGGCATCCATGCCGTTACATTTCAGCGAACTGAAGCGCCATTGGAATGGATTGCCGGAGCCTGTCCCCGGACTTGATCCGGGGATCAAGCCCGGCAATGACGAAAGGAGGGTTGGTGTCAGCCAACGTCACGCTCATCACCTCTGCATTGCCGTTTGGGGAGATCGCCTACAACCCGCATTGGGATTTGGGTAAGGACGGCAGCCTGACGCTGCCGCAGTGACTGGGAAGGACATGCCGGATCATCTCTTTGTCTATGGCACGCTGAGAGCGGAGAGTTCGCATCCGATGGCGCATCGCCTGAGAGTTGCTGCGCGGAATATCGGCAGAGGCTCGACACCGGGCCGGCTTTACGATTTCGGTTCTTGGCCCGGCGCCTTCTTCGCGCCCGAACAGAAATACCGCGTGATCGGGAACGTGTTTGTTCTTAGGCCTGCCTCGAGGTTTCTCATCGATCTCGACAAATACGAAGGCGTAACCCCCGCGCAAGGCGAGGAGCGGGAATGGCCGGAGGCCGAAGGCCTGTTTCACCGCATCGCCGTCAAGGTCACACTCGACAAAGGCGGCAGCGTCGAGGCCTGGGCCTATGCGCTCAAGGAAATGCCCCGCGCCAGGCTGATCGGTACCGGCGACTTCATCGCCGATCGCCGATTTCGCGCTCCTTCGGGAGTACGCCCTTAAACCATTCCCGCCTGCATCCGTTTGTGTGAAGTTCGGGGGACCGCTACAACGGCGGACCGATCATGGACCACGCGATGACCAAGGCGGAACCCGCGCTCAAGACCTCGCCGAAATGGGTCTACAGCTTCGGCGGCGGGCGTGCCGACGGCTCGGCCGCGGGCCGGGACAGGCTCGGCGGCAAGGGCGCCTATCTCGCCGAGATGTCGCGGCTCGGGCTTCCCGTCCCGCCGGGCTTCACCATCTCCGCCGAGCTCTGCGCCGTCTATTACGAGCTCGGGCGAAAGCTCCCCGAGGAGCTGAAACCGATGGTCAATGCCGCGCTCGACAAGGTCGGCGAGATCGTCGGTGCACGATTTGGCGATGAGGACAATCCGCTGCTCGTCTCGGTCCGCTCCGGTTCGCGCGCCTCGATGCCGGGCATGATGGATACCGTGCTCAATCTCGGCCTCAACGACCGCACCGTCGAGGGTCTGGCGCGCCGATCCGGAGACCGGCGCTTCGCCTACGACACCTATCGGCGCTTCATCCAAATGTATGCCGACGTGGTTCTCGGCATCGACCACGAGCTGTTCGAGGAGATCCTCGAGAACGTCAAGAATCTAAAAGGCTTCGAACTCGATACCGAGCTTTCCGCCGAGGATTGGGCCGAGCTGATCGCCCGCTTCAAGACGCTTGTCGCAACCGAGCTCGGCACGCCGTTCCCGCAAGACATCCACGCCCAGCTTTGGGGCGCGATTGCCGCCGTGTTCGGGTCCTGGCAGAACGCCCGTGCCATCGCCTATCGCCGGCTTCACGATATTCCCGACGATTGGGGCACCGCCGTCACCATCCAGGCCATGGTGTTCGGCAATATGGGCGAGCGGAGCGCGACCGGCGTCGTGTTCACGCGCAATCCCTCGACCGGCGCGCGCGAGCTCTACGGCGAGTTTCTGGTCAACGCGCAAGGGCAGGACGTGGTCGCGGGCATACGCACGCCGCAGTCCCTGACCGAGGCGGCCCGGCGCGCCGCCAATGCGAGCCGGCCTTCGCTCGAGGCCCTCATGCCCGACGTGTTCGCAACGCTCGAAGCAGCGTGTGCCGAGCTCGAGTCTCATTTCCGCGATATCCAGGACATCGAATTCACCGTGCAAGAGGGCAAGCTCTTCATCTTGCAGTCACGCTCGGGCAAGCGCTCGACGCAGGCCGCGCTCAAGATTGCCGTCGATATGGCCGAAGAGGGCCTGATCACCCGGGAAGAGGCGGTGCGAAGCATCGATGCCGGCCAGCTCGACCAGCTCCTGCATCCGACGCTCGACCCCGACGCCGAGAAGACGGTTCTCGCCAAGGGCCTGCCGGCTTCGCCCGGCGCCGCTTCGGGCGAGCTCGTGTTCGACGCCGACGAGGCGGTGCATCTCAAGGCCCAAGGCCATACCGTGATTCTCGCCCGCGTCGAGACCTCGCCCGAGGACGTTCAGGGCATGCATGCCGCGGTCGGCATTCTCACCACGCGCGGCGGCATGACGAGCCACGCCGCCGTTGTGGCGCGCGGCATGGGCAGGCCTTGCGTGGTCGGCGCTTCTTCGGTCGTGATCGACCTCGAGCGCGAGACCCTCTCTGCCGGAGGCGTGCTCTTGCACAAGGGCCAGGTGGTGACCATCGACGGCTCGACCGGCCAGATCATCAAAGGCCGGGTGCCCATGCGCCAGGCGGAATTATCCGACGACTTCAACACGCTGATGCAGTGGGCCGACGGCTTTCGCCGGCTGAAGGTGCGCGCCAATGCCGACACGCCGGCCGATGCGCGCCAGGCGCGGGCCTTCGGCGCCGAAGGCATCGGGCTCTGCCGCACCGAGCATATGTTCTTCGAGGAGACCCGCATTCTCGCCATGCGCGAGATGATCCTTGCCGAAGATCCGGACGGGCGGCGCGTGGCGCTCGCCAAGCTTTTGCCGGCGCAGCGCCAGGACTTCATCGAGCTTTTCGAGATCATGGCGGGACTGCCGGTGACGATTCGCCTGCTCGATCCTCCGCTGCATGAATTCCTGCCTCATAGCGAGGACATCATCGCCGAGGTTGCGGCAAGCATGGGCGTGAGCGTCGCGCGATTGCGCCGCCGGATCGCAGCCCTCACCGAGTTCAACCCCATGCTCGGACAACGGGGGTCGCGGCTCCTCGTGAGCTATCCCGAGATCGTCGAGATGCAGGCCCGCGCAATTTTCGAGGCGGCCATCGAGGCGAGCCAGGCCCTGCATGACCGCGTCATCCCCGAGATCATGGTGCCGCTCGTCGTCACCAAGGGCGAGCTTGAGATCGTCAAAGGGGGCATCGCCAGTGTTGCCAGCGCGGTCGAAAAGGAACGTGGGACCAATCTTGCCTATTCGGTGGGAACCATGGTCGAGCTGCCCCGCTCCTGCCTGATGGCGGGCGAGATCGCCGAGAGCGCCGAGTTCTTCTCTTTCGGCACCAATGACCTGACCCAGACCACGTTCGGGCTCAGCCGCGACGATGCCGGGCGATTCTTGGGCGAGTATGTCGACAAGGGAATCATCCAGCATGATCCCTTTGTCACCCTCGACAAGGCTGTGGGTGAATTGATGCAGATTGCCGCCGAGCGCGGGCGCCGCGTGCGCCCCGACGTGAAGATGGGCATTTGCGGCGAGCATGGCGGCGACCCGCGGACCATAGGATTCTGCGAGAAAATTAGGCTCAACTATGTGTCCTGCTCGCCCTATCGGGTGCCGGTTGCCCGCCTCGCCGCCGCCCAGGCGGCCCTGGGCGCTACGGTAACCGATCCTTAGCGCTTCCACCTGACTACTAGGGTTAAGTTGCCCTCGACCACATTTTGCTCTAATTTATCGGGCACGGTTAAGGTAACCAGACGGGATTTCCGGGCCAAAACCGGTGGGGGACTTACAACTAAAATATTGAATTCCCACCATCTTTGCCTGGTGAAGAATTGGGGACGCCCCATTTCGTAGGCTCATGCCTGCGGTTTGGGACGGAGCGGGAAGGCAGGCGAACGCGTCGCCTGCAAGTCTCGCGGGACTACGGGGAACTGGAGGGAACATGGGCCGACGCCTGCCTCGTCGGATGTGGCACACCGTGGCTGCGCTCGTGCCGCTCCCCCTCATTGCGCTCGGCTATGTCGCTGCCGTGCCCGGCAACCCGGTCGCTTTCGAAGTCGAGCTTTATCTTGCTGGCAAGGGCTCGGATCAGTCTCTGACGCGCCGGGCAGAAGCCGCGCCGGAGCGCTTGCCGCGCGAGGCCGCCCCTCTCTTCCGCGCCAAAGGCAAGGAGCCAAGGGCCGACCAATATCTCGCGCGCAACACGGTGACCTCGGCCGGCAAGCAGCTCATCGCCGCGAGCCTCACCGGCGATCCGGCCACGACCGGCGCCGTCTCGCGCCGGGGCGAGGTCAATGGCGCGATCAAGGGCGACCGGCTCAAACCGACGACCTCGGTAATCGCCCTCAGCAATCCCGCAAGCGGCCCCGACACCTCGCTGATGTTGGCCGCAGCTTCGACCTTCGATGCGGATTCGTTGCGGCCTTCGCCCGCGGATATCGCCTATCACCCGACGCCAGAGGCTCTGAATTTCCGCTACCAAGGCGAAAGCCAGGCCGAGTTCGAGGCGCGCGAGCGGCGCTGCCTCGCCATTGCCATCTATTTCGAAGCGCGCGGCGAGCCGATGCGCGGTCAGGTCGCGGTGGGACAAGTGATCCTCAATCGCGTGAGAAGCCCGCTCTTCCCCGAGACGATCTGCGGCGTCGTCTATCAGGGCCAGATGGCGCCAGGCTGCCAGTTCTCCTTCACCTGCGACGGCAAGACCGACAATCCGCGCAACGATGCGCAATGGGCCCGGGCGCAGGATATCGCGAGACGCATCACCAAGGGCGAGCTTTGGCTTCCCGAGGTCGGCTATTCGACCTATTACCACGCCAATTACGTGCGGCCGAACTGGACCGGCGACATGAGCAGGATCGATACGATCGGCCGCCACATCTTCTACAAGAAGCGCAAGGAGCACCCTTATCTCGTCGAAGCGTCCGCGGCCCCGCAGCCGAGCGAGCCGCAGCCGCCGGAGTCTCCGCCCTCGCTGTTCACGCTGGCACCCGCCGTTTCCCTTGTCTCGGCGGTTGCGGAGGACGACTCTAGTTCTGCCACTCCAGCGATGAGTCTAGGTTTCGCGGCGAGTGAGTGAGCGCGCCGACCGAGATCACGTCGACGCCGGTCAAGGCGATTTCCCGCACCGTTTCTAGCGTCACGCCGCCGGAAGCCTCGGTCACGACCCGTCCTGCAGCCAATTTCACCGCTTCGCGAAGAGTGTCGAGGTCCATATTGTCGAGCAGCACGGCGTCGATGGGATACGCGAGCGCGTCTGCGAGCTGATCGAGCGTATCCACCTCGACCTCGATCCGGACCGCATGCCCTGCGCGTGATTTCAGCCGCGCGAGCGCGTTGGCGAGACCGCCGGCAGCGGCGATATGGTTGTCCTTCACCAACACCGCGTCATAAAGGCCGAAACGATGGTTGATGCCGCCGCCGGCCCTGACCGCGTATTTCTCCAAGGCGCGCAGTCCCGGCGTGGTCTTGCGCGTGCAGGCGATGCGCGCCGCCGTGCCTTCAACCGCCTTGACGTAGGACGCGGTGAGCGTGGCGATGCCGCTCAATCGTCCGAGGAAGTTCAGCGCCGTCCGCTCCGCGCTCAACAGCGCGCGCGTCTTGCCGGCGACGGTCGCAATCTTGCCTCCCTCGGCGACCCTGCCGCCGTCCGCGACGATCCGCGTGAACCGAACTCCGGGGTCGAGGGCCTCGAAGGCGGCCTCGGCAAGGTCGAGCCCCGCCACCACGCCCGATTGGCGCGCGACAATCGCGGCCTCGCCGGTGGCGTCGGCCGCAATGGTCGCGTCGGTGGTGATATCCCCCGCCGCGCCGAGTTCTTCGTCGAGCGCGGCCAGAACGGCGCGTTCGACGAGAAGCGGCCGCAAGGCAAGCGGGAAGGGCGATTTCGCGCTCATGCAGGAAGCGCTGCACGGGCCAGCCCGGAGCGACGTCCGCGTGCCGGCGCGGCCGTCTCGCGCGCTTCCCCGGCCATGGCTTCGGCCTTTTCGAGCGTGAGGAAGCTGCGCCTGGCGAGGCGCTCGTCCGAGAGCGGGTAGTCGCTGCGGAAATGCGCGCCGCGGCTCTCCTTGCGCTCGAGCGCTGCTGCGGCAATCAGTTTCGCGGTGGTCAGCATGTTGGCGAGACGCGGGTCGTAGACCTTCTCAAGCGCCGCGATAGTGGCAAGCGCGTTTCGCAGCGAAGTCCCGTCGCGGATGACGCCGGCCCCTTCCGTCATGGCCAGGCGAAGCTTCCGCTCGGCGCTCTCGGCCCTGCCGCGCTCCGCCGCAACGGAGCGGTACGGCTCTTGCCGTACCGCCTTGAGGCTCATGGGACGCCAAGACGAAGCGATATCCTTGGCGGCGCGGGCGCCGAACACCACCGCCTCTAGCAGCGAGTTGGAGGCGAGCCGGTTGGCACCATGAGCGCCGGTGGAGGCCACTTCGCCGCAAGCCCAAAGCCCGTCGACCGTGCTCCGTCCGGATGCGTCGGTCAGGATACCGCCCATGTGGTAATGGGCGGCCGGAGCGACCGGTATCGGCTCGCGCACAGGATCGATGCTGGCGGCGCGACAGGCGGCGACCACCGTCGGGAAATGCTGGACCAGCTTCGTCCCCAGCGGACGGCAGTCGAGGAAGGCGCCGCGCCCGCTCATCACTTCACGGTGCACGGCGCGCGCCACGACGTCGCGGGGCCCGAGCTCGGCGTCGTCATGGACCGCGCGCATGAAGCGCTCGCCCCGTGCGTTGATCAGAAGCGCGCCTTCGCCGCGCAGCGCTTCGGTCGCAAGCGGGGCGGGGTCGCGGCCGATATCGATCGCGGTCGGATGAAACTGCACGAACTCCGCATCGGCGATCGCCGCACCGGCCCGCGCGGCAATGGCAATACCGTCACCGCGTGCCTCGCGCGGGTTGGTGGTCACGGAATAGAGCTGGCCCGCGCCGCCGGTGGCAAGCACAACGGCGCCGGCCGGAAGAATGAAGCCGCTCGCGCGTGGGTCATCGGCCGGCGCAAGCTCGATGCCGACAATGCTGCCGTGCTTGAGCACAAGATCGCGCGCGGCAAGACCTTCGAGGACGGTGATCGACGGCATCTTCCTCACCGCCTCCGTGAGCGCGTGCATGATGGCGCGTCCGGCCGTGTCGCCCTTGACGTGAAGAATGCGGTTGCGGCCGTGCGCGGCCTCGCGGCCGAGCGCGAGATGGCCTTCAAGGTCCTTGTCGAAGGGCACGCCGTAGCCGAGCAGGTCTTCGATGCGCTCGCGCGCTTCCCGCGCCATCAGGAGCGCGATCCTTTCATCGACGATGCCGGCTCCGGCGCGGATGGTGTCGGCGGCATGGGCTTCGGCCGTGTCGCCTTCGGCAAGCGCCGCGGCGATCCCTCCTTGAGCCCACAGGCTCGAGCCCCCCTCGCCGAACCGCGCCGCCGAAACGACGGTGACGGGCAGTGGCGCGAGCTTCAGCGCGGTGAACAGCCCGGCAAGCCCGGCGCCGATCACCACGACCCCTTCATGCGCTTTTGCGGAGAACTCGAAATGTACTGTCATCGCGGATGTGCCGTGGTCGGCAGCCGACGTCAATGGTTGAGGTTGATCATGCGCTCGACGGACATGCGCGCACGCTCGGCGATGCGAGGATCGATCGTGACCTCCTCCTTGAGGAAGACGAGGCTCTCGAGAATCTTCGGCAGCGTGATCCGCTTCATGTGCGGGCAGAGATTGCATGGCCGCACGAACGCGACGTTCGGCGCCTCGACGGCCACATTGTCGCTCATCGAGCATTCCGTCACGAGCAGCACCTTCGACGGCTGGTGCTCCTTGACCCATTTGATCATGCCGGAGGTCGAGCCGGTGAAGTCGGCTTCCTTGAGCACGTCGGGCGCGCATTCCGGATGCGCGATGATCTTCACGCCGGGATCGGACTCGCGATAGGCACGCAGCTCCTCGCCGGTGAAGCGCTCGTGCACCTCGCAATGGCCCTTCCAGGTGATGATCTCGACCGGGGTCTGGGTCGCGACCCATTTGGCGAGATATTCGTCGGGAATAAGGATCACGCGCTTCGCGCCGAGCGACTCCACGACGCGAACCGCGTTCGCGGAGGTGCAGCAAATATCGGACTCGGCCTTAACCTCGGCCGACGTGTTCACATAGGTGACTACGGGCACGCCGGGATAGGCCTCGCGCAAGGCGCGCACGTCGGCGCCGGTGATAGAGGCGGCGAGCGAGCAGCCGGCGCGCAGATCGGGGATCAGCACCTTCTTGTCGGGATTGAGCAGCTTCGAGGTCTCGGCCATGAAATGAACGCCGCCCTGGACGATGATCTCGGCATCGGTCTTGGCCGCCTCGCGCGCAAGCTGAAGCGAGTCGCCCACCACGTCGGCGACGCAATGGAAGATTTCCGGCGTCATGTAGTTGTGCGCCAGCACGACTGCGTTGCGCGCGCGCTTAAGCTCGTTGATGGCCTTGATGTAGGGCGCGAAGCCCGGCCACTCGATCGGCGGGATGACGCGCGCCACGCGCTCGTAGAGATGCGCGGTCTCCCGCGCGACTTCGGGCGTGTAGGCGAGGTCGGGCAACAGGCTCGGCGGAAGTGCGGTCTCAGTCTTGCGCGCGCTATGCGAAGCGCTGTGTTGAAGCCGCGTCATCGAACGATCTCCGTCAACGTTAATGCTCATAATGAGCATATATGGGTTGTTAAAACATCCGGCGCAAGGCCGGCCTCCGGAGCTATTCTCACATCGAGTATAGGGTATCGAACGGCAACTTCAATGGGCCTGAGGCGCCGCCGCCAGCGCCTTGAGAGGCCTCTCAAAACGGGCGCGAAGCTCCCCGCCGCGATTGACTGAGGCGCCCATCCACGGGCGAAATCCTGTTGGCCCTCGGCCCGGTCTCGGATTAACCTTAGAGCAGGGTACGAGGGGTTGGGAGATGCGTGGTCGGTTCTGGGTAGCCGCGCTTGCTGCGGCTTCTCCAATTCTCCTATTCGGTGCAGTTCTCGGAACGTCGGCTTTCGCGCAAGAGACGGCGGCCGCGGAAGACGCTGACGACCCGAACGCGAGCGGACCAGCGCCGGCCGATCAAGCCGCGGGTCAAAATGGCTCGATGCCGGCTCCGGCCGAGCCGGCCCCTCAGGCGACAACGCCCGCCGACGATGCCGGGCACTCTGAGGGAACGCCGCCGAGCACGACGACAGTGCAAACCGTGCCCATCCCGGCCGCGGCCACGCCGATCGTCGCTTCGATCCGCACCAAGCTCGCCGATCCCGCCTTTCGCGGAAAGGCTTCGGCCGAGGACATCGCCGCGCTCGAAGCTTTCTATAACGGGCGGAGCGAACCGGTCTGGATGACGGATATGGGATTCTCGCGCGAGGGCCTCGCCGCCATCGATGAGATCCTCGAGGCCGACAATTGGGGGCTCGCGAGCGGCGCGTTCGATCTGCCTTCGTCCAGCACTCTTCCCCCCTCGCTCGATGAGCAGGCACGCGGCGAGATTGAGCTTGATCTCGCGATCCTAAAATACGCGCGTCACGCGCGCGGCGGCAGGACGGACCCTGACAAGCTCAAGAATAACGATATGGTGCCGACCTTCCGCGATCCGAAGACCGTGCTCGCCGAGATCGCCGATGCGGCCGAGCCCGCTCTCTATCTCCAGTCGCTGCATCCGAAGCACGAGCAATTTCACAGCCTGCGCCAAGCACTGCTCAAGGCGCGCGCGGAAGCCGAGGCCGGCGCGAAGCCGCGCAACACGCAGAAGATCCTCATCAACATGGAGCGCTGGCGCTGGATGCCGCAGGATCTCGGCGCGCTCTACGTGCAGATCAATATCCCCGAGTTCATGGTCTATATCGTCAAGAACGGCAAGACCATCCACTCGGAGAAGGTGGTCGTCGGCAAGCCGGTCTACGCCACGCCGATCTTCTCCGCAGACTTGAAATCGATCGTCTTCAATCCGGAATGGACGGTGCCTTCGACCATCATCAGGGAGGATCTCCTGCCGCGCCTCAGGGGTGGGGGCGGCATGTTCGGCAGCAACACCTCGGTCCTCAAGAAACACGAACTCAACGTGAACTATAACGGCAAGCGCGTTAATCCGAGCTCGATCAACTGGAATACGGTGAACATGGGCGCGATCAGCTTTACCCAGGCGCCGGGCCCGAAGAACGTGCTGGGCAAGGTGAAATTCCTCTACCCCAACCGGCACTCGGTCTACATGCACGACACCATCAAGCGCGAACTCTTGTCGCTGCAGGTCCGCGCCGAAGGTCATCACTGCCCGCGCGTCGCCAACCCTGGCAAGGTTGCCGCGATCATCCTCGCCGAAGACAGCGGCGTGCCGCAGGCCGAGATCGATAAGCTGCTTGCCAAGGGCTACAACAGCGGCGTCGCCATTCGGAACCGCGTGCCGGTGCACACAACCTATTTCACGCTGTCGGCCGACCCCGAAGGCAAGCTGCAGAGTTTCGGCGACCTTTATGGCCTCGATGCCGGGGTCGCTGCGGCGGCCTTGGGCAAGCAGGCGAAGCCCGAGGCGGTCGCCGACAACGTCGAGGCCAAGAGCGAACCCAAGCCCAAGCCAAAGCCAAGCACGGTTGGGTCGGCCTCCCCGCCGCCGGCTCCCGGCTTTACCGGCTCCATCCCTCAATAGGGCCCGATCTTGCAGCTTTAGTCGTGGGCGAACGCGCCGTCTTTTGCTAGGCTTGAGCGCCGATCCCGGCATGCAAGGAGCCTCGGCGTGCAGTCCCAATTCATGGTCGGAATCAGCGTAAACGGTAGAGGCGACCGGCTCGTCGTCAAGGCCGAGGACGCCTTGATCGCGGCGCTCAAGGTGAAGGCCGAGCGCCCCGAGGCGACCATCACCTACGTGCGCCGGCTGAACCGAAGGGGCGACCAGCGTTTCTAGCGCCTCATCTGCATCAAGACGTGGAGGACGAGCGCGCCAAAGAGGAGGGCGCCTGCTAGCGCCGGCGCGCGCCAATCGCCCGTCGTCACCCGCACCACAATCAGAACGAGACAGACCATGGCGCCGAGCGCCGGTATCGCGCGGGGGATCTCGAAGCGCCCTTGTTTCTCGCTCTTGCGTCGCTTCAAGATGAAGAGCGCGCCGTTGACTACCATGAACACCAGAAGCAGGAGCAGCACGGTCGCCGCGGCGAGTTCCGTAATCGTGCCGAGGAGCGCAAGGGGCGCAAGCACGAGAAAGAGCGCGGCAACGGCAAGATGCGGCGTGCGCCGCGCGGCATGAACGCTGCCGAGGCGCTCAGGGAGAAGACCTTGGCGCGCCATGCCGTAGATCAGGCGCGAGGCCGTGACGTAGTTCACGAGCGCGGTGTTGGCGACGGCGAACAGGGTGATGACGGTGAATACGATCGGCGGGATGGACGGAGCCGCGCGCTCCACCACCGCGGTGATGGGACCTGGCGCTGCTGCGAGCTTCGGCCACGGCACGACCGAGACGGCGGTGACAGCGACGCCGATATAGAGGAAAGCCGCCCCGCTCATGGCAAGCATGAGCCCGAGCGGTACCGTGCGTTCAGGCTCGCGCGTCTCCTCGGCGACATTGATCATGTCCTCGAAGCCGATGAACGCGAAGAAGGCAAGCACCGTCGCCTGCATGACGAGGAGCGCCGCATGGTCGCCGCCGGGCACGGCAGGGGTCGCGAGATAATCGACCGAGCCCCAATAGGAGGCGCCAACCACGATGACGAGCAGGAGGCCGCCAGCCTCGATGAGCGCGCACAGCACGTTGACCCACATCGACTCGCGGATGCCGCGGAACACGATGCCGGTGAGGATCAGGAGAAACCCGAGCGCGAGCCATGACAGCGGCATGTCTTCGAGGCCGAAGAGGGCGGCGATGTTGGCGGCAAACACCTGGCTCTGGGTGGCGATCGAGGTAAGGCCCGAGCACACGAGCGCAATCCCGACCATGAAGCTCAACAGCGAGAAGCCATAGGCGCGCTCGGTGACATAGGCCGCGCCTGCGGCGCGCGGATAGCGCGAGCCGAGCGAGGCGTAGGAGAGGGCCGTGAGCAGCGCGGCAACGAACGCGACGACGAAGGCGAGCCATAGGGCGTTTCCGGCCTGCCCCGCAGCCTTGCCGATCAGTCCGTAAATGCCGGCGCCGAGCATGCTGCCGAGCCCGTAAAGCGCCATCTGTGTGGGCCCGATCGTGCGACGGAGCTGGGGCGCTTCCGGCGCGGCGCTGCCTTGCTTGTCGGCTGAACGTTCCCTCATCGCGGCGGACCTTAGCATGCGACGCGTCTGCGGAACGCACCTTTGGCCTTGCAAAAGCCACGCTCCACGCTTATTTCAGTCAAATCGACGGTTGGCCGGACAATGTGGCCGTTACGCCTTCGCTGTTAGCCAGGCGCACGTTCAGACCCTCCCAAACATCGACAACACGCTTCGGGCCGGCATAGCTCGGCCTCGAGCACAACTGCACTACGACAGCGAAAGGACTACCCTGTGAACAAGGGAACTGTGAAATTCTACAACGCGCAAAAGGGCTTCGGCTTTATCGAACCTGAGGATGGCGGTAAGGATGTGTTTGTGCATGCAACGGCGCTCGAGCGCGCGGGCATCACCCAGCTCATCGAAGGTCAGAAGGTTTCTTTTGACACAGAGCAAGACAGCCGCAACGGCAAGACCGCCGTGGGCAAGATCGAGATCGCTTAGTCCCTAACCGGACAAGAGACGAACTCGGTAAAATCAGAGCCGCTTCCTTCGGGGAGCGGCTCGTTGGTTTTAGGGTGCGTCGCGAAAGTGGCGCCCAGTCGAGGTGGGGATCAGCCACACCGTGATGCTATCCGTTTCTTCACCGGGATCCGCCACCGCAACCTCGCCGCTCAAATTGCTCCAAATCGTCGCCTCATGGGGGCGCGCCTTGCGCGCGCGGATTTGCGCCTGCCCGTTCCATATGCGGCGGCCATTGCTGTGGAGCGTTTCGAGCGCGTGCCGCATGACGGCATTGACGTCGAGCCACGCCTGCGCATTGCTGTCATCGACGGCACGAAACGCGAAGATCGCCCGACCGTCAATCTCTGCGACGTAAGTCTGCACGGGCGCCGTCCTGACCCTACCGGCGTCCATTACTTGCGCTTCCGGGACGCTGGCTTCAGCTTGGGTTCCCCGCTGCCTGCAAGCCCGCGGGGGAGAGGATAGTCCTTGCTCTCATAAAGCGAGCGGATTTGCCGGGCGTCAAATCTTTCCTCTTCGACCTCAAGATAGGTGCCGAGAAGAAACTCGGACGGAAGCTCCTCGATGGCGAAGCGAACGGCCTCTGCCGCAACCTCGAATCGCTTGTAGGTCACGCGTCCTGCACTGCGCTTCCAGCTCCGGGCCGGATAAAGCTCGGCAAGAGCAGTATAATCGAATGTCGTCATTGCACAAAACCTCTCATCGAAGGTCTAATTCCGGGGCATTGCTAAATATTCCGTAGCTGCAACGTGCCGAACTACAGACCTAATATGGGTGATATTGACACGAAAAACGAGGGGAGGGCGATAAAACAATTCCCGAAGACGGCTCTGCCGAGCCGGGAAATATTGGCTTCAACTTTTCAGGCGGTAGCCCGTCTTGAAAATCCACCACACGACGCCGAGGCAGATCGCGAGAAACACCCCGATCATAATGAGGCTGACGGCTGGGCTCACATCGGCGATTTCGTAGAAGCTCCAGCGGAAGCCGCTCACCAGATAGACCACGGGGTTGAACAGGGTAACGGTCCGCCAGAAGGGCGGCAGGATCGAGATCGAATAGAACGTGCCGCCGAGGAAGGTGAGCGGCGTGATGATGAGGAGCGGCACGAGTTGCAGCTTCTCGAAGCCGTCGGCCCAGAGCCCGATGATGAACCCGAGCAGGCTGAAGGTCACGGCAGTCAGCACCAGAAAGCCGACCATCCACAAAGGGTGGGCGATCTTGAGCGGCACGAACAGCCAGGCGGTTGCAAGGATCACGAGGCCGAGCAGGATCGACTTGGTGGCGGCCGCTCCGACATATCCGATCACGATCTCGAAGGCCGAGATTGGCGCCGACAACAGCTCGTAGATGGTGCCGGTGAAGCGCGGGAAATAGATGCCGAACGAGGCATTGGCCACGCTTTGGGTAAGGAGCGTGAGCATGACGAGGCCGGGGACGATGAAGACTCCATATTCGATGCCCTCGATCTCGGTGATGCGAGAGCCGATGGCCGCGCCGAACACCACGAAATAGAGCGAGGTGGCGATCACCGGCGAGACGATGCTTTGCAGGAACGTGCGTCCCCAGCGCGCCATCTCGAACTTGTAGATCGCCACGATCGCCGGAAAGTTCATCGCTCGCGCCTCACCAGATCGACGAAGATGTCCTCGAGCGAGCTATGCGTGGTATCGAGGTCCTTGAACCTCACCCCGGCCGCCGCGAGGTCGGTGAGCAATCCGGTAATGCCGGTGCGCGGGCCCTGCGTATCGTAGGTATAGACCAGCTCGCTCCCGCCGTTTGCGAGCGCAAGGTGGTGTCCTGCAAGCGCGGCCGGTATGGCGTCGAGCGCCTGATGCAGTTGAAGCGTGAGCTGCTTCTTGCCGAGCTTGTGCATCAGCTCGGCCTTGTCCTCGACCAGGATCAGCTCGCCCTTGTTGATCACGCCGATCCGGTCCGCCATGTCCTCGGCCTCGTGGATGTAGTGGGTGGTGAGGATGACGGTCACGCCGGAGTCGCGCAGCGACCGGACATTGTCCCACATGCCCTTGCGCAGCTCGACATCGACGCCGGCGGTCGGTTCGTCGAGAAAGAGGATGGTGGGTTCATGCGACAGGGCCTTGGCGATCAAGACGCGGCGCTTCATGCCGCCTGACAGCGTCATGAGTTTCGAGTCCTTCCGATCCCACAGGGAGAGGCTCCTCAGCACGCTCTCGATATGACCGGGATTCTCCCATTTGCTCCACAGCCCGCGGCTGAAGGAGACGGTCGTCCACACCGTTTCGAACATGTCGGCGGTAAGCTCCTGCGGCACGAGACCGATCAGCGATCGCGCGGCACGGTAATCGGTCACGATATCATGACCGTCGATGGTCACTTTGCCGGCACTAGGCGTGACGATCCCGCAGATGATGTTGATCAGCGTGGTTTTCCCGGCGCCATTCGGTCCGAGCAGGGCGAAGATCTCGCCCTTTTTTATTTCGAGGTTGATGCTCTTGAGCGCCTCGAAGCCCGTCGCGTAGGTCTTCGACACGTTCTTGATGGAGATGATCGCGGACATTTGACGAATCGAAAGAGGGTGAAGGAGGCCTCGAAAATCAGGGCCCTATCGACGGCTTCAGTATGGCAACTCTGCGGCACGCGCCAAGAGATTCAACCGCCGCTTTCGAGCCCAAAATCCTCGACGACGCTTGGCTGGATGACCCGCGCGTGCAAGGTCAGGAGCACAAGCTTGGCATCCAGCGTCGTGCCGGGCTCGAGCGCCGCCTCGATTCGCCGTTCGACTTTGGCGGCAAGATTTGCGTCATTTGCGCTTGCGAACGCATCGCTGCCGACCATGCAATAGGCGATGATCTCGGCGGCGGCGCGGTATGCGGCAGGTTCCGGCTCGCGATCAGCCTCCTTCAGCAGGCTGACAGCGGTGAGCTTGACCGCTTCAGGCACGAGATTGGGATGCAGGTCGACCGAGCGCAGAGCCTTGTCAAGTTCGCGCAACTCGGCCGATCGGCCGAATACGCCGAAGAATCCAAGTGAGAGCCCGCGTTGTGCCATGAAAAAGATCTTGCCGGCCGTTCCCGTCGCGAGGACGCTCACCGGGCCGGCGTGAGCTTCAAGATCTCGCCGCCCTCGTCGGTCAGCGCATAGACGGCGCCGTCGGGACCTTGCGCCACGTCGCGAATGCGCGTGCCCATGGCGATCCGCTCTTCCCCTGCGACTTTCTCGCCGTCGAGCTCAAGCCGGACGATCGCTTCCGAAGAGAGACCGGCGATGAGGAGATTGCCCTTCCAGGCCGGAATGGCGTCGCCCGTGTAGAAGGCGATGCCTGAAGGCGAAATCACGGGGTTCCAATGATAGATGGCGTCGGCGAATTCCGGACGTTCGGTCGGATCGGGAATGTCGGTGCCGTCATAGTGCTTTCCCCAGCTCACCACCGGCCAGCCGTAATTCTTGCCCGCTTCCGGGATGTTGAGTTCGTCGCCTCCAAGCGGGCCGAACTCGGACTCCCAAAGCTTCCCGGTTTCCGGGTGAATGGCGGCGCCTTGCGCATTGCGGTGACCGTAGGACCAGATCTCGGGCAGCTTGCCCTCCTGGCCGACGAAGGGATTGTCGTCGGGCACGGAGCCGTCGGGATTGATGCGCACGATCTTGCCGATATGGCTCGCAAGATCCTGCGCCGGATCGAATTTGAAGCGATCGCCGAGCGTGACGAACAGCTTGCCGTCAGGGCTGAAGGCAAGCCGTGAGCCGAAATGGTTGCCGCCATCGACCTTGGGCTTCTGCCTGAAGACGACCTCGACATCGTCGAGGCTGCCGTCGCCCAACTTTCCGCGCGCGACCGCCGTTCCGGCGCCGCCTTCGCCAGGCTCCGAATAGGACAAATAGACAAGGCCGTTCTCGGCGAAAGCGGGATCGAGCGCGACGTCCAGAAGTCCACCTTGGCCCCGGGCAACCACCTCGGGCACGCCTTTCAGGGGTTCAGAAAGCGCGCCGTCCTTCGTCACGATCCGCAAGCGCCCGGGCCTTTCCGTCACCAGCATCCGCCCGTCGGGGAGAAAGGCAAGACCCCAGGGTTGCTTGAGTCCTTTGGCCACCCTTTCGACCTTGATCGGCCCCTGCTTGCTGTCGATTTGGCGCTCTTTTGACGCTCCTTGTTGCGACACCGCAATCAGCGCCCCAACCAAAAGAAGGGAGAGGACAACCAGGACCGTGCGCAAAGAGGCGTTACGCTTCCGATACGTTTCATTCGGGGTCACCTACTCGTCTCCTATAGCTGAACTTCACCAAAAAAACCGCCGGTCACCGCGAGACGTTCCCTTTATCCACGTCCGGCCTTGACGCGCAGGCCCGGGGCTGGACGTTCGAGCACGACTTCGCGGCGGAAGCGGTAGAGCCGCGCGGGACGCCCTCCGGTCGCGGTCGAAACGTTTCCGGTCGCCTCGACAAGGCCGCCTTGCTCGACCAGACGTCTGAAATTCTGCTTGTGCAGAAGCGTGCCGGAGATGGCTTCGACTGTCTTTTGCAGTTCGTAAAGCGTGAACTCCGGCGGCAGGAGCTCGAACACTACCGGGCGGTATTTGAGCTTGCCGCGAAGCCGTCCGAGCGCGGTGGCAAGGATGCGGCGATGGTCGAACTCCATCGGGCGTCCAAGCTCGGGCAGGGCCGGCCATTGCGACGCGGCGGGGCGGCCGTCGCGCCGCGCCTCGGCCACGAGACCGGCCTCGTAAAGAAGCTCGTAGCGCTCGAGCACCGTCTCCTCGTCCCAGCCTCCGCCGATCCCAAAGCTGATCCTGAGCCGCTCTTGCCGTCTGAGCGGGCGCGCGGGCTCGTCGGGAAGCGGCGGCCGCTCGGCCCAATCTTTGAGCCGCGGCTCGATCTCATCGGTGAGAATGTCGGGTCTCCCCTGACGCCAATCCTCCCAGGGGAAATAGGCGTACCAGGGCGACCAGTGCGAGCCGAGCAGCTCCTCGCCCGCGCCGCGGGTCAACGCCAGATAGCCGACCGAAAGCGTATGCGCCCCGCCGGGCTCGGCATGGCGCCCGCGATCCCCGAACGTATAGAGTTGCTCCACATAGCCAAGATCGAGTCCGGTCTGACGCTTGACCCATTCGCGCAAGCCGATCTCGAGCGTGCGATGGGCGCGGGGCGCGAACGGGCCGAAGGGAAGCGCGTCCCACGCGCCGGATCCCGCCGTGCCGGAACGCACCACGAGAATATGCGGTTGGCGCTCTCGGACCGTGACGATGGCGGCGTTGAGCCCGAGCTCGATCTGCGGATCGCCCCCGCGCGCTTCCTGCGGGGGTGGTGGCTTGCGTCTCGGCTCGGCCATGTCTCAGGCGGCAAGGAGCGCACGCAATGAGAACACGTCGGCTTCCTCCGCGATCTGCCCGCGGCCGATGTCCTCGACCGCGGCGATCATGCGCCCGTCCCGCGCCAAGGCCTCATCGGCGAGCGCCACCAAGAGGCGATTGGGGTAGGCTGTGGGCGAGGCGCGGCGAAGCGCCCAGGCGAGCTCATGCTCGGTGCCTTCCCGATTGAGCGCGCAAAGCGCGATGTAGGCGGCTGCGGTCGAACGGCTGATCCCGGCCCAGCAATGGATGAGGAGCGGCGCCTGCCGGTCCCACTCCCGCGTGAACCTTATGAGATCGCCGACGTGGCTGACGCAGGGAAGCACGAGGCCGGGCTGCGGTTCGCAGATATCGTTCATGGCGAGCCTGAGATGCCGGTCGGGGCCAATTCCGGATGGCGTCGGAATGGCTGTATCGCCGTTGATCAGCGTCACCAAATGGCTGACCTTGGCGTCTGCGACCGTGGCCTCGACGAGGCTCAAGGGCGCGACATAGATGGTTTCGGGACTCATGGTCGGCGGCACTCTAGCCGCTTCTGTGGCCAAAATCAGGGTGTTCATTCTCTCGTCTGCCTTCTCGCGCGCAGTCTCTGCGGCGATCGCATCATCGATGCAACTCATTGAACCGTTTTAGAAACGCGGCCTCGCCGCGGGACGCAGGCAACGGGTCTAACTGCGAAAGACGTGCAACGAGCCGAGCGCTCAAGCCCCGCGGCTGGCCGAAGAATCGCCGCGCCTCGGCGCGCGAGAATCCCGCAAGTCCGGTTGCCTCGTAATAGGCTGCGATCTTATCGGCGCGTTTGATCGATTTGACGACATCGGCGGGAAGCTCCGAGGGTAAGCCGAAACGAACATGGATGGCGGCGAGCAGTTTTGCCTCGAACGCGCGATAATCGAGTGACAGCGCCGCCTTGAAGGGGCTGATCAAGTCGCCGATGACATATTCGGGCGCGTCGTGGATCAGCGCTGCGAGCCTGAAGTCGCGGCCGAGCTTGGGCTCGAGCTCGCCGGCGACGAGCTCGACCAGGAGACTGTGCTCCGCAACGGAAAAGGCGTGCGCGCCGCTCGTCTGGCCGTTCCAGCGCGCGACGCGGGCGAGCCCGTGCGCGATGTCCTCGATCTCGATGTCGAGCGGCGAGGGGTCGAGCAGGTCAAGCCGGCGCCCGCTCAACATGCGCTGCCAGGCGCGCGCACTCGTGCTGGCGGCGGCGTTCTGAACGATCCTGGTCCCTCTCATCGTCTCGGCCGGTGCTGGAGCGGCTTGCCAAGGCATTGACTATTTTCGCGATAGCAGCCACGAAGAAACGGACGAACCTCGCCAATGCGGGCATTCGTCGGACGGCAATTGTCAGAGTGCAGGCGGACCTGATCTGTCACTGGGAGATGCATATGGCAAAACTGGCCAAGTATACACTGTCGCATGACGCCAAGACGAAACGCTGGGTGCTGAAGAACGACGGCACCGGCCAGACGGTCAAATCCTTCGCCAGCAAGGCGGGGGCAACGAAAGGCGGGGTCTTGGAGCGGGCCGTCGGCAAAGAAGGTTCGGTCAAAATCAAGAAGCGGAACGGCAAAGTCCAGGAAGAGCGCACCTATCCCAGGGGCCGCGATCCACGCGTCACGAAAGGTTAGGTGGCGTCGCGCCGAGCCGCGCGCAAGCGGCGTGGCGCGGGCAGCCGGTCAAATGGTCGTTGACCATCCCGGTCGCCTGCATGAAGGCATAGATGATCGTCGGGCCGCAGAACTTGAAGCCCCGCGCTTTGAGTTCCTTCGAGATCGTGCGCGACAGCTCCGTCTCGGCAGGGATCTCGCTGATGCGCCTGTAGCGATTGACGAGCGGCTTGCCGCCAACGAAATCCCATAGAAAGGGTGCGAACCCCGCGCTCGTCTCCATGATCTTGAGCCAGGCGCGCGCCGAGGCGATGGCGCCCTCGATCTTCATGCGATTGCGCACGATACCCTCGTCCCGCATCAGGGCCTCGACGCGCCGCATCGAGTAGCGCGCGACCCGTTCGGGATCGAAACCGTCGAACGCCCGCCGGAACGCCTCACGTTTGCGCAAGATCGTGATCCAGGAGAGTCCCGCCTGAAACCCGTCGAGCACGAGCTTCTCGTAGAGCGCGCGGTCGTCGCGTTCGGGCACGCCCCATTCCTCGACGTGGTAGGCGATATAAAGGGGATCGGTCCCGGGCCACGGACAGCGCGTGGGTTTCGCACTCATGCCGGGACTTCCATCGGAGGCACCGCGAAGCGGGCGAAGGCGGGGCGCCGGAGCGCGATCTTCACCTCACCGGCCGCAAGCGTCTCGCCCCGCGCCAGGGCTTCCTCGACGCGGTCGAGCCGAATGAGCGCGAGGCCCGCCGACCCGCTCACCGAGCCGAGAGTCCCGATGGCCACGCCGGCCGCCTCGATGCTCGTGCCCGGAGCCGGCAGCGCTGCAGCGCCTTCGACCGGCAGGATACGTTTTCGCGCCGTGCTTCGATGCTCCATGCGCGAGACGACCTCCTGGCCGACGAAGCAGCCTTTGTTGAAATCGACACCGCTCAGCTGGTCGAACAGCGCCTCATGCGGGAAGACATCGCCGAAGGCATAGTCGCGGCCGCCTTCCGGCACGCCGAGGCCGATGCGAAAATCGTGGTAGTCCTGCTCGGTCGCGGCGTCACAACCGAGTGCCGTAGGGCTTGTGCCCTTCGCCAGGACAGCGCGGTAGCCTAGCGCAGGCAGCCTCGGATCGGCAAAGACGATGCCGCCGGTCGGTTGCACAGGCTTCCCGCCCCAACAGGCGGCGACCTCCCGCGAAGGATCTTCACCAATCTCGACCGTTGCCCGGAGCCGGTAGAAGGCGAGCCGTTTCGCAAGGTCCTCGGCCTTCTCTTTCGCGACATCGACGAGAAAGCCGCCCCCGTCGGCGACGAGGAAGAAATCGAACAATACCTTGCCTTGAGGGGAGAGCAGGCCGGCGTGGACGCCGTTCGCCCCCTGTGCCTTGCCGATATCGTTGGTGATGAGGCCTTGCAGGAAATTGCCGGCATCGGCGCCGGCGATCCTCAAGACGGCGCGCGAGGGCAACACGCTCGCATGACAATGGCTCATACAAGGTCCATCTGCTAACCAAGGCCACCGACATTTATGGGAGGGGGCTGGCCCCCGCAAGAGACGCCCTTGGCCGAAACCTTCGATCTTGTTTTCAAAGGCGGAACTGTCGTCAATCATGCAGGCGAGGGGCACGCCGATATTGGCGTGAGAGATGGCCGCATCGCCGAAACTGGCGCAATCGGCGAGGGCATGGCCGCCCGGACCATCGACGCGACCGGGCTCCATATCCTGCCGG
Organism: Methyloceanibacter sp.; assembly: GCA_036280475.1. GTDB lineage: Bacteria > Pseudomonadota > Alphaproteobacteria > Rhizobiales > Methyloligellaceae > Methyloceanibacter. The sequence continues at coordinate 14,526 of DASUQP010000224.1, read as the reverse complement.
GCGTCATCGATAGCCAGGTTCATTTCCGCGAGCCCGGCCTCGAGCACAAGGAGGATCTCGCCTCGGGCAGCCGGTCGGCGGTGCTCGGCGGCGTCACCGCCGTATTCGAGATGCCGAACACGCGCCCGCCGACGACGAGCGCCGATGCCTTGACGGCAAAGGTGAGAGCCGCTTCGGGGCGGATGCATTGCGACTTCGCCTTCTTCGTTGGAGCGACGCAAGACAATGTCGGCGACCTCGCCGAACTCGAGCGCCTTCCCGGTGCGGCCGGGGTCAAGGTCTTTCTCGGCTCATCGACCGGCGATCTCCTCGTCGACGATGAGGCGACGCTCGCGCGCATTCTCGCCACGATCAACCGTCGGGCCTCCTTCCACGCCGAAAATGAGGCAAGGCTGAGAGAGCGCATTGCGCTACAGCGCGAGGGCGACCCTTCGAGCCATTACGAATGGCGCGACGCTGAGGCCGCGCTCGCCTCGACAGAGCGTCTGTTGCGGCTCGCAGCTCACGCCGGAAAGCGGGTGCACGTGCTCCATGTCTCGACGGCCGAGGAGGTGGAGCTGCTCGCGCTTCACAAGGACTTCGCCTCGGTCGAGGTCACGCCGCAACACCTCACCCTTGCAGCACCGGACGCCTACGAGCGACTGGGCACGAAAGCGCAAATGAACCCGCCGATCCGCGATCGCGACCACCAGGACAGGCTGTGGTGGGGCATCGAACGCGGCGTCGTCGATGTGCTCGGCTCCGACCACGCGCCTCACACGCTCGCCGAGAAAGCCAAGAGCTACCCCGCGACGCCGTCGGGAATGCCCGGCGTGCAGACGCTCGTTCCGGTCATGCTCGACCATGTCAATGCCGGCCGCCTGAGCCTTGCCCGTTTCGTCGATCTGACCAGCGCAGGCCCGCAGCGCGTCTTCGGCATCGCCGGCAAGGGGCGCATCGCCGTGGGCTACGACGCCGACCTCACCATCGTCGACCTCAAGCAGGAGCGCGTGGTCGAGGATGCATGGATCGGCAGCAAATGCGGCTGGACCCCGTTCGCCGGGCGTACGCTGCGGGGCTGGCCGAAGGGCACGCTCGTGCGCGGGCGGCTTGCCATGTGGGAGGGCGAGATTGGCGAGGCGAAGGGCGAGCCGGTCCGGTTCAGCGAGGCTTTGCCGCCGGCGGGCGCGGGTTACCGAAGGAAATAGTGCCAGACGCCGGTCGGCGCGATGCCGAGCTTGTAGTAGCTGTATTTGCCGGATTTCTTCATCGGGGCCGCGAGTTGCGGCGGCACGATGCGGTAAAGCTCGACCTCTTGGGCGGGCGTGAGCGCGGAAAGCCCCGTCTCGGCGAAATAGGGCCACACATACATTTCATCCTGTCCTTTGCCGACGCGGACGTAGCCCGCGGACATCACGTTGAGCATGGCGGCGAGAACGTCGCGGCCGGAGCCGTCGGCGGATTCCTTTTTCCAGAAGGCGATGGGATCGTCGACATGATCGGCGGCGATCATCGGCTTGAGCTCGTTCGATTCGAGGACTGGCCGCATCTTCTCGATCTCACCGCTTTGCGCGGCTTCCGCGATCGCCTCGATCATGCGCTTGACCGGATCGGGTAGCGCGTTGAAATCGTACAGTGCCTTAGGGGCTTGATCTGCCGTGCCGGCAGCCATGACAGTCGCGGCGCCCTGTGCGGCAAGCGCGTTTGACGCTTCGTTGTGCACGTAGACAACGGCGGCAGCGCCCGCTACCAATGCGGCGAGGGCCATCATGACGAAGCGTCTCCGGCGATTGATGCAGAACCCATGAGTGCGCGATCAATCTCGCAGATCGGCGGACGAGCGCAAGTCCAACTCGGGTCGGTCACCGTGCCACGCGCCTGCCCGGTGCCATCCTCGATGAGCGAATAGGGCCTGGCCTTGCAGTCGGGCGCGCAAATCGTCCTAACCACCCTTCAGCTCGTGCTTGCCGGGATCGGCATCGGCGTGCTGGTGGCCGCGCCCATCGGCCCGGTGAATGTCCTCGTGATTCAGCGCGCCGTCAGAGGCGGCTTCTGGGCCGGGCTCGCGGCCGGTATCGGCGCGGTGCTCGGCGACGGTCTTTTGGCCGCCATCGCCGCCTTCAGCGTCACGGCAATTTCCAATGTCATGAGCACCTATTCGGGGCAAATCCAGTTCGTCGGCGGTCTGCTCCTGATCGGTTTTGGCCTCGCGCTTCTGCTCGCCAAGCCCGCCATGACCATCCCGGTCGGCCAGAAGTCGCACCTCTTGGAGCACATGGGAATCATCCCGCAGACCTTCTTTCTCACCGTCACCAATCCCGGCGCCGTGCTTGGCATGGCCGCGATGATCGGCGGCCTCGGTTCACTCATCGGCGGTCTCAACACCTATCTCGAAGCCCTGTTGCTTGTCGCCGCCGTGATGGGCGGCAGTCTTCTCTGGTGGCTCGGTCTCTCGGAACTCATCGCCACGATCAGACACAAGCTCACCGAAGGCCGCCTGAAGCTGATCAATCGAATCGCCGGCGCGGTGCTGCTCGCCTTCGGGCTCCTGCTCCTGCTTGACGGTTTGGTGCGGGGATAGGCCTCATCGTCACCGCGGCGAAAGCCGGGGGCCAGGTGCAACAAGCTCTGAGCTAGAGGCCCTGAATTCCGGCTTGCGCCGGAATGACGAAAGGCGGGTTACGCTAGAATGACGCCGCCGCCTCTCAAGCGAGCGGCGGGTGCGTGAGCGTGAACTCGCCGTGGAGGATGCGGCGCGACAGCCCGTTCGTCATCATTGCGACCGCGTCCTCCCCATAGACGTCGATGAGATCGGTAAGCGCGGCAAACAGAGCGGCGTTGGCGAGCATTTCGGGCTCGATGCCGTCGTGCAGCGCCTCTTCCCAAGCATCGAGGATGTATCGGAGCGCCGCCTGCTTATGCGCAGCGCTTTCCGAGCATCGCGGCACTTGCCGTACCGACCGCAACTCTAGCGCCCCCTTGTGGCTGGCGGACATCGTGAGACGTCACAATTTATACGCCCCTCCGCCGCCGGGAGCACTAGAGTGAACTAACGGTTATCTTTAGGGTTAGTCCGGTGGTTCCGGCTGGACCGCCCGCCCGGTTCCGTGCTGGCCTTTTGACAGGCCGGGCGCTCTTCCAATACTAGCAACCCCTTCGCCCGCCCGCCCGCCGAAGAGCCGGGGTAGGGAGCTCCGCTCGCATTGCGGCGGGAAGTTCGGAGAGCATTCGATGAGCGAGCAAGAAGACATTGCAGGCTTGGTTCGAGCGGTTCGTGGGCGCGTGCCCATGGATGCGGCGCAGATGCTGGTCAAGGAAACGCCCGAGCGTATCGGAGCGGTTCTTACCGAGCTGCCGCAGATACTCGTCGACCGTATCAAAGCCTATCTGCCTCCGGAATTGCAGTTGCAGGCCTCGGAGTCTCTGGCGGAGGTCGTAGAGAACACCGTAGGCGAAATAATGGACCCGGCGCTGGCCGTGCTTCCGCAGACGACGACCGTGGAGGAAGCGATCGCCTTTCTGCGAAATCACGAGACCCCTCAGCAGATCACCTATCTGTACGTCACCGACGCGGACGACAAGCTCGTCGGTCTGACCGTGATTCGCGACTTGATCCTGGCGAAGCCGAATCAAACGTTGGCGGACGTCATGTTGCCCGAGCCTTTTGCGCTGACGATCGACAAGGACCTCGCCGACGCCGTGAAGGCGGCTATACATCGGCACTACCCAGTGTATCCCGTGGTGGACGCCGACCGACACGTGATCGGCGTGGTGCGCGGCTGGCGCCTTTTCGAGCGTCAGGCGATCGAGATCAGCGCGCAGTCGGGCCAGATGGTCGGTGTGGATAAGGAGGAACGTCTCTACACCGGGATCTGGACGGCTTTCAAGATGCGTCATCCCTGGCTGCAGGTGAACCTGTTGACTGCTTTCGCAGCGGGCTTCGTGGTTAGCCTTTTCGAAGGCACCATTACTCAGATCGTGGCACTGGCAGCTTTCCTGCCGATCCTTGCGGGCCAAAGCGGCAACACGGGATGCCAGGCGCTAGCGATCACGCTTCGCGGAATGACGCTTGGGGACTTGAACAGCCATCCCGTGCGCAAGTTGATCGCGAAGGAGCTGACCCTTGGCGCAATAAATGGTTTGCTGACGGGTATCGTCGCGGGCGTGGCGATGTGGTGGAGCGCCGGTGGAAGCGGCAACGATCAGGGGCTGATCCTCGGCCTTGTTATTCTGTTCGCGATGACCGGTGCCTGCATGGCTTCAGGCTTGTTCGGTGTGCTGGTGCCATTGACGCTGCGACGATTCGGCGCCGATCCCTGCACCGCATCGAGCATCTTCCTCACCACGGGAACCGATATCGCCGGCATGGGACTCATGCTGGGATTGGCGACGGTGCTGGTACTTTAGGCCGAAGCGTTTTCGCCGGGTGGACGCACTTGTCTGGCCACTGAGTGCCGCTGCGTTTCTGACGGCAGGGCTTTCCGGCATCGCCGGCCTGGGCGGCGGCACCATGCCAGCGGTCGAGGCGGCTCGTCGCGGAACCGGGTTAGTCGGGTGGTTCCGGCTCTTGCGGGCCAGGCGGTCCGCCGGGCGCCACAGGCGCCGCGCTTGCGCCCGTCTCGCCGGCCCCTTGCGCGGGCTGGGCCCCGGCCCCCGCCTCGCCCGAGGCGGGGGCAGAGGCGTCCTGATTGGTCCCCGGCGAGGCTTGGGGCTCAGCGTCGGGCGGGCCCTTGCTGGCAAAGGTCGAGCTCTGCGCGAGCGCCGCTGCGATGCTTGCCCCTTCGGTGCTGAAGCGGTTTGTGGCAAGCGTGGCGGACTGGGTGCAGGTGCGATAACTGCGCCGATAGCCGCGATAACCGTCGTTGAAGGCGTTGACCAGCTTCGCGCGGCGGACGGCGGTCGTTCCCTCGTTCCGCAAGATCTCTTTCATCTGCTCGCGCCAGGTCTGCCCTTCCTCGGCCCCGCACAGCTCGCGCAAATAGTGGATGGCGCCCAGGATCTCGGCGAGCCGCATCAGCTTGTCGTCATAGGCGCGATCGTCGGGCGGCGGGGGCGCGGTGCTTTCGCGCGGTACGATGGCGGGCAGGTCGTCGCCCGGAGGCCTGGCCTTGGCACGAGGCTTGGGGGCCGTCTTCGGCTGATCGAACCACCAGAAGAACTGCGCCTCGGCTGCCGGTGCCAGGACCATGGAGGCCCAGGCCGCGCCAAGCAGGCCGGCAACGAGCCTTAAGCGAAGCCTTTTGCCCCGTCCCATGGGAGACTGAGTAACGCCGATTTTTGTTGAAATCTAGCCATCACGAGCGCCGAAGCCGGTGGGCGGCCGTCCAAATCAGCTCGGCAGTCCCCTGGGTCATGGGGCGCGCATCGACCTCGTCGAGATGAACCCATTCCGCCGTCCAGGCGTCGCCGCCGGCCTTGAGGGCGCCGGCGACGGGCCGTCCGTAAAACACGGTCAGCCGGTAGGTCGCGTCGCCGGGAGCCGAAACGGTGACCCTGTCGAGCACACCCTCCACATCCGCCTCGACGCCGGTCTCCTCCTTGAGCTCGCGGCGGGCGGCCTCGCGCGGCGTCTCGCCCCGCTCGATCTTGCCGCCGGGCAGGCTCCATAGTCCGGCGAAGGGGGCGCGCCCGCGTCTGACCAGCAACACCTTGTTTTGATTGAGCACGACCATGCTCGCGCCATCGCAATGCGCGAGGCCGGTGTCGGTCGGGATGTGCTCGTTCATGGAGTGAATCGTGCCCGAAATGCACCATGTATGTAGGGAGGCGTGCACCTCTCGAACAAGGCCTCGGCAGCGAAACCAAGACTTGGAATAGGCGGTTCGTTCGCCGATCATGATCGCTCGAACGCGACAGGATTTCGCCCGTCATGTGCTCCCGCTACAGCCTGACCTCCCCGCCAGAGGCCGTGCGCGCCTATTTTGGTTATCGCGATACGCCGAACTTTCCGGCGCGCTTCAATATCGCCCCAACCCAGCCAATCGCCGTTGTCCACCGCGACAGAGAGGGGCTTCGCCGCTTCAGGCTCATGCGCTGGGGCCTGTTGCCGTTCTTCGTCAAGGACGTGAAGCGGTTCCCGACGCTCATCAATGCCCGCGCCGAGGAGGCGCTGGACAAGGCATCGTTCCGCCACGCCATGCGTTACCGGCGCTGCCTCGTGCCCGCCGACGGGTTCTACGAATGGACGGGGCCTAAGGGGAAGCGTCGGCCTTTCCTCCTTCGCCCGCACGACGCCCGGCTGATCGCCTTTGCCGGCATCTATGAGCGCTGGCGCGACAGCAAGGGCGACGAGATGGACACCGTCGCCATCCTGACCTGTCCGGCCAACAGCACGGTCGCGCCGTTACACGACCGCATGCCCGTCGTTCTTGCTGACCGAGATTTCGACGCCTGGCTTGACGTGGAGGGAACGGCGCCGGAGGCTGCGCGGGAATTGCTGCAGCCCGCCCCCGACGACCTCTTCGAGGCGATCGAGTTGCATCCCAAGATCAACGATTCGAAACGCGAGGAGCCCGGCATTCAGGAGCCGCTCGCGCCATCGCTGCTCTAGAGCCGGGGAGACCGATGCTTCCATCCGAAATCATCGCGCATTGCCGCATCGACAAAGGCGGCGACTTCAAGCTCGCCGATCGCGATCCGAGTGACACTTTCGGCCTTGCCATCGAAAAGGAGGAGGCCGACGCGCTGCTTGCGGCCGGGACCAAGCGGCTCTCCAAGTTGCAAGAGCGGCTCTATGCGGAGGGGCGCTGGGCCGTTCTCGCCATCCTGCAAGGACCGGACACATCGGGCAAAGACGGCGTCATCAAGCACGTCCTATCGGGGATCAACCCGCAAGGCTGCGAGGTGCATTCGTTCAAGCAGCCGAGCGCGCTCGAGCTTGCTCACGACTTTTTGTGGCGAACCACGATGGCGCTTCCGGCGCGCGGCCACGTCGGCGTTTACAATCGGTCCTATTATGAAGAAACCATCGTCGTGCGCGTACATCCCGAGCTGCTCGACAAACAAAACCTTCCGAACAGGCTTGTCACCGACACGATCTGGAAGGAGCGCTACGAGGACATCAACAATTTCGAGCTGCACCTCGCCCGCAGCGGCACCGTGCCGCTCAAATTCTTCCTCCACATTTCCAAGGGGGAGCAGTCGAAGCGCCTTCTCGCACGCATCGCCGATCCCGAAAAGAGATGGAAGTTTTCCTTCCATGACGTCGAGGAGCGCAAGCTGTGGGACAACTTTATCAAGGCCTATGACGATACGATCCGTCATACGGCCACCAAACACGCGCCCTGGTATGTCGTCCCGGCCGATCGCAAATGGTTCGCCCGTCTCGTGGTCGCCGCCACCCTGGTCGAAAGGATGGAGGCCCTCGATCTGCAATTCCCGAAATTCGACGAGGCGCAGTTGGGCGAGCTGAAGAAAGCTGAAGCGGCGCTGCTTGAGGAAGCCAAGGCGCCGGAGCGCTGACACTCCTGCGCTACGGCGCGGTGGTGACGAGGAGGATCGCGAAGCCGTCGTGGCCCTTGGCCCCCACGGTCTGGACCGCGGTTGCGGTGACGCGCGGGTCGGAGGCGGCAAGTTCGAAGAAGCGGCGCATGCCCTGCACATGATCGTCGCCCTCAGCTGCGAGAATGGCGCCCGCGCGCACGACATTGTCGACGACGATAAGCGAACCCCGCCGCGCGAGCTTGACCGCCCATTGGAAATAGCCGGGCGTGCCGGGCTTGTCGGCGTCGATGAAGACGAGATCGAACGGAGCTTCCGCCGCGAGCTCCGGCAACACGTCCTGGGCGCGGCCCACACGCACATCGACTTGGCCGCTGAGCCCGGCATGGGCGAGATTGGCGCGGGCGACTTTGGCGCAGTCGGGGTTCGACTCGATGGTGATCAAGCGTCCATCGGGGACAAGGCCGCGCGCGAGCCAGATCGTGCTGTAACCGCCAAGCGTGCCGATCTCCAGGATGCGCCGGGCCGCGATCGCGCGCGCAAGCAGCATGAGGAGCTTGCCCTGGCTGGGGGTGACGTTGATCGCAGGAAGCGCCGCGGCTTCGGTTGCTTGCAGAGCCGCGTCAAGAACCGGGTCGCTCGCAACGAGGGAGCGGGTGAGATACTCGTCGATTTCCGTCCACAGCGCATCGGTCTCAAGGCGCTTCATCGCAGCAGCTTTCCGGGATTGAGAATGAGGTTGGGGTCGAACGCGGCCTTGATCTTCCGCATCAGCGCAAGCTCCAGCGGGTCTTTGGCATGGGGAAGGAGATCGCGCTTCAAGCGTCCGATCCCGTGCTCCGCGCTGATCGAGCCGCCGAGATCGAGCACGATCTCGTGCACGGCGGCGTTGAGCGCCTCCCAATTCGCTAGGAACACCGTCCGCTCCATGCCGGGCGGCTGGCTGACATTGTAGTGAATGTTGCCGTCGCCGAAATGCCCGAACGGGACCGGGCGCGCGCCGGGGATCATCAGCTCGACCAGCCGATTGGCGCGGGCGACGAACTCCGGCACCCGCGCCACCGGCACGGCGATATCGTGCTTGATGCTGCCGCCCTCTTCCTTTTGCACTTCGCTCATCAGCTCGCGCAGGCGCCACAGCGCCTCGCCTTGCGATAGCGATGTTGCAACGACAGCGTCGGCGATCTCGCCCGCCTCGAGCCCCTGGGCAAGAAGTGATTCGGCCAGCGGAGCAAGCTCGTTGCCTTCGCGCGGGCTTGTGAGTTCGAACAGCGCGTACCATTGATAGGAAGAGGGAAAGGGATCGCGCGACCCGCTGCCATGGCGGAGCACGAACTCGATCCCGATGCGCGGCAGGAGCTCGAACGCCGTCAAAGCGGGGCCGGCCCGCGCAAAGGCGCGGGCAAAAAAGGCCGGCGCCGTTTCGAGTGCATTCAAGCCCGCCATGCAGGTGACCTTCTCTGCAATCTTGGGGAAGAGGCGCAGGACGGCGGCCGTGATGATGCCGAGCGTGCCTTCGGAGCCGATGATCAGGTCCTTCAGGTCATAGCCCGAATTGTCCTTGCGCAACGACTTGAGCCCGTTCCACACCTCTCCGTCCGCCAGCACGACTTCGAGCCCAAGCGCAAGCTCCCGCGCGCTGCCATAGGCAAGCACGGCCATGCCGCCGGCATTGGTCGCGAGCACGCCCCCGATCTGCGCGCTTCCCTCCGACGCAAGGCTCAACGGAAACAGCCGGCCCGCGCTCGCCGCGACATGTTGCGCCTGGGCCAGCGGAAGCCCTGCCTCAACCGTCATGGTGTTCGAGGCGAGGTCGATGTCGCGCACGCGATTGAGCCGCTCGAGCGAAAGCACCACTTCGTGTCCGCTCTCGAACGGGATCTGGCCGCCGACGAGGCCGGTATTGCCGCCTTGCGGCACGATCGCGGTCCTGGTCTCGTTGGCGAGTTTAAGGATCGAGGAAACCTCGCCAGTGTCTGCCGGCTTGAGCACGAGCGCCGCCTTGCCGTGGTAGCGGTCGCGCCATTCCACGAGATAGGGACCCATGTCCGCCTCGTCGCGGATGGCGTGCTCGGCGCCGACGATCCGCACGAGTGCATCGCGCGTGTCGGGGCTTGGCGGAGTATGCTTCGGCGCGGGTTTCATCGGGATCAGCGCTAGCCCCGATCGGCCGCGCGCCGCAAGCGGTCGTTGATGGCTTCGCCAAGCCCCGTGGCGGGAATGGGCATCACGGCGATGGTCTTCACGCCCGCCTGGTCGAGCTCGCGCAGCGCGGCAAATAGTTTGGCGGCGGCCTCTTCGAGATTGCCGCTCGGGCTGAGATTGATCGTCGCGCGTGCGTGCGCTGGCACATTGTCACCGAAAGCGAGCAGGGCTTCGTCGGGGCGAACCGTGACCGCATCGAGCCGGAGCGGCGTGTGAGGCGCATAGTGGCGAGGCTGCTGCCCCGGTGACGTCTTCCGCTCTGGCCCGCTCGCCGCTGCGAGACGCGCCCCCAGCACGCTCTCGATCGCATCGCGCGCGATCGCTCCCGGCCGCAACAGGGCAGGCTCCTTCCCCGCCACGCTCACCACCGTCGACTCGATGCCGAGAGGAGACGGACCCCCGTCGAGGATCATGACGGGGAGATCGCCGAGCTCGGCCTCGACATGCGCCGCCGCGGTTGGGCTGAGACGCCCCGACCGGTTCGCGCTTGGTGCTGCGATCGGCAGGGCGGCTTTGGCGAGGAGTGCCTGCGCAACGGGGTGGGCCGGGGCGCGGAGTGCGATCGTGTCGAGGCCCGCGCTGACGAGGTCGGCAACTGCGCAAGTTGACCGCCGCTTGAGGACGAGCGTCAAAGGACCCGGCCAGAAGGCCTCGGCGAGCGTCCGTGTCGCTCCGTTTGCCAGACCGTATTCGCCGGCCTCGGCGAGATGGGACACATGCACGATCAGCGGGTTGAAGCGCGGGCGCTCCTTCGCCGCGAACACCTTGGCGACGGCACGCGCGTCGAGCGCGTTGGCGCCAAGCCCGTAAACGGTCTCGGTGGGGAAGGCCACGATCTCGCCGCGGGCGAGCGCCTGGGCCGCGCGCCTGATGGCATCTGGCGTGGCCGGAACGATGGGCATCGCTGAGGCTACTCGAGTGACTTGGTGGGCCAAGGGTGCGCGTATATGATGACGCTCGGTTTCACTCTAGGTCAAATTTGTCATGGTTCGCAGCATCCTCGTCAAAGCGGCACACGATCCCGAAGCCAACGTCTGGTTTGTGGAGCAGAGCGACCTGTTCGGCCTCAACGCCGAGGCCGAGACGTTGGAACAGCTCGTGGAAAAGCTGCCCGCCGTCATTGCCGATCTTCTTGAGCCCGAAGAAGCAGGCGACTGAGTCTCTAGACGACTCACCAACGATGACCACGCTTCTTTTGACCCACCCCGCCTGCCTTCTGCACGACACCGGCTACGGGCATCCCGAACGGGCCGACCGGCTCCGCGCCATCGATGACGCTCTTGCCGCACCTGCCTTCAAGACGCTGAAGCGCGAGGAGGCGCCGCTCGCCGACCTCGCCGCGATCGAGCGGCTTCATCCCAAGGCCTATGTGGAGATGATCCGCGCCTCCATCCCGGCGCGGGATCATAAATTTCTCGATATGGACACGGTCGTCTCGCCGGGAAGCTGGGACGCAGCGCTCAGGGCCACTGGCGCCAGCCTCTATGCCGTCGATCAAGTCATGGCGGGCAAGGCCGACAACGCCTTCTGCGCGGTGCGGCCTCCGGGACACCACGCCGAGCCTTCGCGGGCGATGGGATTCTGCATGTTCAATAGCGTCGCCATTGCTGCGCTCCACGCCCGCGCTGCCCACGGTGCCGAGCGCGTGGCGGTGATCGATTTCGACGTCCATCACGGCAACGGCACCCAGGCCGCGTTCTGGTCCGACCGCGACCTGTTCTACGGCTCGACCCACCAGATGCCGCTCTTTCCCGGCACCGGCGCACGCGATGAGACCGGCGTGGGCAATATCTTCAACGCGCCGCTCAAGCCTGGCGACGATGGCGACGATTTTCGAGACGCCTACGAGAGACGAATCTTTCCGGCGCTCGAAGCCTTCGCTCCCGATTTCCTTCTCGTCTCGGCCGGCTTCGACGCGCATCTCAAGGATCCGCTCGCGAATCTCAGGTTGCTCGAATCGGATTTCGCTTGGATCACCGAGAAACTGTTGGAGGCGGCCGAAAAGCATTGCGGCGGCAAGCTCGTCTCGACGCTTGAAGGCGGCTACGATCTCGAGGCGCTGGCGAGCTCGACCGCCATTCACGTCCAGACCTTGATGGGCGCCGCCGCCGGAACCCAGTTCAGCCCTTGATTGGGAACGCGGGAAGAGGCTAACCAGGACCATGGCCGAGCCGACAGATCACTCAGACATCAAGAGCATGAGCTTCGAGCAGGCCTTGAAGGAGCTCGAGACCATTGTCGATCGCCTGGAAAAGGGCGATGTCGAGCTTGAAGCCTCGATCCTCATCTATGAGCGGGGCGAAGCGCTCAAGACCCATTGCGATGCGCTTCTGCGCAAGGCCGAGGCGCGCGTCGAGAAAATCTCTCTCAATCAGAACGGGCAGCCCACCGGCACGGAGCCCCTCGACGTCGAGACCTGACCCCCCTTGAGCCAGGTTCGCTTGGGCCTGCGGCAACGCGCAAGGTGACACGATTTGGCCCGGCTCATAGGATAGTTGCAAGCGGAAGGGCGGGCCGATAAAGGAATAAACGGCTTGATCATCTCCAGCCTTTCCCAGAAATCATCCGGGTAAAGCGAATGAGTGCCGATAGTCCCACGCCGCTGCTCGATCGCATCCACGAGCCTGCGGATTTGCGCGCGCTTGCGGACGCGGAGCTGAAACAACTGGCGGAGGAGTTGCGGGAGGAGCTGATCGCGGCGGTTTCGGTGACCGGCGGCCATCTCGGCGCGGGCCTCGGCGTGGTCGAGCTCACCATCGCGCTTCACCACGTCTTCGACACCCCGCGCGACCGGTTGATCTGGGACGTCGGACACCAGTCCTATCCGCACAAGATTCTCACCGGCCGCCGCAGCCGCATTCGCACGCTCCGTCAAGCCGGCGGTCTCTCGGGCTTCTGCAAGCGGACCGAGAGCGAATACGACACGTTCGGCGCCGGTCACTCCTCAACCTCGATCTCGGCCGGCGTCGGCATGGCCGTGGCCCGCGACCTCGACGGCAAGAGCCACAACGTCATCGCCGTCATCGGGGACGGGGCGATGAGCGCCGGCATGGCTTACGAGGCCATGAACAATGCCGGCGCGTTGGATTCGCGGCTGATCGTGATCCTCAACGACAACGATATGTCGATTGCGCCGCCCGTCGGCGCCATGAGCGCTTATCTCGCCAAGCTCATCTCGGGGGGCACCTATCGGCGTTTCCGCCGCTTCCTGAAACAGCTCGCCCACAAGATTTTGCCCAAGAGCTGGGAGCGGCGCGCGGCGCGGGCCGAAGAGTTCACCCGCGGCTTCTGGACCGGCGGCACCTTGTTCGAGGAACTCGGTTTCTACTATGTCGGCCCGATCGACGGACACAATTTCGATCACCTTCTTCCCGTGCTGCGCAATGTGCGCGCCATGAAGAACGGCCCGGTCCTGGTCCATGTCGTCACGAAGAAGGGCAAGGGCTATGCGCCCGCCGAAGTGTCCGCCGACAAGTTTCATGGCGTCGGCAAGTTCAATGTCGTCACCGGCGCGCAAGAAACCCAAGTCGCCGGGACGCCGCCGAGCTACACCAAGGTGTTCGCGCAAAGCCTGATCGAGGAAGCCCGCGTCGACCCCAAGATCGTCGCCATCACCGCGGCAATGCCGTCGGGCACCGGACTCGACCGCTTCGCGCAAGCGTTCCCCGAGCGCTGTTTCGATGTCGGCATCGCCGAGCAGCACGCGGTGACCTTCGCCGCGGGGCTCGCAACCGAGGGCTTCAAGCCGTTTGCGGCGATCTATTCGACATTTCTCCAGCGCGCCTATGACCAGGTGGTGCATGACGTCGCCATTCAGAAGCTGCCGGTCCGCTTCGCCATCGACCGCGCGGGCCTTGTCGGCGCCGACGGCCCGACCCATGCCGGCGCGTTCGACCTGGCGTTCCTGTCATGCCTGCCGGGCATGGTGGTCATGGCGGCCGCTGACGAGGTCGAGCTCATGCACATGGTCGCGACCGCCGCCGCAATCGATGACGGCCCCTCCGCTTTCCGCTATCCGCGCGGGGAGGGGACGGGGGTCTTGTTGCCGAAGCGCGGCACGCCGCTTCCCATCGGCCGGGGCCGAATCTTGCGCGAGGGCTCGGCCGTGGCTCTGCTGTCGCTTGGCGCGAGACTGCCGGAGTGCCTAACCGCTGCCGATCAGCTCGCGGGCTTCGGTTTGCCGGCGACCGTCGCCGATGCAAGATTCGCCAAGCCTCTCGACCTCGATCTCTTGCGCCTTCTCGCGCAGAACCACGAGGTGCTCGTCACCATCGAAGAGGGATCGAGCGGCGGCTTCGGCGCGATGGCGCTTCAGGCTCTGGCGCGGGACGGGCTTCTCGATCGCGGGCTGAAGTTAAGGACGCTGCACCTGCCGGACCGCTTCATCGAGCAGAACAAGCCGCAAGCGATGTACGCCGAGGCCGGGCTCGATGCGGCTTCCATCCTCGCCGCCGTGTTCGCCGCGCTCGGCAAGGATCGTAAGGCGGCCGACGCGATGCGCCTCGCCAAGGCCTGAGGCTTAGTCCAGCGGGCAATCCTTGCTGAATCGCTCGACCGCTTGATTGCGGCCTTTGTCGGATAGTGAGGCGCTCGTTTTCCCCGAGGTGACGGTGACCGGGCCCGTTTGGCGCAAGACCTCGAGCACGGGCTTGACCGCGATATCGCTTGCCTCGGCAAAAGCCGTTCCGCTGGCTTCGTCGCGCATCGCTTCGCCCTTGACCTCTGCCTTCGCCTCGCCGGCGGAAAGAATAATCTCGAGGGGATCGCCGGCCTTGGCGCCTTCGATCTCCTGCCTCAAGTCGAGCACGGCAATACCCATGGCATCGAAGCAGGAGAGGAAAAACACCGGGGTCTTGGCGGGATCGACCGGTCCGTAACTCAAGGACACAAATCCGTCGCTCG
>DASUQP010000223.1:0-20059 GCA_036280475.1 Methyloceanibacter sp. | reverse complement strand
CAGATCAGTGCCGTGGGAATTTTCGGTGCCTTGAAGGATGGGACCCGACCGAAGGCGTTCATAGCAAGGGCGGCGTGCGAAAGCCATGCCATGTTGGCGTCAACGAACCGGGATGCATTCCGTCGACCGGGAGCGGAAAGGGTTCCAGAGCCCCTGTTGAAGTGAGACGTCCAGGCGAGTAGGTCGGCAAAGAGTAGCGGCGGACCGTTCAAGGCTCTAAGTGATTGAATCGCATTTAGTGAAACAAAGACTGGTGACCCCGACAGGATTCGAACCTGTGACCCTCAGATTAGGAATCTGATGCTCTATCCTGCTGAGCTACGGGGTCTTGTTGCGTTTCAATAGGTTGCCATCGGCGCCGTTGTCCACGTTGTCAGCGCGTTGCCCGCGGATGTTCTCAGCGTGTTCGGAGGCGTTGCGCCTCCGGCCTCTTATATAGGGACTTGCCGAAAAGCGCTTCTATTTCGTCCAACGCCCTTTCGATTGGGCTAGCGGAGCCGGGAGCATAGGGTCGCTCCCCGCTTGTGCTCCCCAAGCGCGCATCCGTAAGATGCGTCATGGTCGGGGGAGTGGCCAGGGGCGTTGCTTGTGCGGGCGTGGTTTGCCTCGCCGCGTTTCTCTCGCCGCTCGCGCGGGCATGCGATCTGCCTCCGCCCGAGACCGCCAAAGTCGCCGCCGTAATCGACGGCGAGACCCTGAAACTCGCCGACGGCCGAACGGTGAAGCTGATCGGCGCCAAGGCGCCCAACCCGCCGCTCGGCTGGCGCGGCGAGGATCCCTGGCCGTTCGTCGAGGACGCCAGGGGAGCCCTCGAGAGCCTTGCCGCGAACAAGGCGATCGAACTTCGGTTCGGCGGGAGCCGCACAGACCGGCACGGCTATCTTCTCGCTCAGGTCTTCGTCGTTACGGGGGAAAGCCGGCTGTGGCTCCAGGACGATCTCGTCGGCAGGGGACTGGCGCGGGTCTATTCGCTTCCCGACAACCGGGCCTGCACCGCAAAACTTCTCGCGCGCGAAGAAGAAGCGAGGGCGAGGTGGCTCGGGCTTTGGTCCTCGCCGGTCTATCGCATCGAGGACGCGCTCGACGTGAAGCGCCTGGGCCGCCTCGTTCATACCTATCAGCTGGTCGAAGGAACGGTGCTTGACGTGGGCAAGGGGAGCGGCCGCCTCTATCTCAATTTCGCTCCGGACTGGCGGAGCGATTTCACCATCAGCATCGAGCGGAAAGATGCCGCTTCCTTTACAAGCGCCGGGCTCGATCCGGCGGCGCTCGCCGGCAAGCGTCTGCGCGTGCGGGGTTGGCTCGCCTGGCGGAACGGTCCAATGATCGAGGCAACGCATCCGGAGCAGATCGAGCTTCTGCCTGTGGGCGGCGGCGAGGGGGAAGCAAAGCCCCCGCCGGGTCAAAGAGCTATCGGCTATAGCCGGGCGATGCCATAGTTCGCAACCGAGGCAACGGGGTATCGAGCGCCATGGAATCCTTCACCCGCGTCTTTCCGCTCGACTGGGCCGCCTTGCGAAGCGTCCTGCTCGTCGCCGCGATTCTCGTCGCGGTGTGCCTTTCCCTTGCCGTCGTCTTGTGGCAGCTGCGCAGCCACCGGGAAAAACAAAAGAAGTTCGTGGCCGAGAAGATTGCCTTGCAGTTTGCGGGCGACATGATGACGCGTTCGCGAGGGGACGGCGACCGCTTCGCGCTCAAGGAGAGCAACAGCATCAAGACGCTGGTGGCCGAGTCGGTCCTTGCCCTTGCCGCCCAGGACCCGCGGATTGCGGGGCGCGCCATCGATCGGCTCGACTCCGGCAAAGCGGCACCTTCCGCCGACATCTTCGCCGGCATCGCGCGCGCCAAACGCGCCGAGGCGGAGCAAGCCTCGCGCGAGGCCGCGGCGGCCCTCCGCCGTCAAGGAGTGCTCACGCTGGCGGGCGACAGTGAAACGGCGCTCGACCTCTTCCGTCAGGCTGTCGCGCTCGATCCCGCCTCCGTCGACAACTTGCTCGCGCTCGCGCTTGCGCATTTCAGATCGGACGACCTGGAGAGCGTCGAGAGCGTGCGATCGACGGCGGAGGAAGGAGGGAACGGGGCGCATCACGACATCGCCGGCATGATCGACATGTTCGGCGGCATCCTGCATTTCAGGCGCGGCAACATCTTCCAGGCGATGGAGAAATTCGCCGACGCCAAGGGCCTCTTCGCGGCGCAGGGCGATGCGAAACGCGAGGTCGACGCGCTGATGGCGCTTGCGAACGCGAAGCTGAAAGCGGGCGATCGAGACGGGGCTCTCGCCGATTTCAATCAAGCCGCGGCGCTCTGCACCGAGCACAAATATGAGTTCGGCTTTGCCCAGCTCTACGCCGATCTCGGCCTGTTGCTGCAGGGACTCGGCAAGTCGTCCGAGGCCGAGCAGATGATGATCAAGAGCCTGACCGTCGCCGACCGGCTGGGCGAGACGGCAATCTCCGCCATTGCCGCCGGCAGTCTCGCTTTGCTCTATCGCGAGACGCACGACCTCGACCGCGCGGAGGACATGGCCCGCCAGGCGCTTCGCTTCGAGGGACGGCTTGAGCGCAAGGACGGGATGGCCCGGGCCGGCCTCAATCTCGGCACCATCCTGTTCGAGAGAGCCCGCTTCGACGAGGCGGGCGTCCGCTTCGCCGAGAGCCTTCGCCTTTACGAGGAACTCGGTCCTCCCGAACTCGCCGCCCAGGCGATGTTCAATCTCGCCAACGTGCACCGCGCCCAGAAGCGGACCGAAGAAGCCGAGACGAGCTATCGCGAAGCCATGGCGCTCTTCCTGAGCGTGAACGACGCGGCAGGCGTGGCCAGGGCCTCCGGCAATCTCGGCACTCTTTATCTCGAGGCCGGCCGCCTCGGCGACGCCGAGGAGGAATTCAACGTCGCCTTGGATGCCGCGCGCGAAGCGGGCGACAAGCGCGCCATCGCCATGCAGATGCGAAATCTCGCCGTGCTCGCCCACGCGCGCGGCGAGACCGGCGCGGCCTGCGAGGGGCTTCGCAAGTCGCTCGCGCTCTGCGTCGAGATCGACGCACGAACCGAGGCGGTTGAGTTAAAGGTCCTGATGGGTCAGATCGGATGCCAACAAGGTTGAGGCCGGCGTTGGCGAGAAAAGACCGCGCCGCGGCGCGGGCGCCCGGCATGAATTCCGGCCGCTGAAGTTCAGGGCGTCTTAGGCCGCGCGGGTCCGCGCCTCGGTCTCGGCTGCGATCTTGGCGTGCCGCGCCGTCTTGGCGAGCACGTCGTCGATCTTGGCGACGGCGCTCGCCTCGTCCAGCTTCTCGACGGCCGCGATCTCGCGCGCCATGCGGTCGAGCGCGGCCTCATAGAGCTGGCGCTCGGAATAGGATTGCTCGGGCTGCGCCTCCGAACGGTAAAGATCGCGCACGACCTCGGCGATGGAGACGAGGTCGCCGGAATTGATCTTGGCCTCGTATTCCTGGGCGCGCCGGGACCACATGGTGCGCTTGATGCGCGCCTTGCCCTTCAGCGTGCCAAGCGCCTTCTTCACCGTCTTTTCTTCCGCGAGCTTGCGCATGCCGACGCTCGCGAGCTTCGCGGTCGGCACTCTGAGCGTCATCTTGTCCTTCTCGAAGTTGATGACGAACAACTCGAGCTTGGCTCCGGCAATCTCTTGCTCTTCGATGCGGACGATGCGGCCAACGCCATGCGCCGGATAGACGATGTACTCGTTGGTGCGAAAGCCGTGTCTTTGCTGTGGTTTCTTTTTGTCAGCCATACTCTTGTCTCACTCTCCAAAAACTGGCACGCGACGCTGCCGGACAATCCAACTGGCCCTTTACCTTTCGCGAAGGGGCCTAGGCACAAGATGAGCAGCCGATCAGGAGCCTGATCGCGCCACCTCCCCCAAATCGGAAAAAAAAGGGCGCCCAAACAGGGACGCGTCTCTTGGCCCTGGTTGCGCCGGCAATCCGCGCCATTGCCGCTACAATAACACAATCTTACTAAATCGGGAAGCCGTCCCGTGCCGCAGCAAGGCCGTTTTTGCGCCGCAACATGCGACATTTTGACCCTAGGGTTAACGTTTAACCCTTTGAAGGACTTAGTCTCCTTCGCCCGGCTCGGATGAGAAGTATTTCTCGAACTTGTCGGGTTCCGACACAAAGGCGTCGGCGTCGGGCGGAGCCGGCTTCTTGCTGGTGATGTTCGGCCACGTTTCCGAGAATTTCCGGTTCAGCTCGAGCCAGCGCTCAAGCCCGGGCTCGGTGTCGGGCTTGATGGCGTCAACCGGACATTCGGGCTCGCAGACCCCGCAATCGATGCATTCGTCGGGGTGTATCACCAGCATATTCGCGCCTTCGTAGAAGCAGTCGACCGGGCACACTTCGACGCAGTCTGTGTACTTGCACTTGATGCAGAGCTCGTTGACGATGTAAGTCATCCGTCCCACACACGTTCACGGCCTCTAGCGGCCCAATTTCCAGCCCCTTGAGGGGCCGCCCGAGATCGCCCGCGGAACCGCAGGCCTATAACAATCGGGCGACCGGCACAAGGCGACCGATGGCGCGGTCTTAGGTCCATTTCGGCCGTTAAGCGCCGCCACGTAGGGCGTCGATGCGCCGGCGGTCCCGCTTGGTCGGGCGGGCGCCCTTCCGCCGGTCGCCGTCCTGCCCGGGGTCCGGCCCTTGGCGCTCTCGAGGGGTCAAGTCCTCATAGAGAGCCCGCGCCAGGCTCGCCGGGCCCCGGCGCTCGACCGCGGCGAGCACCCGCACGACGAAGAGCCTTCCGAGCGGGGTAGCGGTGAGGATATCGCCAGGCTGAACGAGGCGGCTCGGTTTCAGCGCGCGGGCGCCGTTGATACGGACCCTGCCGGCCTCGACTAGCCGCGCCGCTCCCGTCCGCGTCCTGACGAGCCGTGTGCAGAAGAGCCACTTGTCGAGCCGCTGCATGGTCGCGCGTCAGCTTCCTTCGGGCAGGCGCGCAGTCAGGCGACCTTTGAGAGCGGCGAGAGCGGCAAAGGGCGAGTGTTCGAGCTTCCGCTCTGCCTCCGCGCGTTGGGTGGGCCGCTGGGACGGACGCTCGGGCCGCTCGCGACGTGGCGCCTTGGCGCGCTGCGGGCGCCGAGGCTTGCGGCCCTCGACCTTTTCTTGGCGCGCCGCTCTACGCTTGCTGCCTGGACGCCAGATCTCGTCGATAGCGATCGCCTCGGCGTCGGCGGCGGTATCCGGCGCCTGAGATCCCGCTTCTTGGACCGGCGCAAGCGGGCGCCTCTCGCGCCTGAAACCGAGCGATTTCAAGATCGAGGCGAATTCCTCCCCCGAGCAGCCGACCAACGACATCAGCTCGGACACCGCGCGAAAGCCGCCATCACCCGTCGCGCCCGCCGGCGCCTCCACACCCTCGGTCTGCCGGAAGATAGTGCGCGCGCGGATCAGGTCCGAGAGCCGTTCCAGCATGTCGATGCGGACGGCGCGCGAGCCGGCGACATGAAACCCAGCCGCCCGCCAATAAGGCTCCGGGATCGCCGCTCCCGCTTCGACCGAGGTCAAGCCCTGCTGCGGGCGCAAGGGAAGCGCTTCGCTGTCGATACCATGATCCCGGCCGGCATGAAGCGCCCATAACATCAATACGAGTTCGGCAGCGGCCGGCTTGAGAAGCGCGGGAATGTAGACGTTGAAGGCGCCGAAGCGAACGCCGTATTTGCGAAGCTGGGCGCGGGCCTCCTGATCGAGTGCCTTGATATCGGCGGCGGCTCCTTCGCGGCGGAGCACGCCGAGATTCTCCGTCAATTGATAGGCGAGACCGCGGGCGAGGCCCGTCACGTCGGAGGCTTCGCTCAGCAGCATGAGCGGACTGAGCTTGGACCCGAGCTCGGCCTTGAGCCACGCCTCGAGACGTTGGGCGAGACGCTCGCGATCGGCGGCGGAAAGGTGCTCGTCGGCGATCAGCTGGATGCGGGGCTTGAGCGCGGCTTCGCCCCGCTCCAGACGGCCGACCTCCGCGCCCTGCCAGACGATCCGTCCATTGGGCTTGAGCGCAATCGCGGCGTCCGGCGCGGCACAGAACGCGGCGGCGCGGACCGAAAGTTCACTTGCGAGCACGTGGGCCGCGGCGTGCCGCGTCGCCCGGCCATGGATCCCTTCGCCGGCATTGTCGGGGGTGAAGTGGAAACCTTCGAGCCGTCCGACGAAATGGTTCTCGACGAGGATGTTGCCGTCGGGCGCGATCTCGGCTGCGATCTCCTCCTTGTCGCGCAAGCGGCGCATCAACACGCTCGTCCGCCGGTCGACGAAACGCTGGGTCAAGCGCTCGTGCAGCGCGTCCGACAGAGAGTCCTCGATCGCCCTGGTGCGGCCCTGCCAATGCTCGGGATCGTGGAGCCATTGCGCTTGGTGCGACACGAAGGTCCAGGTTCTGATCTGGGCGAGCCGGTTTGCGAGCGTGTCGAGATCGCCGTCGCTGCGATCGGTTTGCGCCACCTGATTGGCGAACCAGTCGGCCGGAATCTTGCCTTCCTCGCTCATGACAAAGCGATAGAGAGTCGCCACCAGCTCGGCATGGCTCGCGGCCGAGATCTTCCGGTAATCCGGGATCTGACACATGTCCCACAGGAGCGCGACCGCCGCCGTCCCTTGCGCCATGTCGCGCAGCTCAGGGTCGTGGCTCACGTTCTCGAGTGCGATCACGTCGTCGACCATGCGTGAGCGCGTCAGGCGCCGATGCTCGGGCGTCTCGCGCAAGCTGTCCTTCAGACGCTCGACCGAGCCGTAATCGAGCTTTCGATTGCGCCATTGCAGCACGCCAACCTGGTCGAAGGCGTGGTTCTCCAGGCGGTCGACGAGTTCGACCTCGAACGGCGCGATCTGACCGGTCACGCCGAACGTGCCGTCATTCATGTGGCGACCGGCGCGGCCGGCGATCTGGCCGAGCTCGGCCGGGGTCAGGTCGCGGTGGTTTTGTCCGTCGAATTTGCGAATCCCGGCGAAGGCAACATGGTCGAGGTCGAGATTGAGCCCCATGCCGATGGCGTCGGTCGCGACGAGGAAATCGACGTCGCCGTTCTGGTAAAGCGCGACTTGCGCATTGCGCGTGCGCGGGCTGAGCGCGCCAAGCACGACGGCCGCGCCGCCGCGCTGGCGGCGCACGAGCTCGGCGATGGCATAGACGTCGCTGGCTGAGAAGCCGACGATGGCCGACCGGCGGGGCAGGCGCGTGATCTTCTTGTCGCCGGCATAAGCGAGCTGCGACAGGCGCGGGCGGGACACGAGATTGGCGCCGGGCAGGAGCTCGCGGATGACATCGCGCATGGTGGCGGCGCCGAGCAGAAGCGTCTCGCCAAAGCCCCGCGCGTGGAACAGACGGTCGGTGAACACATGGCCGCGCTCGCCGTCGGCGGCGAGCTGGATCTCATCGACCGCAACGAAGTCGGCCTCGAGCTCGAGCGGCATGGCCTCCACGGTGCAGACATAGAAGCGCGGGGAGGGCGGCTTGATCTTCTCTTCACCGGTGATGAGCGCGACCTGCGCGGCGCCGGCGCGCGCAACGACCTTGTCGTAGACCTCCCGCGCAAGCAGCCGCAAAGGGAGACCGATGATCCCGACATCGTGGGCGAGCATGCGCTCGATGGCGAGATGCGTCTTGCCGGTATTAGTCGGCCCGAGCACGGCGGTGACGCCGCGCCCACGCTGGGGTCCTGTGGAATTCGGGGAAAACGGACGGGTCATATTTGACTATCTAAGTCTCTGAGTCTTGAGAAACACGGAACGAGGCGGGAACGAAGCTCGTCCGAATCGCTGACTCTGCACATTCGGATTTCGTTCCGGGCGGAATCGCAATCCTTGGGGCCTCTTGGGCGTTCCCTGAAAAAGTCGCGAGCGCCGCATCGGGCGGACTGGGCTTTTCGCTCTCTTAAGTCCTGAAGAAAGCAACGGGAACGGAGCACGCACGAATCAGGGGAAGGTTAATCTTCGACATCTGTTCCCTACTACATGTTGGGATCTGGGGCCTGTCTGTTAACCCTTGAGCGCCGTTACGGTTCGGCGCCGTTACGGTTCGGCACTCGCGCGGCGCGGCCCTGAGACCTGGAGCGAGGTCACGACCGCCGAGCCATAGCCCGCCAGCGTCGGCAAGACAATACGGTAGGGCACATACATCTGTGTGCCCTTCACCGGGACGAGCCAGACTTCGATCTCGTTGGACTGCGCCATCAGACGCACGGCCGGATTGTCGGGATGATATCCGGCGATGGGGATGAATTTGACTTTGCAGATCACCGCCGGACCGCCATAGCCCGCCGGCGTCGTCCGCTTGACCGTGACCGAGCGTTTGGGCGTGACTACGAGGTCGAAGCGCTGCCTGCCGTCGAAAACCGGCAGCGTCGCATTGCAGACATTGAGGTCGCCGTTGGGGTTCGCGGAATGAGCGCTCAAGAACGCCCCGCTCATGGGGTCGAGCACCCCTTCGAGCTGTTCCTTGGTCACCGGAATGGTGCGCGGGCTCGGCCGCTTGTTGGGAACGATCGAGACGCCGGTGACGTCGCCGTCGCTGAATGTCAGCCGCAGCCGCTCGGCCATCTTGGCGCTATCGGAATAGCTGAACGCGTACATCGCAGGCTCTGGCCCGACGCTGGTCACGCGTCCCCTGCTCGCCGTGAACCCGCGCCATTCGTAAAGAAGGCCTTGCAGCACGCTGAAGCGGCCCACGCCGCGCATTTCGTAGTCATCGCCGCGAAAAGTCGTCGTCAGGCGGAAGTCGCCGAGATTGAAGCCCGCAAGCTCTACCCGGTAGACGGCAGTAATACGGCTCGCGGTGGAGAGGCTGTTCTCGGCATGGGCGGCCCCGATGGGAAGATTTCCGCTAAGACCGCAGGTGAGGGCGGCCACGGCCAGTAGGCTCAAGCAATGGCGCGCTTCCTGCATCGCTCCAACCTTAGCAAGGCGGGGCGCCCGCAAGAACCCCCCGGAGAATTTCGGGCCATTCGCGGGTTTCGTCAATTGCGAGGTTGGCGCAAGTTTGTGGCGGCGCCTTGACCCCCAACAACCCGCCCCGTATATCTCCGCCGCCGGTGGCACTGCCGCTCACGATAACCCTTATAAGCGGCGCGCCGGGTTCCGTGCATTGAAGAGGAAGGAATAAGGACCATGGCCCGTCGTTGCGAGCTCACCGGCAAAGCCGTGCTTACCGGCAACAATGTGAGCCATGCCAAGCGCCGGACCAAGCGCCGATTCCTGCCGAATCTTTGCAATGTGACGCTGGAGAGCGAAGCGCTGAAGAAGCGTGTTCGGCTCACCGTCAGCGCCCATGCCTTGCGCTCGGTCGAGCATCGCGGCGGCCTTGACGCCTATCTCCTCAAGGCGGGCGACGACGAGCTGTCGCTCCGGGCGCGCAGGCTCAAGCGCGACATTGCCAAGGCGCAAAGCGCCCAAGCTCAAGCCGCAAGCTAGCGGTTCAAGCCCGCGGCCATCGGCTTCGTGTCACGCAGCGTGAACTGCATGATCAGCGTCCGCTGCAGCGGGCTGAAATTGTCGTCTGACATGAGGGTCAGCACGGTCTCCCCCGACGCCGCGCGGTGAGCGGCGATCGCTTCCATATTGTCGATGTTGAAGCTGTCATTGGCTTCAAGCAGCACCTCGCCGGCGATGACCGCGCCCTTCTTGAGCTCGCCGGCTGCAATGCGGCGAATCCGCATCTTCACGCCTTCGCTGAAACGGAAACGCCGCTCGAGCACCACGATGCCGCCATCGGGCAGCGAAGCGGCATCGGTGACGTCGAAGCCGCCGATTCTTTTCAGTGTAAGACTTCCCGGAGCAGGACCTCCGACGAGCCAGCCTTGCAGATTGCCGGCACCGCTGGCGAGGCCTTCGGCAAAGGCGACGAGCGTGCCCTTCAACCGTCCAGCCTTGATGACCGTGATCGCCTCGATGCCGCGATTGGCTCCGAGCGCCTTGGTTCCACCCGGCAAAGCGACGGGGCCCGCCGGCGGTCCGAACCGCTCGGTGTTGAAGGGATAGCGCGCGATCCTGTGTTTCCTTTCGAAGGAAAGGTAGGCGGTGCCCTTCCGCGTGTCGCCGTCGGCGATCGTCATGCCTTCGGAGTCCCGCTGGCTGCCGTCGCGCAGCGGCTTTCCGTCGGCGCCAAGGATCGGACCGAACACGGCATCCTCCAAGCCTTTCAGCTTCCTTCCGTCATAGTCGAGCGTCGCCCTGAGCCAGCTTCCGGCATCGGTAACGGCAAGAAGCGACGTCCCGGAAGGGTCGACGGCAAGGGCCGAGAAGCCGCCGAAATGAGCAGATTTGGCGTAAAGATTAAGCCCAGCCCGGAAGATGAGCTTGCCGAATTCCTTACGCGAAGGATTCTCGCGGTCGAAGTCGATGGGAGAAGCGGCGATCGTGATGGGCGTCGGGCGCTGAACCGGCGCGAGCGGCTTTTCGGCGTGCGCCGGAAGAACGGCAACACTCGCCGCCGCGCCAAGCGCGATGGCGGGCAGGACTTGCCACGATCGGCGAACGCGACGCTTCACGTCAATGAAGCTTCCGCCGCATGGCTCGCGCCGCGGCAGGCACGGTCTGGTAGAGCTGCCGCCAGGCAATATCCTCGTCGAACAGCTCAGCAAGCTTTTCCGTCATGACGCCGGCGAGTTCCTCGGCATCGGTCACGGTGACGGCGCGGCGATAGTAGCGGGTAACGTCATGGCCGATGCCGATGGCGAGTAGCTCGACGGAGGAACGGGTCTCGATCTCGTCGATCACCTGGCGAAGATGACGCTCCAAATATGACCCCGAGTTGACCGAAAGCGTGGAATCGTCGACCGGGGCGCCGTCGGAGATCATCATCAGGATGCGCCGCTGCTCGGGCCGCGCGATCAGCCGGCTATGCGCCCAGGCGAGCGCCTCGCCGTCGATATTCTCCTTCAGCAAGCCTTCGCGCATCATCAGCCCGAGATTGCGCCGCGACCTGCGCCACGGAGCGTCGGCGGATTTGTAGACGATATGGCGGAGGTCGTTGAGCCGCCCGGGAAGCGGGGGCTTCAGCGCGTTCAGCCAAGCTTCGCGCGCATGTCCGCCCTTCCACGCCCGCGTGGTAAAGCCGAGGATCTCGACCTTGACGCCGCACCGCTCGAGCGTACGCGCAAGGATATCGGCGCAGCAGGCCGCCACCATGATCGGGCGCCCGCGCATCGAGCCGGAATTGTCGAGCAGGAGCGTGACGACAGTGTCGCGAAACTGCATGTCGCGCTCCTGCTTGAAGGTAAGGGGATGCATGGGATCGACGATGACGCGGGCAAGCCGTGCCGCATCGATCATGCCCTCGTCGAGATCGAAATCCCAGCCGCGGTTCTGTTGGGCAAGGAGCCTGCGCTGAAGGCGGTTGGCGAGACGGGCAACGGCGCCATGCAGGGCTTGAAGCTGCTTGTCGAGGAAGGCGCGCAATCGGTCGAGCTCGTCGACGTCGCACAGTTCCTCGGCATTGACGATCTCGTCATAAGCGCTCGTGAAGACCTTGTAGCCGAAGGCTTCGGGGTTATCGAGCACCGAGAGATTCGGGCGCCAGGGCTGCGAGCGGCGCGGCTGCTTGGACTGGTCCGCGCGGTCGAGAAGATCCGCCAATGCGTCATCGCTGTCGTCGAGCGCCTGTTCGCTCGAGACCTCCTCTTCGCGCGAATCGGCGGAAAGCTCGGCACGCTGCTTGCCCTCGGATTGATCCTGCTCGGCGTCCGCGGCGTTGGCGTCGTCCTCGGTCTCTTCGGCCGATTTTTCCTCGGAGCCATGGTCGAGCTGGTCGGCGAGATTGAGCGCGGCAAGCAATTCCCGTGCGAGCCTTCCGAACGCCTCCTGATCGAGAAGCAGGTCCGGCATGCGGTCGAGCACGCTCCGCGCCCGGCCCTCGACCCATTGCCGCCAGAGATTGACCACGGCGCGCGCCTTGACCGGCGGCGTCTGGCCGGTGAGCTTCTCGCGAATCAGAAGGGCAAGCGCATCGGGTAGCGGGGCTTCGGAGCGCTCGGTCGCCTGAGCGAGCCGGGTCCGCTCATAGCGCTGTTCCATGCGGGCGGCGAGATTGGCTGCCACGCCCTGCATGCGTCTTGCGCCGATCGCCTCGACGCGCGCTTGCTCGATCGCCTCGAACACTTCGCGCGCCTCCCCACCGGGCGGCGCCAGTGCGGCGTGCAGAGCCGGATCGTGACAGGCGACGGCGAGCGCCGCGGCATCGGCATGGCCGCGGATGACCGCGATCTCCGACTTGGTGGGAACGCGCGACGGTTCGGGCAGCCGCACGATCTTGCCGTTAAGTCCCGGCGGCTCGCTCGTGAACACGACCTCCATCGCGCTGTCGGCGGCGATGGAGCGGGTCGTCAGCGTGACGGCACGCTTGAAAGGATCGAGCGGCGCTTCCTTACGCCGTGTCATGACTAGCTCAAGGCCACGTTGGCGCTCGATTGCGGCAGATCCTCGCCGAAGCAGCGCTGATAGAACTCGGCGATCAGCCCGCGCTCCAGCTCGTCGCATTTGTTGAGGAAGGAGAGCGCGAAGGCGGTGCCGATATCGGCGAAGATTTCCGCGTTCTCGGCCCAGGTGATGACCGTGCGCGGGCTCATCACCGTCGACAGGTCGCCGTTCATGAAGGCGTTGCGGGTGAGCTCAGCCACACGGACCATGTTGCCGATCGTTTTCCGCCCCGCCTCGGTGTTCCAGCTCTTGGCCTTGGCGAGCACGATGTTCACCTCGTCGTCATGAGGCAGATAGTTGAGGGTGACGACGATGGACCAGCGGTCCATCTGGCCCTGGTTGATCTGCTGGGTGCCGTGATAGAGGCCGCTCGTATCGCCGAGCCCGATGGTGTTGGTGGTCGAGAACAGGCGGAAGGCGGGGTGAGGTCGGATCACTTTCGACTGGTCGAGCAGAGTGAGCTTGCCGGAGACCTCGAGCACGCGCTGGATCACGAACATCACGTCGGGGCGTCCGGCGTCATACTCGTCGAAGCAGAGCGCCGTGTTGGTCTGGAGAGCGTAAGGCAGGATGCCCTCGCGAAACTCGGTCACCTGCATGCCGTCCCTGATGACGATGGCGTCCTTGCCGACGAGGTCGATGCGGCTCACATGGCTGTCGAGATTGATGCGCATGCAGGGCCAGTTCAGCCGTGCCGCCACCTGTTCGATATGGGTGGATTTGCCGGTGCCGTGATAGCCCTGGATCATGACTCGGCGGTTGTGCTTGAAGCCGGCAAGGACGGCGAGCGTCACGTCGCGGTTAAAGAGATAGTCCGGATCGACATCGGGCACGTGCTCGTCGGGACGCGAATAGGCCGGGACTTCGAGATCGGTGTCGATGCCGAAGACTTGGCGCACGGAAACCGACATGTCCGGCAAGCCGGGGCTATGGGCAGTTTCGAGTGTCATGATCGGTGAAAGCCTGTTGGTCGCATCTCTTGCGGGCTTGCCGCAGCCAAGCCCTGATCGGGGAAAAGCGGGCCGCCCAGCGACGTTACGCAAGCCCTGCCTGTCTCAGATAGTTATAGGCTTGGATCACTTCGCGCAACTTGTCCTCCGAGGTCCGGTCGCCTTTGTTGTGGTCGGGATGGAGCCGCTTCACCAGCTCCTTGAAGCGCGCCTTGATATCGGCCTTGGTGGCGCTGTCCTCGAGATTGAGCTGGCGGAGGCACTTCCGCTCGGCGCGCTTGAGCGGCCGCTCCGGCGTGCCCACATCGGTCTTGGCGGCGCGCTCGGGGAACAGGCCGAAGGGATCGTAGGCGGCGAAACGGTGGGCGAAGCCACCGGGGCGCGCGCCGCTGCCGGACTTTCGATTGCGCGCCCAGGAATTCACGCCGAGCGACCAGGTCGGACGGTGTCCGACCATGTCGTCCTTCTGGTGCTTGACGACCGCCTCGTCGGGAAGCCCGGCAAAGTAGTTGTAGGACTTGTTGTATTCCCGCACGTGGTCGAGGCAGAACCGGTGGTATTGCCCCTCGAGCCCCCGGCCCTTGGGCGCAGGGTAGAGGCCGGGTTCCTTGCAGCCCGGCCGATCGCAGGCGGGACAAGAGTCGCGCAAGAGGCGGTTCTGGTCGGGCTTGACCCGCAGGCGATCGAAGAACTTTGAGTCGAAGTCCATGGAATCGGCATTATGAGAAGGCGCGCTGGACACAACAAGCATGGCTCAGTGTGGCTAAAAGGGATAATCTGGAAGGTTGTCGTCGAGCGCAGCGCTCATGTCGTTAGAACAGGATATCAGGCATAAGTTGACGAAGGCCTTTGCGCCGGAGGCGCTCGAGGTCGTCAACGACTCCCATCGCCATGCCGGACATGCCGGTTCGCCCGGAACCGGGGAGAGTCATTTCACCATCAAGGTGGTGTCGGCGGCCTTCGCCGGCAAGTCGCGGCTGGAGCGCCACCGCATGGTCAATGAGGTTCTAGCCCAGGAGCTTGCCGGCAAGGTCCACGCCCTTGCCATCAAGGCGCTCGCGCCCGAGGAGCGATCTTCGTCCGCCTAGCCGTGTTCGGGATTCGGCCGCGTCAGGCGCAGGCGCGGGCGAGAAAATCGGAGAGCTGCGGCATGGAAACGTCGCGCTCGACGAAGGCTTGGCCGATACCATGGGCTAGCACGAGTGCGAGCCTGCCGCCTTTCACCTTCTTGTCCTGCGCCATCAGCCGCAACAGCGCCTCGGGCGAAGGCCGAGGCCCGGGGACCGCGGCGATCTCGGTCGGAAGCCCGACCGCGACGAGGTGCTCTGTCACGCGCGCGGCGTCGCCGGCAGGGCAGAGCCCCCGTTCGACCGAATAGGCGAAGGCGAGACGCATGCCGATCGCGATGGCCTCGCCGTGCAAGAGCCGGTCGGAGTAGCCGGCATAGGCCTCGAGCGCATGGCCGAAGGTGTGGCCGAGATTGAGGAGCGCGCGCTTTCCGCTCTCCTCGCGCTCATCCTCCGCGACGATTGCCGCCTTGGCGCGGGCACCCGTTTCCACAGCCTGCCGGCGCGCGGCGCCTGAGTTGGAAAAGATCTCGGCAGAATTCTTCTCGAGCCAGGCGAAGAACGGCGCATCGCCGATCAGGCCATACTTTATCACCTCGGCGTAGCCTGCGCGGAATTCTCTGGCACTGAGAGTCGCGAGCAGCGACACATCGGCCAGCACCAGGCTCGGCTGATGGAACGTGCCGATCAGGTTCTTGCCTTGCTTGGTGTCGATGCCGGTCTTGCCGCCGATGGCGGAATCGACCTGCGCGAGAAGCGTCGTCGGCATCTGCACCACCCGCACGCCGCGTCGAAGGATGCTGGCGGCGAAACCGGCGAGGTCGCCCACGACGCCGCCGCCGAGAGCAATGACACAGTCGCTGCGCTCGACGCCAAGCTCGAGCAGGCGTTCGCAGAGCGATTCGAGAACGGGAAAGCTCTTGCTCGCTTCGCCGGGCCGCACCACCGCGTCGCCGAGATAGAGGCCGTGCTCGACCAGGCTCGCTTTCAGAGGGGAAAGATAAAGTGCGGCGACATTCGTATCGCTTACGACCGCGCAGCGCGCGCCCGGCAGGGTCGTGGCGATCCATTGCCCGGCCGTGGCGAGCAATCGCTCGCCGATCACGATGGGATAGGAGCGGGCGCCAAGCGAGACCTCGATGACGGTCTCGCGCCGCGCCAATGCTGCCGCGCCGTCTTCCATCATTGCGCCTTCTTGCGGCGCCTGACCGGCTTCGCGATGTAGCCGAGCTTCGCGGCCAAGGCGTCGATCACGGTCCCCACCATCATGTCATGGGGCACGTCGCGGCTTTCGACGGTGACATCGGCCTCGGCATAGACGGGATAACGCTTTTCCATGAGCCGCTTCATCACTTCTCCCGGATCGCCTGCGGCAAGCAGAGGCCGGTTGTCGCGCCGTCCGACGCGCTTGAGCAGCACTTTGAGGTCGGCCCTGAGCCAAACCGAAACACCGTGCGCCTTGATACTGGCCCGCGTCTCGGGAGCCATGAAGGCGCCGCCGCCGGTGGCGAGGACCTGCGGCCCACTGTCGAGCAGCCGCCCGATCACCTTGCGCTCGCCCTGGCGGAAATAGGCTTCGCCGTGCTCGACGAAGATTTCGCTGATGGTGCCCCCGGCGGCCGCCTCGATTTCGGTGTCGGCGTCGATGAAGGGCAGGTCGAGGCGGTTCGCAAGCCGCCTGCCCACCGCGGTCTTGCCGGCTCCCATGAGCCCGATCAGCACGATGCTGCGCGGCCCGAGCGCCTCGCGTATCCACGTGACGCGCTCCTGCCGGTCGTCCTTCTTGGTCTCGGTCAGTGTCAGGCTCATTCAATGGTCTTAGGTGCCGCACCCGCCGCCGGAAGCGGCAGATAAACGACTCGCTTCGAATTTCCCATGCTGACAGCGCCATGTCGAATCGTCCATGATGATGCCGAGGATAAGGCGCCCGCCGTGTTTTTGGGTCATAATGACGCCCTGTTCGCGACGAATAGACTGTTCGGAACACGAGCGCCTCGATGCCGACACTGTTTCGTTTCCTGCTGATTTTAGGGGTGATCGCCGGTGTCATCACTGGAAGCCTCTACGTGCTCGCTGAATACTTCCAGCCGGAGCCTAAAGAAATCTCCAAGGCCTTGCGCAACGTCAAGGGCCGGCTCGACGAGACCACGGCTTCGACGCCAAGCGTCGATACCGACGCCCCCGCCGACGACAGCAGCACCGCGGGGCGCCGAGCGCAGTAAGCTTTCCCCGCCGAACTTAGCGCTTGTCGGCCACGGAAAGGCTTGACCCTTGGCCGCAAGACGCTCGCCTCGCGCAAAGGACGCTTCCGAGCTTGCGCTCTTCCTCGACATGCTCACCGCCGAGCGCGGTGCGGCGGCTCATACCGTCGAAGCCTATACGCGCGACCTTGCCGATTTTTTCGCTTTCCTCGCCGCGAAAGGAAAGGCCGCGAAGAGCGCCACGCCCGACCACATCCGCGCCTATCTCGCCGGTCTCGCGCGGAAAGGGCTCGCGCCGACCTCTCGCGCGCGAAAACTCTCTTCCATCCGCCAGTTCTACCGCTTCCTCCTCGGCGAGGGACTTCGCACCGACGATCCAAGCTCGGCCATCGACAGTCCGAAACTCGGGCGCCCGCTTCCCAAGATCCTCTCGCTTGCCGAGGTGGAGACGCTGCTCGAGACCGCGAAAGGCGCAAGCGACAAGGCGGAGGAGGGGACGACGCAGCGGCGCGCACTCAGGCTCTATGCCGCGCTCGAGACGCTTTATGCCACCGGCTTGCGCGTGTCGGAACTGATGGCGCTACCGCGCAACGTGCTCACGGCGGACGACAGGGTGCTCACCATCAAGGGCAAAGGCGGGCGCGAGCGGCTCGTGCCCTTGAACGAGACGGCGCAAGCGGCATTGAGCGCTCACCTCGCCGCGGTCCGCGCCGATGAGAAGGAACGGAAGCGAACGTCGCCCTGGCTCTTCCCGTCAAGCGGGGGCCAGCATCTCACCCGCCAGCGCTTCGGTCAGGAGCTCAAGGCGCTTGCCCTTACCGCCGGGATCGAACCGGCGCGTGTGTCACCGCACGTGCTGCGCCACGCTTTTGCCAGTCATCTTCTGGAGCGCGGCGCCGATCTGCGCACGGTTCAGCAGCTCCTCGGCCACGCCGACATCTCGACGACGCAGATCTATACCCATGTCATCGAGGAGCGGCTGAGACGCCTGGTCGAGCAACATCATCCTCTCGCTCAGGCTCACTCAACCAAGCGGAGCTAGGTTTGGCACGGGCGCCCGGTTGACAGCGCCCCGGCCCAAGGGCCACTTACAACCCATGCCATTGCCTCATTTGTCGCCTTAAGACTCGTCGGGACGAGGGTTTCCAAGGACATAATCAGATTTTGATGCGCACCTATCTCGATTTCGAAAAGCCGATTGCCGAACTTGAAAGCAAGGTCGCCGAGCTGAAGGCGCTCGCCGGCGAGCAGCGCTCCGTCTCCATCGCGGAGGAACTCGCCAGGCTCGAGAGGAAGGCGCGTGAGGCCTTGGAGGAGACCTATTCAGGCCTGACCCCGTGGCAGAAGACGCAAGTCGCCCGTCACCCCGAGCGCCCGCATTTCCGCCATTACATCGATGCGATCGTCGAGGATTTTACCCCGCTCGCCGGCGACCGCTATTTCGCCGAGGATCAGGCCATCGTCGGCGGCGTCGGCCGGCTCGAGGGCCGCTCGGTGATTGTGCTCGGTCACGAGAAGGGCTCGGACACCGAGGGCCGCATCAAGCACAATTTCGGCATGGCCCGCCCCGAAGGCTATCGCAAGGCCGTGCGGCTGATGGAGATGGCCGACCGCTTCAAGCTTCCGGTGGTGAGCCTGGTGGATACCGCCGGGGCCTATCCCGGGATCGGAGCCGAGGAGCGCGGCCAGGCCGAAGCCATCGCCCGCTCGACGGATTGCTGCTTGGGCCTCGGCGTGCCGATCGTCGCGGTCATCATCGGCGAGGGCGGCTCGGGCGGTGCGGTCGCCATCGCCACCGCCAACCGCGTCTTTATGCTGGAGCATGCGATCTACACGGTCGCTTCGCCCGAGGCCGCAGCCTCGATTCTATGGCGGGATTCGGCCCGCGCGATGGACGCCGCGACCAATATGAAGATCACCGCCCAAGACCTGCTGAAGCTCGGTGTCATCGATGGCATCATCGCCGAGCCGATCGGCGGGGCGCATCGTGACGGGAGCGAGGTGATGCGCGCGACGGGGGAGACCATCGTCAAGGCGCTTGCCGCCTACGACCACTCCACGCCGGGCGAGATTCGCAAGGAAAGACGCGAAAAATTCCTGTCCATCGGACGGCCGGCCTGAGGCCTAAATCGCCATAAAAAGCGCCATTTTTTTTGGTCCACCTCTGTTGGGACAGGCTTATACTTGGCGCCAATTAGGGGGAGCAGAAGGGGAGCGCCGGAAGAAGCGCTAACCTCGATTTAACCTCTCACCGTCGATTGTGACCGAGTAGCGCAAGGGGCACTCGCGTATGTTTCGTTCAAGCTTTGTCACGGCCATGATGATGGCGGCAGTGACGGCTTTCTCCGTCGCGCTTTCGGGCTGCGGCCAGTTTTCGCCGCCCTACCTGAAGCCCCTTTCGCCGCAAACCCGTGCCCTTCTCGCCGAGAAGGGCATGACCGAAAAGTCGCCCGTTCTCATCCGCATCTTCAAGGCCGAATCCGAGCTCGAAGTGTGGAAGGCCAAGGACAACGGGCGCTTCTATCTCTTCAAGACCTATCCGATCTGTAGCTATTCGGGTGTGCTCGGTCCCAAGATCGAGCAGGGCGACCGGCAGGCACCGGAAGGATTCTATTCCGTCTCGCTCGATCAAATGAATCCGAGGAGCAAATACCACCTCTCCTTCGATGTGGGCTTCCCCAACACTTACGATCGCGCCCATGGCCGTACCGGAAAGAACATCATGGTGCATGGCGACTGCACGTCGTCCGGCTGTTACGCCATGACCGACGCGGTGGTCGAGGAGATCTTCACGCTCGCGCGCGAGGCATTGCAAAACGGACAGGAGGAGATCCACATCCAGGCCTTTCCGTTCCGCATGACCGCCGCCAACATGGCCGCGCACAAGGAGGACAAGTGGTACGATTTCTGGAAGAGCTTGAAGGAAGGCTACGACTATTTCGAGATCAGCCGGATGCCGCCACAGGTCGCCGTGTGCGACAAGCGCTACGTGATCAACGCATCCTTTGCCGGTAGCGCAAGGGTCAATCCCACCGGGTCCTGCCCGTCGTATCAGAAGCTGCCGATCCCGCGCGCCCCTGCCACGCAAGAGGCCTCGGCCAAGCCCGCGAACAAGCGCCAGTCGGCCTCTCTTGCGAAGCCGCTCGGCAGCGTTCTCGGCCTGACCTTCGGGCCGTCGAAGCAGGGCTACAGCGCCTTCACGCTCGGACCCGCAACGCCCGGCCGTTAGCGGAAGGACTACAAGAGGGACTAGCGACCGCTGCCTCCCCGCGATCTATTCCGCGGCCCCGAAGCCAAGCCGAGGCGTAACGGAATGGACCCCCGGGTCAAGCCCGGGGGTGACGAACCTTGAAACTCCCAACAAGCCACAGGGCTGAGTCCTTTGGCTAACGGCCGGGCGTTGCGGGTCCGAGCGTGAAGGC
>DASUQP010000222.1:0-5987 GCA_036280475.1 Methyloceanibacter sp. | reverse complement strand
GATTGGAGAGACCGGCATCGAGGCGCTCAAGTGCCCGCCAGTACTCCCGGGCGATCGCAGCTCGCCAGGGCCGAATGGGTCAGGCGCATCGCGAGTTAAAATTATTGAGGAAAGTCAAAGCGGTTGCCCACTATCCTCTGCCACATAGGATAGGGCCCCAAAGGCATGGACCCCTCATCTTTTCGGTCGAGAGTGTCCCAATTGTCACAGCTTTCTGCGCGGGATGGCTTATAGTGATAACTAGAAACGACGGGGAACGGGGGATTAGCCATGCGTCTCTTAATAGCTTGCGCGATCATTATTTCGGCTGCGATTGGGCTTGGCGGCTGTTGGGGGCACCACGAAAAAGCCGTGGTGGCCGAGCCGTTGAAGCTCGGTTAGCTAAAACGACGGGATAGCCCTACTTACCTATCTCTCCGGCAAATGCCAGCCCCGGTCGGGTCCTTCCCGGCCGGGGCTTTGCTTGCGTGCCGGTCCGGCAGCGAGCTTTGGCCGCCGACTTTCAGAGCCGCATCGCTCGTCGTGAGCCGATTCGCTTTTGCTAGTCGCCGAAGAAGTTCTGGAGCGCCTGGGCAGCGGCTTCCTCGGGCTTGTAGGCAGGCTCGACGCGGGCCTCGCGTTTCTTGCTCTTCTTCGGCGGCGCCACGACGGCTTCCGATTCGCTCGCGGGCTCCTGACTGGTAGTATCGGACGGTGAAGCCGGTTCCGCGGGCGCCTCGGCGCCGAGCAATTGACCGATACCGCCGATCGCCCCGTTCTTTAGCGAATCGGGGGCAATCTTGCCGTTGTTGATCAGGTCGTCGATGCCTGAGACGCTTTTCGCGCCTGCCGCGCCGGGCAGCGACACCAAGCCGCCGCCCAGCCGGTTGAGCTGCTCGTAGGCTGCTACCGGATCCTGCAGAATGCCCTCGATGTCCGGATAGATCGAGGGACTTGCCCAGGGGCCTGAGATGACGACGGGCACGCCGAGTCCCTTGAGGTCGGCCTTGCCGCCTTGACCCTCAAGGCTTGCGACCAGCTGCGGGTTCACACGGAACTTGAGCGTTTGCGCCGGGAGGTCGACGTGGCCCACGCCTGCCATCCGCACCAGCGGGCCGGAAAGGCGCAAGTCGGAGGTCTCGGCCTGGCCCTTGGCGATCTTGAAGCTCGCGCCGAGCGTGGCGAAGTCGGTCTTCTCCGCCGCATTCTCCTGCCAACCCGAAAGGACCCCGGTGCTCAAGCTCCGCAGCGTCTTGGCGATGTTGATGCCGCGGATGGCACCATCGGTGAAATCGAACTTCGCGGAGCCGCTTAAGCCCGCGACCATGGCGCGCTGGCTCCCGCCGCTCGTCGCAAGATCGAGCGAGATCGCTCCCGTCCCTTCGATGCTCTGAAATCCCGCCGCATCATCGAGGAAGGGGTAGGCGTCGAAATTCACGAGCGACAGGCGAATCCTCTGTGCAGGAATCTGGCCGCTGGCGTCGACATTGACGCTGAGCGTGCCGGCGCCCTCGTAGAGCTTGAAGTTCGGGAGGCTCGCGGCGAGTTTGCCGCCGGCGATCGTGGCGTGCAAATTCGCTTGCGCGATTTTGATGCCGTTATAGGTGAGCTGGCCGGCCGAGAGCTTGATCTTCGCGGTGACGCTCTTGAGCGGGGCGAAATCGATTCTCGCATCGCTCCACGCCGCCTGCTGCGCGCGGTCATTGCCGGTTGCCGACGACGCTCCGCCTTGCTTTGACAGCACCGCATCGAGGTTCAACGCCTGTCCTGTGAACGCGGCGTTGATGGCGGGAACGGCGCCCGAGACGTCGGCGACCGCCGAACCCGACAGGCTGTTGCCGCCCGCATTCAGCGTGAGCGGATGAAGCGTCAGCAGGCTGCCCTTGTAATTTGCGCTACCTGCCAAGGCCGTCTCGCCGGCTCTCAGCGTGAACTGGCTGAGCGCGAAACTTCCGCCTTTGTAGGTCGCGATGCCGTTGAGCGTCGCCCCTTCCGCAAGAGTTGCGGGTGCACTGATCTTCAGCGCGACGGGGACCGCGTCGCCGTCGAGGAATCTGCCGAGATCGCCGATCGAGCCTGAGGCCCGCATCGCCTTGCCGTCGACCACCGCGCTTGCATCGAAAGCGAGCGGCGCGTCGATTGACGGCAGAGAGGCGCTCAGCATGAGCCCCTCGAACCGCTTGCCGGGGGCGCCGCCGGAAGGCGGCATGATCAGCCTGCCGTTCTCGATGTGAAGCTTGTCGAGCGAGAGAGTCTTGAGCGCCGCGAGCGCCGCGCCGGTCTCTCCCTGAGGCTTGGTCTCTTCGCCGGCGCCGGCCGTGGCCGCATTTTTCCCACTCGGAAGCGCGATTACGGGATCGATCAGCGTGACCTCGGTCATTTTGACCTTGCCGCCGAACAACGCGGAAAGCTCAAGCCCGAAGCGCAGCTCTTTGGCGGTTGCCATCTCCGGCGCCTCGCCCTCGCCCCCTTGCGCCACGCCGATATCCTCGGCCACGAAATCGAGCGAAGGAAACAGTGCGACCTTGACCGGTCCACTCACCCTGAGGCGATAGCCCGTCGCAGTTTCGACCTGCGCCAAGAGCGTGTCACGCAGGTCGTCGGTGGAGATGAAGAGCGGGCCGACAAAGGCGATGAAGGCGCCGATGATGGCGATGGCCGCTAACCCGAAGAGCGTAATCCGCACGTGCCCCTCCAGACTTGGAATTCCGTGTGGTTAACGAATTACGCGCCAATCCTAAAATAATGGATAAGAGGCCGAATGTGCCTGCTGCTGCGGGCTGGACGTGTCTCCATCGCCGGCCAGTCGGTCAGCAGCTTCTCGCCGCTCGGCACAAAAGGGACATTGGGACTAGGGCCGCGCATGTCCCTCCTGAGGGGTAGAACGGACATCGGCAGTCGGCGTCCCGACGCCTGCCAATGACCCGATCCAGACATGCCGCGGGTGCGTTTGCTCGCGGTGACGGGGGAGCATAAACTGCGGTCGGTTATCCCATCGTAGCTGCGATCTAGGAGAACTCCATGGCTGCTACACGCAAGGAAGTCACGGGGACAAGGGACACTGTCTACGACTTGGTCAGCATCATCTATCATGCACTACAAGGCGCAGAAACATACGGCATGTATATCGCCGATGCGGAGGAGGTGGGGGACACCGAGTTGGCCAGGTTCTTTGAGGAGGTCCAGGAGGAGGAGCGACGACGCGCAGATCGCGCGAAGCAGCTTCTCGCCGCTCGGCTGGGGAGGTGATATTCAATATTCCCGCCCGCGTGGAGTTCGCCTAGGAGCTAATGTCATGAAATGGGTTACCCGAGAACGTCCGGTCATCGACCGGATTGCCTGCCCATGGCTCATCGCCAGATTTATCGACAAGGAACCCGAATTCCTGTTCGTACCGCCTGATCAGGTGGACCGAGTCGCGACAGAGACCGGGGCCATCCCCTTTGATGTGCCTGGAGTTGAGCTCACCCATGTGGGCGAGGGCTGCAGTTTTGACAGCTTTATATCCAAGTACGGTCTCGACAATGATCCCGCCATTCTCACAATTGCCGCCATCGTTCGCGGCGCTGATACCGATCGGCCTGACCTCACGCCTCAATCGGCCGGTCTCCTGGCTGTCTCCATGGGTTTGCGCGACCTTAGCCCCGACGATCACGAGGTACTGAATCACGGCTTCATAATTTATGATGCTCTCTACGCCTGGGCCTCGCATCGAAGGTCGGAGACCCACAGTTGGCCGCCGAAGATGGGGTCCGAAGCCGCTTAAAGGCGTGGTCGCGGCGGGTGTGATTCTTTTGCGCCGCGCGCCGGCGAACCTACTGATATATGCCGGCGCAGACTGTCGTCGTGTCGAGCCGCTCGCAATACATCTGCTTCGGCTCGACCTTCTTGGTGACTGGGTTCAACCACTTATAGGAGTGCCAGAAGGTCGGATTTTGCTTGGCGAGCTCCACGCGTTCTTTGATGAAGGCCTTGCCGTCAACGTCCCTGCCGTCGATCTGGTTGGTTCCGACGCGCGCTTTGTTGGCGCCGTGCGCCAGTATCGTCCCATCGGCGCCGCACACCACGATATCGAGCTCGCGGTCGACGAACCGGGCTGACCGATTGTCGATGTCGGCATAAGCCTTGTCGGCTCCCTCGGACCTGATGGCCGCGACGCTTTTTGACCATGGCCACGGCTTCGTCCTTGGTCACCGGCTCGGCTGCGAACGCGCCGCTGCTGATCGCGGCGATGGCGGCAA
The DNA here is from genome assembly GCA_036280475.1 of Methyloceanibacter sp. GTDB lineage: Bacteria > Pseudomonadota > Alphaproteobacteria > Rhizobiales > Methyloligellaceae > Methyloceanibacter. Next base: position 1,767 of record DASUQP010000222.1, on the reverse strand, counting down.
TCGCAACGCAAGCTCTCACGCGAAAAACGCCTGCGTTTCGGCGGGGCGCCTTACGGTCGCGACCGCTTTCGTCCATGCCGTTCCAGAGCCACAATTGCTTCCCCGTCGCGGCATCGATGGCAGCGACGACGCGCTGACCGCCTGCGGATTCGTACAAGACGCCATTTGCCATGATGGGCGTCGCTTCGCTCTTGTAAATGGCGAGCGTCGGATCGCCGTTGCTCTGCGCGGTGCCGCCGAGAGATGACGGCGCCGGACCAATCGCAGGTTTCCACCGCCAGACGATCTTCAAATCCTTGAAATTGTCTTTGGTGATCTGGTCCAGCAGCGAGTAGCGCGTACTGAGGGGATCTGCGTTCAGGTAGCGCCACTCGCCGGGCTTTGCGGTGACCGGGAGGGTGCCATTCGGCTGGGTCGGTGCGGGAGGGGTCCACGCGATGATGGCGACCGACGCGAAGAGGGTGCTCAGAACCGTGAACTGCGCCCGCATCACAGCCCGTCCTCGTCGTCTCTGGCGCGCGACACAAGCGCGGGCTTATAACCTGCCGCATGGCGTGGCAACACATTCGTATCGCTCGGTTCGGCGGCCCGGAGGTCCTGGAGCTGGCGGAACAGCCGACAATTCCCGACCCCGGCCCTGGCGAGGTCCGCATCAAGGTGCTCGCTGCCGGCACCGGCTTCACCGATACCTTCATCCGGCGCGGCCGCTACCCGGACTTCAAGGGGCCACTGCCGTTCACCCCGGGTTACGAACTTGTTGGCGTCGTCGAGGAGACCGGACCCGGCGTGCCTGCCCAGCTCGCCGGACAGTTGGTTGCTGATCTCTGTGTCGTCGGTGGATACGCGCAATATGCCATCCGCCCCGCGCGCTTTCTCGTGCCGGTCCCCGATGGCGTCGATCCCTCCGAGGCGGTGTGCATCCCCCTGGCCTAACTCACCGCCTACCAAATGCTCACCCGCTACCGTCGCCTACCGCGCGGAGCAACTATCCTCGTAATTGGCGCCTCGGCACGGTCGGCACGGCGCTGCTCGATCTGGCGCGCCATCTCGGCCTAAAGGCGATCGGCACCTGCTCGGCCACCAACATGGCTATGGTCGAGCGCCTCGGCGCAACGGCGATCGACTATCGCGCCGGCGATTTTGTGGCGGCTGTACGCGGGCTCACCGCAGGGCGCATGGGCGGGGTCGGCGTCGATGCAGCCTTCGACGCGATTGGGGGCGCGCATTTTGCGCGGTCTTTCGCTTGCCTCGCACCCGGCGGCCTACTCGTCGGCTACGGTGCCCAGACAATGGCAATTGGCGGCGCAAGCTTGGCGTCAGCGGCACTCGGTTTGGCGCGGCTCAAACTGTGGAACGCACTGAGCGGCCTCTTCGGCGGCCGTCACGCCGTGTTCTACAACATCATCTCACGCCGGTCAGCGCACCCAGAAGATTTCAAGGCCGACATGGTCACACTCTTCGACTTAGTGCGCGACCGCGCCATCCATCCCGTAGTTGTCGACCGTCTGCCGCTCGCGGCCGCCCGCGAGGTCCATATTCGCATCGATGCCGGCGGACTTGGCGGTAAGATCGTGCTGCTACCCTGGCCCCGGGCGTGACTTCCGCGTCTGGCACATAGCGGACATAGGGACAGGCGCCGAGCATGTCTCCTCCTGACCTTAGCAGGCATCGCACCTCTTCGGAGACAAGGCTGATGATAGAATCACCTGGCCGATAGTCAGCCTTGACCCAAAGAATACCTGTCGCGTGGCGTTAGTCCAGGAATGC
>DASUQP010000221.1:0-6942 GCA_036280475.1 Methyloceanibacter sp. | reverse complement strand
TGCACCGTCGTGGTGGAGGCGCCCCACCGTCATCATCATCAAGGCAAGCTCTATAGCGTGCGGGTCGATATCAGCGTGCCGGGGAAAGACCTAATCGTGGGCCGGGCCAAGCCCATCGACCACGCTCATGAGGACGTGTATGTCGCGGTGCGGGACGCCTTCGTCGCCGTGGTACGGCGGCTGCAGGATCAGACGCGCAAGAAACGCGGCAGCGTTACGACTCACGCCGCGCGGGCGGCCATGGAGGGCTGAAACGACGGAGAGCTTCACGCCATCCAGAAAGGCTTGACGGCAGCAAATCGGGCGAAGGCCTGCTCAGATTTGAGGAGAAGCGCCTCGGCTTGCGGCGCGGTCTCGTCAAGACCGACGCTCGCCGCCAATTGCGCCCCCTCGCTTGCGCTGCCCGCCAGCCCCCCGGTAATCAGCGCCCGGCGCGTCGCAAGATCGTTGAGGCCGCCAAGTCCGTCCTGCAAATCCTTGAGTGCGGAAACGAGTTCCGCGTTCCGTTTGTCGCTCCCCTCGCCTGAAAAGGTGGCAGCGAAGAACTCGGCAGCGTAGCGGAGGCGTTTCCCCCTGATGCGCAAGCGATGCCTTTGGCTCTCGCTTAGATGCCTGAGATCGGCGCCCTTGCGCTTGACCCTCTTGCGGAGCCGCGCAAGCTCTTTCTTGGCATGTTTGGCGACCGTCCCTGTTCGTCCGGCTTTCCCTTCCGTCCAAGGCCCGGTCTCGATCCAAGCTGCGAGATCGAGCATGAAGTTGCGAAAACGGTCCGAACCGATTGCGGCCGCGGCGCGAGAGTAGGCTTCGCTGCGGCTCTTCTCGATCTCGCGGTTGGCCGTGGCAAGGCCTGCGTCGGAAGGCCGACTTGCCCTCAAGGGTTGGAGAACCTCGGCGGCAAAGACGTGGAGATCGCGCGCCGGACCAAGCTCGCGCGCAATCCATTTGAGCTCGGCCTTGATCTTCTCCGCCTCATCGTCGCCGACAATGTTGTCAAACACGGCAATGGCAGCGCGAAGCCTTCTCAGGCCGATGCGCATCTGGTGCAGGGACTCGGGCTCGCCGGCACGGGTCGCCGGCTCATTGGCGACGACCTGCCGGAGACAGTTGCGAGCAATGGCCTGGAACGCTGCACCGGCGGCAAGCTCCGGTGGAATTTCGATGCCCGTGGCCTTTTCAGCCTTTCCGCCACCGTCTTGGACAAGCTCGTAGCCGCGCTCGGCCTTGGTCTTCATTTCGAGCCTGAGCGGCACTGTCTCGGCAAAGCGACGGGCGAGGACGAATAAGGCGTGCTTTGCGCCGCCCTTCAGCTCGAGTTCCAATTCAGACACCGCGCACGTTCTCGCGCTCGCGGCGATCTCACCCTGATCGATGGCGGCCTCGATTTCGGAGCCGTCTTGCGCAAACCGGAAGATCTTGCGCCTGATGCGCGTCGCGAAGACGGGCCGAATCGTGGCGCGGCGCTCTGGCGTAAGCAGCGGTTCGAGCGCGGTGCCCCGCGCTGCGTCGAGATCGGGGATCCCGCGGGGAATCTCCTGTTCCCACTCGAAGCGCTCGAGCAGCTCGGCGTTCGTCTTGGCAGATTTGATGGTCTGAGTGTACCGGCCGGCGTTCTCTCGCACGCGCAAATAAACGCCTGCCCGGTGCAGGGCGAAATCGGGCGTATCGAAATAGGTCGAGACGAGAATGTGCTCTTCCGGCGGCGTGACGGGTGCCGCAAGCGCGGAACTGACGGCGAGCCGTCCGGCATCGGCGGGCGCGAACGCGAGCTTGAGTTCCACCTCGCGTTCCTGGCGCGACTTATCGCGAGCTGCGACCATTACGACTACCGTTGCCCCATGGCGGGCCGACAGAGCCGATATCTCGCTGTCACAATCAAGCGCAATGTGGGAGAGAGGTCAGTCGCTTCCCTCGCCGCTTCCGGCCGCGAGCAGACTCGCATTGCCGCCGGAGGCTGTGAGATTGGTGGAGCACACGCGCTCGCGGGCGAAGGCTTCAAGATAGTGCGGACCGCCGGTCTTCGGGCCTGTCCCCGAGAGGCCCTCGCCGCCGAAAGGTTGCGCTCCGACGACCGCGCCGATTTGATTCCGGTTCACATAAATATTTCCCACCCTGACCCTATCGGCCACGAACGTGGCGGTCGCCTTGATGCGGCTGTGCAGGCCAAGCGTGAGACCATAGCCCGTGGCATTGATCGCTTCGCACACTTCGCCGAGGCGATCGCCGGAAAAGCGCACCACATGCAGGATGGGGCCGAACACCTCGCGGGTGAGCACGCCGATCGAGGAAATCTCGTAGATGGCGGGAGAGACATAGGTGCCGTGCCGATGCTCCTCGCCTAATGGCAGGTCGAGCAACTCGCGCGCTTCGCGGCGCATGCGCGCCTTGTGGCTTTCGAGCGCGTCACGGGCCTCCGCATCGATCACCGGGCCGACATCGGTCGCATAGTCGAACGGGTCGCCGATCTTGAGCTCGCGCGCCGCATCGACCAGCATGTCGAGCATCCCATCGGCCACGTCATCTTGGAGGAACAGCACGCGGAGCGCGGAACAGCGCTGGCCGGCGCTGTTGAAGGCGGAGGCGAGCGCATCATCGGTAACCTGCTCAGGCAGCGCGGATGAGTCGACGATCATGGCGTTCAGCCCACCCGTCTCGGCGATCAGCTTGGCGATCGGGCCGTCACGGGCGGCAAGCTGGCGATTGATGATGAGGCCGGTCTCGGTGCTGCCGGTGAAGGCGATCCCGTCGACGCGAGGGTCTTTGGCGAGCGCAGCGCCCACCACCTCACCCTGTCCCGGCAGGAGATGGAGCACCTCCGCCGGAACGCCGGCCCGGTGCATCAATCTGATCGCGCGTGCCGCAACGAGCGGCGTCTGCTCCGCGGGTTTCGCCACCACGGCGTTGCCGGCGGCGAGCGCGCCGGCAATCTGGCCGGTGAAAATGGCAAGCGGAAAGTTCCAGGGCGAGATCGCCGCAAAGACGCCGCGCCCGTGCAGGCTGAGCGTGTTCTCTTCTCCTGTTACGCCCTCGAGCAGGCGCGGGCCCGAGAATTTCAGCCGCGCTTGGCACCCGGCGTAGCGGAGATGGTCCACCGCCTCGCGGAGGTCGCTCTGTGCATCGGCGAGCGTCTTGCCGCCTTCGCGCACCAGAAGCGCCATCAGGCCCGCGCGGTCGGCCTCGAACACATCTGCCGCGCGATCGAGAACCGCGGCCCGCGCCTCGCCGCCCAGCCGGTCCCAATCGTCGCAGGCGGCTCTTGCCTTATCGAGCGCCTTGTCGATCGCGTGTGGAGCGGCGGCGCGATAGACGCCGACCACGACCCGACTGTCATGTGGCGACGTGATCTGGCTGACTTCGCCGTCGCTGTCGCTCTCCTCGCCCGCGACGATGGGATTGCCCTCGGCCTGATCGGCAAGCGCGCGCCGCATCGCCTCGAGCAGCGGCTCGCGCGCCGATCTCTCCCACAGCGGAAGGCCGAGGCTGTTCTTGCGCTCAGGACGGTAGAGGTCGGGCGGAAGCGGAATCTGAGGGTTGGCTTTCGGCGAGAGGGCGGCCGCCTTCTCGACGGGGTCGGCGATGATCGCAGCGATAGGGGCCTCGTCGTCTGCGAGCCGATTGACGAAAGACGTGTTGGCGCCGTTCTCGAGCAGCCGGCGCACGAGATAAGAAAGAAGGTCGCGATGTTCCCCGACGGGGGCATAGATGCGGCACGGCTTGCCGAGGCGCTCGGGGCGTACGACTTCGCGGTGGAGGGCCTCGCCCATGCCGTAGAGGCGCTGGAACTCGTAAGGCGCATTGCCCGCGAGCGTGACGATCGCCGCGATGGTGTGGGCATTGTGCGTGGCGAATTGCGGATAGAAGAGATGCGGGCTCGTCAGCAAGGCGCGAGCCGCGGCGAGATAGGCGACGTCGGTGTTCACCTTGCGCGTGAACACCGGATAGGAGGCAAGCCCCGCTTCCTGCGCCCATTTGATCTCGCTATCCCAATAGGCGCCCTTGACCAGGCGCACAGGGATGCGCCGCCCGGTTGTTGACCCCACGGCGCCAAGCCAATCGATCAGCGGTAACGCGCGCTTGCTGTAGGCTTGCACCGCAAGCCCGAGCCCGTTCCAACCGCCAAGCGACGGATCGGCAAAAAGCGGCTCCAGCAATTCGAGCGAAAGATCAAGCCGGTCGGCTTCCTCGGCATCGATGGTGAGCGGGAGCCAGGCGTCGCGCATTGCGTGCGCGAGTTTCGCAAGGCGCGGCACGAGTTCGGATCTCAGGCGCGCGCTCTGAGAGGGCTTATAGCGCGGATGAAGCGCCGAGAGCTTGACCGAGAGGCCCGGGCGCGCAATGAGAGCATCTTCGCTTCGCCTCGCGGGAGGGCCCGCCCAGGCCGCGATCGCCGCGGCGGCCTGCTCATAGCGTTCCGTGTAGCGCTCGGCGTCATTGGCGGTGCGCGCCGCCTCGCCCAGCATGTCGAAGGAGAAGCGATATCCTTCCGCGGCTTCGCCGCCAGCGTTGACGAGCGCCTCGTCGATGGTCTGGCCGATTACGAACTGGCCGCCCAGGATGCGCATCGCCTGGCGGAGCGCGTTACGGATGAGCGGCTCGCCGCTTCTTGCGATCAGGCGCTGAAGCACGCTCGTCACATCGGTCTCTTCCCCTTCCCCCCAGTCGAGAAGGCGCCCCGTCAGCATCAGGCCCCAGGTCGAGGCGTTGACCAGGAGCGAGTCCGAGCGATCGAGATGGCGTGCCCAGTCGCCCGAGCCCACGGTCTCGGCAATCAGCCTGTCTGCGGTTTCGCTGTCGGGAATGCGCAGCAGGGCTTCTGCGAGGCAAAGCAGCAGCACGCCCTCCTCGCTCGAGAGCCCATACTCATGCAGGAAAGAGTCGACCCCGCCCGATGTCTTGCTGCCCTCGCGCGCCGCCTCGACCAGGCGCGTGGCCAAGACCTCGATACCGCGCGCTTGCTCCGTGCTGAAACGGGCCCGCGCGATCAAGTCCTCGACCAGTTTGCCTTCGTCGGCGAGAAGAGCCTCGCCGACGGCAAAGCGAGACGGAAGATGAGCACCCGGCTTGAGATCGCCGCTCGGCTTTTCCATGGCCCAATCTATCTCCTGGGGTTGCGGTCTTCGAGATGCCAGTCGAGGGGCCGGAACAATTCCCCCTTGGGATTCGATGTGCTCATTCGGCAACAAGAAGAGTCAAAAAACACGGTCCATGGCGGCGGCGGAACCTCCTTCGTCATGCCCAAGTTCTCGCCTATGGTTCGTAGCGTCGTAACCAGTTGCGTAGATGGGTCTCGGGGGGATGACCAGTCAGTCGAAGCGTGGCCGCCTGCTGCGGTCGGCCACCTATCGGTCTTGGACCGATGTGTCAGCAGGCTGGGCCGGACGCGCTGATACTAAACGACAAACTTCGCACCGCGGACGAGCCGAACCGAACCCCGAAGCCAAGACAAGCTCCCGCACGGCTTGCGACAACGCGAGCCTCGCCTCAAGCGCGTGGGACCGCCGGTTCGGATCGGAACCGGACGGCAGCGACTTCAGGTATGCACGCCTGGATCAGGCCGAGCTCAAGGCCGTTGATCTCAGCGAAGCGACATTCAATCACGCAAGTCTCGCCGGCGCCGACTTCACTGAAGCAAATTTGAGCGGCGCGAGTTTCCGCTTCGCGACCGTGTCGGACGCGGGCCTTGCGGCAGCCGACCTGTCCCGCGCCGATCTTCAACTTGCCTCTTTCGATCGCGCCAACCTCAGAGGCGCAAATCTGGTCGGTGCCCTGCTCGATCATGCAGATTTTTTCGGGTCCGATCTGGCAAACGCCAAGCTCAAGGCCGCAAGTTTGCGCTTCGCGACCCTGACCGGAGCCGCGCTTGGCGCGGCCGATCTGCAAGGCGCCGATCTCCGCTATGCTCGGCTCAATGTCGCCGACCTTGCGGACGCGAATTTGAGCGGCGCTTTCTTCGATTACGCCGATTTCTCCGGCGCCAATCTTGTCAACGCGAACCTGTGCGGCGCGCATTTGCGCTACGCCAAGAATCTGACCCCCACGCAAGTCCTACAAGCCCGGATCGACGATTCGACGGTCCTGCCGCTCCACTATCGCGAGCCAATGTTGGCATCGGGCACCGGCGACCGGGCGCGGCGCCGAAAGCCGCCGCTCCTGGTCGCGGCGCTCTTTTCGATCGGCCTGCTCGCCGTCTCGGTCCCCGTAAGCCTTGTTTGGCCGCTTCAATATTCCGGCGGTCAGGCAACTCCGACCGTTGGCACGGCACCATCGCTCACACCGACGTTGGCCTCGCTAACGCCCGCCGTCCTCGCGATAGAATTGCGCGCGGAAGTGCCAAATGTGGCGCGGCGTATCGCTCCGATATCCCTTGCTGCCATGTCGTTGCATCCAACGCTGCTTGCGCGAAATGCGCCTGCGCTTGCCTCGGACATCTTGCCCGTTGTTTCCCGGCAGGTCCCCGCCCAACGATTGCGAATCGGCGACGTCGCGCCCGTCCTGATCCCGCCAGTGCCAGAAAAGACGATGGCGGGCGCTGTTCCGCTTGAAAGAAGCGAAAACGACGCTCCGATCGAAAGACTTGCCCTCGCGACGCCCGCAAGAGACGTCTTGAGCGATGCCAAATCGCCTCTCGTCGCGGCCGTTCGGCCGAAAATCGCTCTTCGTGTCAGAGAGAAGCCCGCAGAGGTGCCGGCGATGGCCCCACCTGTTCGCGTGGACCCGCTGATGCTCGTCGTCTCGCTTGGGCAGCAGAAGCTCGAGGTCTATCGGGGCACCGCGCTCGTCGCGAGTTCGAAGATCTCGAGCGGTATGCGCGGCTACGACACCAGGACCGGCGTCTTCAGCATCCTGGAGAAGCGCCGGCGCCACCACTCCAATCTTTATAGCGGGGCGCCGATGCCCTGGATGCAGCGGATGACCTGGTCTGGCACGGCGCTTCACGGCGGGGTC
>DASUQP010000220.1:0-3632 GCA_036280475.1 Methyloceanibacter sp. | reverse complement strand
CACGATGGCGCCTGGATATCCCGCCTTGGTCACCCGCGCCAAGGCCGCCTTGGCCTCGATTAGGTCGGAAAACGGTCCGACCTTGACGCAGAAATAGAGCTCTTGGCGGAAAGAAATCGAGGCCACGTCAACGGGCGCAATGGCTGAAAGCGTCGTCCGCGCGCGCTCGGCGTTGTCCTTGTTCTTGAACGTGCCCGCCTGGACCATGAGTCCCGCGGCGAGCGCTCTTTCCGTGACATTGGAAGGGACGGCGCCCGTGACTTGAGGCGTTGGCGGCGAGGCCCGCTCGCGTTTGACCGCATTCCACGCGAGCGCCGGGTTTTCCGTCTTCTCCGCGGGGCGCCTTTCTTTGACCAGGATCGTGCTCGAAGCGGCGTTCGGCGTGGTTCGTCTCGTGGCGATCCTTGCCCAGCTCTGATTTGCAAGATAACTCAGCTCGTGGCTGTCGTCGCCGCTCAAGGGCGCGCGGCCGAGATACCTGACGCGCACCGTGGCCGTGCCCTGGTTGCGGAAGCCGAGCAACTCCGCCGAGCGGCGCGACAGGTCGATGATACGGTCGTGCGCGAAAGGCCCCCGATCGTTGACGCGGACGATGAGCGAGCGGCCGTTATTGAGGTTCGTCACCCGTGCATAGATGGGAAGCGGCAGCGTCGGGTGCGCCGCGGAGAGGCGATCCATATCGTAGATCTCGCCATTCGCGGTGCGGCGTCCATGGAACAGTTCTCCGTACCAGGAGGCGCTGCCGACGCGGTCGTAAGACGGCTCCTCGCGCGGGGTGTACCAAAGTCCCGCCACTTCATACGGCTTGCCGATTTGGTAATAGCCCCCGCCTTTGGGCACGGGCTGGCCGAACGGAATGACGCGCTCGCCGAGCGGCTGGCCGTTGCCCCCCGACCCGCAACCTCCAAGCCCAAAGGCAAGAGCGGTGCCGAGCAAAAGCGGCCCGGCCAAGCCGAGCAAGCCTACGTCACAAACATGCCTGGCCGCCTCCGGCGCAGGCTCACCGACCCGACGCAACGTCAAGAACCCCCGAACGGGCCGCTAGAAAGGCGCGCGCGAAACGCCTCGCTGGGCCGGCGATCGCGGCCGGCCGGCCCTCGTTCGACTGTCGGCCAAAGACCGTTAGCAAAGGATGAATCTAGAGGGGCGCGCGGGGCTCAACCCCGATCCGTTCGAGGCAGGAGGCGGCAACCCGGTCGACCGGACCACTCGCATCGATCGGCGTAAAGTTCTGCGGCCCGATCTCGTAGCCGAGCTGCACATCGACCAGCTCAGGCGTGGCGTCGGAGGCATCCCCCGTCCTTGCCGCGATGCGATCGCGCAGGATCGACGCCGGGGCATCGAGCCAAAGTCCTGTGAACGGAACGCCGTTGTCTGCGGCAAGCGCGGCAAGCGCTTCGCGCTCCTCGGGCCGCGCGTGGACGGCATCGACGATCACGGACTGGCCCCCTTCCAGCGTAAGCAGCGCGCGCTTGCGGCACATGGCGTAGACGCGCTTCGTGACTTCGAGCGTGTAGGCGTCCGCAGGGAGCCTTTCGAGCGGAGCCACGCCGAACAATCGCTTGCGCTCGACGTCGCTTCGCACATGCACCGCCCCGGGAAAGGCGCCGATGTGAGGCGCGATTGCGCGGGAGACGGCCGACTTGCCGCTTCCCGACAGTCCGCCGATGGCGATGAGGCTTGGGCCGGCCGGCGCGAGAAAACTCTGCGCGAGCGCGAAATAGGCGTGGACCTCCTCGCGCGCGGACTCAGCCCGATCAGGCGCCGCCAGGTTCGCGCGCAATAACTCGACCTTGGCCCTGACCGCCGCCCGCATGGAAAGGAACAGCGGCAGCGCCGCAAGCCCCAAGAGATTGCCGGTGCTCCCCTCGGCATCGAGATAGGCGTTGAGCACGGCGTTGGCATGGGAGTTCAGCCCGCGCTTGCCGAGATCCATCAGAAGGAAGGCGAGATCGTAGAGGACGTCGATCGTTGCCAGCCGGTCATCGAACTCGATCGCGTCGAACAGCACGGGGGCGCCATCGATCTCCACGATGTTGCGCAAATGGAGGTCCCCGTGACAATGGCGCACGTAGCCGCCGCGCGCGCGTGTCGCGAGCAAAGGCGCAAGCGCGGCGAGCCGGTCCCGGCTTGCACCGTCAAGCGCCCGCGCCGCTTGCGACGGGAAGATCGCGGGGTGCGCGGCAAAGGTCTCGGCATTGTCGCTGAGCACACCCTTGAGCGGGCGGACGGCCTGTTCGGCCGACAGCACCCGGTCGGCCGATTCGTGAAAGGCGGCGATGATTTCGGCAAGGCGGGGCATGCCTGCCAGACTGAGTCGGCCTTCGGCGGCCATGTCGTCATACAGCGCCGCTTGATCGAATCGGCGCATCTTCAGCACCCACTCGATGGCCTCGCCATCGCCGCCCAGGTGAAACTTGCCGTCATCTTCGATTACCGGTAGAACTTCGAGGTAAAGCTGAGGCGCGGTCCGTAAATTGACGCGTAGCTCGTTCAGGCAGGCCACTTGCCTCTTTTCCAGCGTCGAAAAGTCGAGAAAGTTGTATTTGACCGCCCGCTTGACCTTGTAGGCAAAGCTCCCAGCCAGGAACACGACCGACGCGTGGGTCTCGATGCGCTCTACGGTTGCGACCGGAAGAACATAGGCTTGAGGCCGGCCCAGGAAATCCAGCACTTCGGCCTGAAGGGAATCGGCCTCTCCCATGGATTATCCATAGCACGCAAATCGCGTGCCAAATGGGCCACAGGGCCTTTGAAAAACCTCAAGAAACTCGGCGTGGCCCTTGCTGGCCAACGGTGAACTCGGTAACTTTGTGGCGGACGGGGCGGATTTGGCGGGAATCAACCTGCACGCGCCTCTCGGAAAGGCCGAGACGGTCACGTGATGCTGGGGTGGACGAAATGGGCGATCGCGCTCGCGGTTGCCGGTCTCGCCATGGGCGAAGCGTCGCCGGTTTTCGCCGAGGGCAGCACCACTGTCGCCGTACAGCGCCTCGGCCCGCCCGAGATCGAGGCCCGCCGCGAAGCTCTTCTCAAACGCATGCTTTCGAACCCCTCGGATCTCGATGTGGCGTTCGAATATGCGAACCTCTCCGCGCAAGTCGGCGACTATGAAGGCGCGATCTCGGCGCTCGAGCGCATGTTGATCTATGCGCCCAACACGCGCGGCTCCAGCTCGAACTTGGCATCCTCTACTATCGCCTCGGCGCTTACGAGGTGGCCCGCTCCTATTTCGAGCAGGCCCTTGCCAATCCGAGCGTACCGCCGAACGTCGCCGCCCAGATCCGCCTCTATCTTCAGCAGCTCGCGCTTGCCGCCGATCCGCCGGCCTTCTCTGCCACCATCTTCTCGGCGATCCGCTGGGAGAGCAACGCCAATTCGGGACCCGGCACGCAGAACGTGACGCTGAACGGGTTCGACTTCACCCTCGACCAGAACGCGGTCGGTCATTCGGGCTGGAGCGCGCTCAATATCGGCACGCTCCATTACGGCTACGAACTGAAACAGGGCGACCGCATCGAGCTCGATGCGCTCGTTTACAGCACCGCCTATTTCGATTCCAAGCTGCAGGATATCGACCTCGATTTCTTCGAGCTGACGCTCGGACCCAGCTTCAACATGAAGCGATGGGG
>DASUQP010000219.1:0-4073 GCA_036280475.1 Methyloceanibacter sp. | reverse complement strand
GACGGGCTCGAGCCGGGCGATGCCGACCGATTTCTTGCCCGCGACCGTGACGCGCTGTTCGGGGCTATGGCCTTGCACCTCGGCGCTCGGCGACAGCACGCGCAAGAACTCGGCCGGCAGCGCAAAGCTCACACCGTCGTCATAGGTTACGGTGAGCACGCGCCGCCCCTTGTCGAGCTTGAGCTCGGTCGGCCATGGCTCGGTCATCGACGGCCTTTTTGCAAGGGGTGTCAGCCGAGGTCGATCGTGCCGTCGATCACATGCTTGAGTCTGGTGCCCTCGGCCGTGAGCACCATCTTCATCTTGAGCTTGCCCTTGCCGCCGAGGTGCTCCTCGCGCACCACCTCCTCGATGGCCTGCTGCGAGGTCACGCCGACCTCCTTGAGATACTTGCGCATCGACATATTGAAGCGTTGCTCGTCCATGCCTGGTCTCCTATGGCGCTCCATCCCATGTTATGACAAACCCGAAGTGCATATATAAGGCCCGAAACGCCCATATTAGAGACCAACGCCTATGCCGGTCACCTCCGGGAAGCGACGCGTCAGCCCGAAAGGCAGAGCGGGACGAACGACGAAGGCGAAAAGGACGGTAAAGCGCCGCAGCGCTGCCGCCGCAGCGCTCGCGAGCCCCGTTTATCGCAAATGGGTTGTGAAGAACGCCAAGGCCTATAGACGCAAGGGCAAGGTTCGGATCGAACAAGAAGACAGCGAACAAGTATGACCGGAAGCCCCCTGATCGACCCCTTCGGCCGCCGCATCACCTATTTGCGGGTTTCGGTCACCGACCGCTGCGATTTTCGCTGCGTCTATTGCATGGCCGAGGCCATGACGTTCCTCCCGCGCGAGGAGCTGCTGACGCTGGAGGAGATCGACCGGCTGGCGAGCGCGTTTGTCGCCAAGGGCGTTCGCAAGCTGAGGCTCACCGGCGGCGAGCCTCTCGTCCGGCGCAACATCATGTGGCTGATCCGCTCGCTCTCGCGCCATCTCGGCAATGGTCTCGACGAGTTGACGCTCACCACCAACGGCAGCCAGCTTGCCCTTCACGCCGAGGCTCTAGCCGCAAGCGGCGTCGCCCGCATCAATGCGTCCCTCGACTCGCTCGACGCCGCCAAGTTCCGGGCCATCACGCGCCGGGGCGACCTCGCCCAAGTGATGGGCGGCATCGACGCCGCCGCGCGTGCCGGCCTCAAGATCAAGATCAACATGGTGGCGCTTCGGGACGTGAACGAGGACGAGATCGAGGAGATCCTGCGCTGGGCCCATGGCAGGGGCTTCGATCTCACTTTGATCGAGACCATGCCCATGGGCGAAATCGGCGCCGACCGCACGGCGCAATATCTGCCGCTGTCGCTGGTCCGCGCGCGGCTTGCGCAGCATTTCACCCTTGACGACGACCCCTACCGGTCCGGCGGCCCCGCCCGCTATGTCAAGGTGCGCGAGACGGGAGGCAGGCTCGGCTTCATCACGCCCATGACGCACAATTTCTGCGAGTCGTGCAATCGCGTGCGCGTCACCTGCACCGGCACTCTCTATATGTGTCTCGGCCAGGAGGACGCCGCCGATCTCAGGACGCCGCTCAGAGCAAGCAGCGATGACGCCCTTCTGCATGCCGCGATCGATGCCGCCATCGCCCGGAAGCCCAAGGGCCATGACTTCGTCATCGGCCGCGAGCATCGGCCTTCCGTGGCGCGGCCGATGTCGGTGACCGGGGGCTGAAGCGGCGCGCCGCCCGTTTTCGCGGCCCTTTTTCCCTATACCCCCAACTCTACGGCATCGTGGGCATGGTTTGTTAATCAACAAGCTTACCCGGTTCTTAACTCATCGCCGCCCACATTGGCCGCCGGTCGGAAGTAGCGTGGCGATCGTCCATGGCGTCCTTGGGGTCGCTCAACAAATATTGGTACTGGGCGCTGTTGTTGGCGGTCGGCGCCGGCGTCGCCGCGGCGGCGCTCGTCGCGCCGGGCAAGATCAGCCGGCTCGAGCTCGAACGCGAAGCATCCGTCGCCGCTGCTCGCCTCAAGACCAAAATGCTGCAAGAGCCCGATGCGCTGTTCCACGCGCTCGGGCGGCCATCGTCTACGCCCCAATTCAAGGATATTCTCGACAGGACCGGTTACGGTCATCGCGTTCTCCGCTATGAGCTGTACGGCCGCGATGGCCAACTGGCTTTCACCAGCGGCCTTGCCGGTCTCAAGCTCGAGCAAGAACTCGCCTCTCTGCTGACGAGCCCCGCGAGCGAGGAGGCTAAGGTCACGCTGTATGAGAGTACTGCCGAGTCATCGCCCACCAATTTCGCCGCCGTCGCCCTCCCGCTTGCGCTGAACGGCGAGCCGCGGGGCACGCTCGTCGTTTATCTCGACCAGAGCGACCAGGCGAAAGTCCTCTCCGGCTATTTCGGTTGGGTCACCGCCATCACGCTGTCCCTGCTCGGTGCCGGCATTGCCGTGCCGGCCGCCTTCGCCTGGACGCGCGGCCGCGAGCGGCGCCAAGCCGAGGCGCAAGTCCGCTACCTCGAGGAACATGACGCCCTGACCGGCCTCCCCAATCGCAAGAGCTTCAGCGACCGGCTCGCCGACGCCATCGGACGCATGCATCGGGACCGCGCCAACATCGCCGTTCTTTGCCTCGACATCGACAATTTCAAGGAGATCAACGACGCCGCCGATCATAGCGGCGGAGACCAGGTATTGCGCGACATCGGCGCGCGCATTCAGACGACACTGCGCGAGGGCGACCTCGTTGCGCGGACGGGCGGCGACGAGTTCGCCATCGGGCTCATCCATATCGCCAATCTCGGCGAGGTCATGCCCTTTATGAATCGCCTGGTCGAGGTCCTGCAAAAGCCGTTTCAGGTTGGCGGCAAGGAAATGCGCGTGACCGTAAGCGCCGGTGCGGCGCTGGTGCCGGCCGATGGCGATTCGGAGGCAATGGTGCTGCGCCACGCCGCCATCGCCTTGGCGCGCGCAAAGAGCGACGGCGGCCAGCGCATGTGCTTCTTCGAGGAGAGCATGAACAAGGCGTTGCAGCGGCGCCGCATGGTCGAGCACGAGTTGCGCCTCGCGCTCGGTCGTGGCGAGTTCGAAGTCGTCTACCAGCCCCAGTTCGATCTCGCCACCGAGCGCCAATGCGGCTCGGAAGCTCTGATCCGCTGGCATCATCCGGTACATGGCAAGATCGCGCCGGCTCACTTCATTGCCGTCGCCGAGGACACGGGGCTTATCGTCCCCCTTGGCGAGTGGGTTTTGCGGCGCGCCTGCGACGATGCGGCCAAATGGCCGGAAAACCTTTTCGTCTCGGTCAATCTCTCGCCGGC
This sequence comes from Methyloceanibacter sp., assembly GCA_036280475.1. Classification (GTDB taxonomy): domain Bacteria; phylum Pseudomonadota; class Alphaproteobacteria; order Rhizobiales; family Methyloligellaceae; genus Methyloceanibacter. Next base: position 758 of record DASUQP010000219.1, on the reverse strand, counting down.
GCAGTTCCGGCACGGTGACGTGGGCGCCCTGGTCGGCCAGGTGCTCAAGGAAACCGGCCTGCCGCCGGGACGGCTCGAGCTCGAAATCACCGAGAATCTCCTGATCAACGACACCGAGGAAGTTCTCGGCAAGCTCAGCCGCTTGCGCCAGCTTGGCGTCAACATCGCCATGGACGATTTCGGCACTGGCTATTCCAGCTTGAGCTATCTCGCGCGCTTCCCCTTTTCCAAGATCAAGATCGACCGCCAGTTCATCCGCAGCATGACGCGCGATCCGGCGATGCGCGCGATCGTCAAGACCATCATCGCGCTCGGCAAGTCGCTGGACGTGATCATCATCGCCGAGGGGGTGGAGACCGAGGAGCAAGCGGCGATGCTGCGCGAGTTCAGTTGTCCGCAAGTGCAGGGCTTCCTCTACGGTTATCCCGGACCGGCCGATGCCAATCTCATGGATCTGAGCGGCAATGTGACGCCGATCACCGCGGCGCGCGGCAGCGCCGCCTAGGCGCGCCGATCGGTAACGGGTTTAGCGCAAACGTGCTTCTATCTCCGTTTCTGCGCCGGCGGTGCGAGTAGCTCGCTCAACGTATTGAAAGGCGCGAATTTGTTTTGGCTCTTTGCCGTGCGAGGCGCGAACTTCTTGGGCGCCGAACCCTTAGCGTCCGATTTGCCGGGGACCGCTTGCTTCGCCTCGCTCGCCTCCTTGCCCGGCTCATCCGTCATTGGAACCTCGATCGCTGACGGCGGCGCTCCGGCAG
>DASUQP010000218.1:0-3478 GCA_036280475.1 Methyloceanibacter sp. | reverse complement strand
TATTGGATCCCCAGATGCCGGCGTAGAAAATGCCGTAATAGAGGTCGAATTCCGCCTGGGCGGCGGGACGCTCTTCCGTGTTGGAGATGCTCCGGAACATATAGTCCGTCGTGAGCACCGTCGTCGCCGAAAGCGTTATTTTCTTATCGTCGGCTTGAGCCGGAAACGCCAACCCCGCGACGAGAGTCGCAGCCAAAACGCACGACTTCAAAACGCATGACTTAATGACGCCCACTTCCCTGTTGCGCCGAGCCATTTTTCAGTCCCCCATCTCACTGCCCGTTCGGCATTGCCCGCGTGCGCTTCTCACGGCTTTGCGATGCAATGTTCCCCGTTACCGCACAGAATATGCCGCCCTACCCCCGACGCAATGAAAAACCCGCGCCCTCGCAAAAAGAGGCCGACGCTGTGGCCGATTTGCCATAGTCAAAGGGAGGTTTGGTCCCGCTTTGGGCTCAACTCGCACGAAAACTGGGCAAATAGAGATTTGCGGGATTGAGTTATCGAAGACTATGATTAGAAAAGCCCTCTTAGCGCCCGGCCGCGCTCAGGGGGCGCCTCTTTGATGCCGCATCGAGCAAGCGACATGCCGATTCCAAACCAGCTCGCAGAACCTTCACGTGGCGGGGTGGTGGGAGGAACGGACCAGGACAAGGCGAGGCCCCGGCTCCGGGAGCGGAGCCTGATCGTGGGGGAAAATCCCGGCGGTTCCGGGCCATTCGTATTCGTCTGCGATCACGCCTCAAACCGCATCCCTCAAGAGTTCAAGTCTTTCGGGTTCGCCGAAGAGGCGCTCGCGACTCACATTGCCTGGGACCCTGGCGCGCTCGGTGTGGCGCGGCATCTCTCGGCGAGGTTCGATGGACCGCTGTTCTGGCCGGACGTGTCTCGCCTCGTCCTCGACTGCAATCGCGCCCCCAATGCAAAGAGCCTGATCGTCACCGAAAGCGAGGGACGGCCGGTGCCGGCGAACCTCGCGCTGACCGCAGCCGAGCGCTCGTGGCGGCTCGATTCGATCCACAGCCCCTATCATGCCGCGATCGATTCATGTCTGGGGCGCCGCCTTGCCGGCCGTCAGCCGACCGCGCTCATCGCGGTCCACTCCTATACCCCGATCTATTTCGGCAAGGCCCGACCGTGGCAGGTGGGAATCGTGTTCGCCGAGGATCGCCGCATGGCCGATCTTCTGATTCGCGGGCTCAAAGCCGACCCGGCGCTCACCGTCGGCATCAACGAGCCCTATTCGCCGGCCGACCAGGTCTATTACACGGTCGAGCGGCATGCCGGCGCGCGCGGGATGCCGGCGGCGATGATCGAAATTCGCAACGACGAGATTGGCGATGAAGCCGGGCAGCGGAAATGGGCGGACCGGCTCGCCGATATTCTCTCTGCGGCGGAGCGGACTCTGGCCTTAGCCAGCCGAACCGTTGGATGACATCTTGCAGGGCACGTATGGGGGGCACATAGGGAGGAAGCAATGGCAGACAAAAAAAGTCCGGAAGGCATCGCCTACCGCAAGGCGGAGGCCGGCTATTTCGAGAAGCGCGGGTTCCGGCGTTATGCCGGCGTTTGGTCGCTGTGGGCGCTCGGTGTGGGCGCGGTGATATCGGGCCACTATTCAGGCTGGAATCTGGGACTCGCCACGGGAGGTTGGGGCGGGATGCTGGTGGCCGGCATCCTCATCATGATCATGTATATCGGCCTTGTCTTCTGCATCGCCGAGATGGCGCCGGCGCTCCCGCATACGGGCGCGGCCTATTCCTTCGCGCGATCGGCGATGGGACCTTGGGGTGGCTTCATTACGGGACTCTGCGAGAATGTCGAATACGTTCTCACGCCCGCTGTCATCGTCTTCTTCATTGGCTCCTACATGGGAGGGATCTTCGAGACGCCGGCCAACTTCCAACCCGTATGGTGGGTGTTGATGTATGCCGCGTTTCTCGCCCTCAACATCGTTGGCGTCGAGCTTTCGTTCCGCGTGACCTTGGCGGTCACGCTCGCCGCGCTTGTGGTGCTTGTCATCTTCTGGATCAGTGCCATTCCAAACGTGGATTTCAACCGCTGGGCACTGAACATCGCGCCGGACGGCTCGGAGCTGCCGGAGGGCAACGGCCCATATTTTCCATTCGGGATCAATGGGATCCTCGCCACGTTGCCGTTTGCCGTGTGGCTGTTCCTCGCGATCGAGCAATTGCCGCTTGCGGCTGAGGAATCGGTCGATCCGAAGCGCGATATGCCGCCCGGAATCCTCCTCGGCATGCTCACGCTGATTATATCGGCCGGGATGATCGTATGGCTCAACCCGTCGGTCATCGGCGTCGGCTCCTTTGCGCTCGGCAAGTCGGGCGAACCGCTGCTCGATGGCTTCCGCGCCATCTACGGCGGCGCCGCCGCGAAAGTCCTCGCTTTCGTCGCAGTCGTCGGTCTGATCGCGAGCTTCCATACGATCATCTACGCCAAGGGGCGGCAAATCTATTCGCTGTCGCGCGCCGGATATTTTCCAACCGGGTTGTCGGTCACGCATAGCGGTTACAAGACGCCGCATATCGCGATGATCGTCGGCGCGCTCGTGGCGTTGGCGGTGATGTTCGCGGTCTGGTTTGGGGTGGGCTCGGAGCGCGGCGCCGCCATTATCGGCGGCACGCTCCTGAACATGGCCGTTTTCGGCGCCATGTTCTCCTACATCCTGCAAGCGGTCTCGTTCATCATGCTCCGGCGCAACCTGCCGAATATCGAGCGGCCCTATCGCAGTCCGCTCGGCATTCCCGGCGCCGTGGTCACGATCATCATCGGGTTGGTGACGGTCTACTATCAGCTCGCCGATCCGGTCTATCGGAACGGCGTGATTGCGGTCGCCTGCTGGTTTGTGATCGGCATCCTCTACTTCGCACTCTTTGCCCGGCATCGCATGATTCTCTCGCCGGAAGAGGAGTTTGCGATGGAGCATCGCAAGGACTGACACGCATCATCGCCAGCCTCAGTTGGGATGACGGTAAGAGGCCCGCGCAGTTGGCGCGGGCCTCTCCATCCCGGAACGGGAGTATCGTCGTATGGTCGGAACTCTGACCTTCGATCAGCTCAAAGAAGCCGTGACGGGCACCGGCGAGATCGACACGGTTGTCGCCTGCTTTCCCGACATGCAGGGGAGGCTCATCGGCAAGCGGTTTCAGGCCGGGTTTTTCCTCGACGCGGCTTACGAGGAAACCCATGGCTGCGACTACCTGCTCGCGGACGACATCGACATGGAGCCAGTGCCCGGCTACGCGGCAGCGAGCTGGGAGAGAGGCTACGGCGACTTCGTCATGAAGCCGGACCTCTCGACGCTACGGCGCATCCCTTGGCTCCCGGCAACGGCGCTCGTGCTGTGCGACGTGCTCGACCATCACCATCACGAGCCGCTCACGCATAGTCCGCGCGCCATCCTGCGCCAGCAAATTGCGCGGCTTGCCGACAACAACATGTCGTCACGCATGGCTTC
>DASUQP010000217.1:0-19581 GCA_036280475.1 Methyloceanibacter sp. | reverse complement strand
GTCCGGCGTGCTCTCGGCAATGGCCATTTCCGCCTCGTCGCCGCGATGCACGACATCGACGGCATAGCCTTCGGCTTCGAGGTTGTAGCGCAGGAGAAGGGCGAGCGGCTCTTCGTCCTCGACGACGAGGACCTTGGCTCCGGGGCTGGTGGCGCTCATCGCGTGCCCTCGCCTATCCCGCCGATCGCTTCAGCGGCACCGGCGTCGAGCTGGTCGTATCGCCCTTCGGGCGCTGATCGGTGATGGCGGCGCCGTGCACCAGGTAGTACACGGTCTCGGCGATATTCGTGGCGTGATCGCCGATGCGCTCGATATTCTTGGCGCCGAAGAGGAGGTGCGTGCAGAGCCCGATATTGCGCGGATCCTCCATCATGTAGGTGAGCAACTCGCGGAACAGCGAGTTGTACATGGCGTCGATCTCTTCGTCCTTGTACCAGACCTTGAGCGCCCGGTCGGCGTCGCGCTCGATGAAGGCGTCGAGCACCTCTTTGAGCTGCGCCAGCGCGAGTTCGCCCATATGCTTGAGGCCGAGCATGAGCTGCTTCGGCTGCTGCTCGCTCACCACGGCAACAGCGCGCTTGGCGATGTTCTTGCCAAGGTCGCCGATGCGCTCCAGGTCGCCGGCGATGCGAAGCGCCGCCATGATCTGGCGCAGATCGTAGGCCATGGGCTGCCGCCGCGCGATCATTACCACCGCCTGCTCTTCGATCTCCCTCTCCAGCGCATCGATCGCCTCGTCTTCGTTGATGGTGGAGGCGGCAAGCTCGGGATCGCGGCGCTCCAGCGCGTCGATCGACTGGCCGAGCACCTGTTCGGCGAGACCGCCCATCTTGGCGATCTTGTTGTTGAGGAGTTCAAGCTCCTCCTCGTAGGACCTGACGATGTGTTCGTGTTGCTTGTCCATCATTTCAAAACTCCCGCGGGCCGGTTAGCCGAACCGGCCGGTGACGTAATCCTGCGTGCGCGTATCGGCCGGATTGGTAAACATTCTGACCGTATCGTCCACCTCGACCAGCTTGCCGAGATGAAAGAAGGCGGTGCGCTGCGAGACACGGGCCGCTTGCTGCATCGAGTGGGTGACGATGACGATGCAGAGCGACTCCTTGAGCTCCTCCATCAAGGCCTCGATGCGGGCCGTGGCGATCGGGTCGAGCGCCGAGCAAGGTTCGTCCATGAGGAGGACTTCCGGGTTCACCGAGATGGCGCGGGCGATGCAGAGCCGCTGCTGCTGACCGCCAGAAAGGCCGGTGCCGGACTCGTTCAGGCGGTCCTTGACCTCCTCGAACAGTCCCGCGCGGGTCAGGCTCTTGATCACGATCTCTTCGAGTTCCGCCTTGGAGCCGGCCAGCCCGTGAATCCGAGGCCCGTAGGCCACGTTCTCGAAGATCGATTTCGGAAACGGATTGGGCTTCTGGAACACCATGCCGACGCGGGCGCGGAGTTGCACCGGATCGACCTCGGGCGAATAGATGTCCTCGCCGTCCAGTGTGATTTCGCCGGTCATCCGGCATCCCTCGATCACGTCGTTCATGCGATCGAGGGCGCGGAGGAATGTCGACTTGCCGCAACCGGAAGGACCGATCAGCGCCGTCACCGAGCGATCGAAGATATCGAGCGAGACGTCGAACAGCGCCTGCTTTTCGCCGTACCACACATTGACGTCGCGGGCGGTCATCTTGAGCTCGCGCTCGGCGGCCGGCAGCATGCCCTCCGTCGCCTCAGGCGGCACTGGCATCTGCACCCGCACCACTGGCCGCGCCGCGACTTTAGCCTCCATAACCGAATCCCCTTCTACCATTTACGCTCGAATTTCTGCCGAAGCACGATGGCGAGCAGGTTCATGACGACGAGAAATGCCAATAGCACGAGAATGGCGGCAGACGTTCGCGAGACGAAGCCGCGCTCCGGACTGTCGGCCCAGCTGAAGATTTGCGTCGGCAGCGTGGTCGCGGGCTCGAGAACGCCCATGCTCTCGACGCTTGGAATGAATGCGTTCATGCCGATCAGGAGGAGCGGCGCGGTCTCGCCGAGTGCGTGGGCCATGCCGATGATGGTGCCGGTGAGAATCCCGGGCATGGCGAGCGGCAGGACATGATGCAGGACGACCTGGTGCTTGGAAGCGCCGACGCCGAGTGCTGCTTCGCGGATCGAGGGCGGGACGGCTTTGAGCGCGGCACGGGTCGCAATGATGATGGTCGGCAGGGTCACGAGCGAAAGCACCATGCCGCCGACGAGCGGCGTCGACCGCGGCAGGCCGAAGAAGCCGAGGAATACGGCAAGCCCGAGCAGACCGAACACCACGGAGGGCACGGCGGCGAGATTGTTGATGTTGACCTCGATGAGATCGGTGAGCCGGTTCTTGGGCGCGAATTCTTCGAGATAAACGGCCGCGGCGATGCCGATGGGGAAGCTCAACCCGAAGCAGACGAGAAGCATTAGGAAGGTGCCCGTGATGGCGCCGGCGAGGCCGGCGCGCTCCGGGAAGCGGCTGTCGGCGTTGAAGAACAGCTCCCAGTTGAACGGGGCATGCACGAGCCCCTTCGCCTTAAGGGCTTCGAACGTCTCGATCTGATCGGCCTTGAAGCGCGGATTGAGAATTTTCGGGCTCTTGCCCTCGGCCAGCGCGGTAACGGCCGGCGACACCGGCAAAATCACCTGTATCGTTTTGCCAATGAGGGCCGGATCGGCGGCCACGCGCGCGGAGATCGCCTCCGGCGCATCGTCGGCCAGCATGGCGAACAACGCCGTGTCATGCACGTCGGGCAAATAGGCCTGAAGACCATCCCGGGCGAGCGTCGCGAAGTCGCCGGACGGCGGGGGGCCAAGCTCGATCTTGGCCGGATCGACATAAACGTCCAGCTTAAGGCCGGTGCGTCCGTCGTCCTCGACGATGACACCGCGATTCCGCAGGCGCTCGAAATAGCGGACCTGGCTCCAAGAAAGCGCGTCGACGTCCATCGGGATCACGCCCTTGTTCAGCTGATCGAACGGATCGGACAAGGGGATGGGCAGCGCGACCGTCTTGCCGATCGCCTCGGGATGCTTAAGGATATAGTCGCGCACGATATACGGCGCGTCGGATGTGAGAATTTTCGCAGCATCGGTCTTCTGCTTGTCGGTGGCATCGGCGGGGACGAAGGGCTCAAGCGCCTCACGCACGAGAGCACGGTAATTGCCGCCGGCGGGGTTCTCGGCATCGACCTTGGCGGCATCGATAAAGACGGCAAGGTCGGCCTTGGTCTGAACGAAAGCCGGCAGGCCGTTCACGATGAGCGAGGTGATGAGCACGCCGAGGAGGCCGACGGCGAGCGCGATGGCGATGATGCCATAGGCCTGCAATCTTCGGTCGGCCGCATAGCGTCGCTTCACGCGCCTCCGCGCTTTATCGGAGGCCGAGTCGCAGGCAAGCGGGCGGGGCTCTATGGCTTGTGCGTCACTCATATTGCTCTCGATATTTCCGCACGATGTGAAGGGCGAGCACGTTGAGAGCGAGCGTCACGACGAAGAGGACAAGGCCGAGCGCGAACGCGGCGAGCGTCTTCGGATTGTCGAACTCGACATCCCCGATCAGGAGCGTCACGATCTGCACGGTCACGGTGGTCACGGGTTCGAGCGGATTGAGCGTCAGCGAGGCGATGATGCCGGCGGCCATGACGACGATCATAGTCTCGCCAATGGCGCGGCTCGCCGCGAGCAGGATTCCGCCCATGATCCCCGGCAAGGCCGCGGGCAGGAGCACCTTGGTGATGGTCTCGCCTTTGGTCGCGCCGATGGCGTAGGACCCATCGCGCATGGAGCGCGGCACGGCGGCGATCGCGTCATCCGACAGGGACGACACGAAGGGGATGATCATGATGCCCATGACGGCGCCCGCGGCGAGCGCGCTGTTCGGCGCGATCGGAATGCCGATCATCGCACCGAAATCGCGCATGGACGGTGCCACCACAAGCACCGCGAAGAAGCCGAAGACCACCGTCGGAATGCCGGCGAGAAGCTCGAGCATCGGCTTGACGACGGCTCTGAACTTCGGGTGCGCGTATTCGGTCAGATAGATCGCCGACAAGAGACCGATGGGGATGGCCACGGCCAAGGCAATCGCCGAGATCAGAAGCGTCCCGGTGAAGACAGGAATGGCGCCGAACGAGCCGCCGGCCGTCACCTGGCCCTCGCGAATCGGAATCTGGGGTTCCCAATTGAGCCCGAAAAAGAACTCGAGCGGGGAGACACGATCGAAAAAGCGCAATGCCTCGAACAGAAGCGACAGAACAATGCCGAGCGTGGTGAGAATGGCGATCAACGAGCAGGCCATCATCAGCCCGCTCATCACCCGCTCGGTGGCACGGCGGGCCCGAAATTCGGGGTTGATGCGGGCCCGGGCGACGAACAAGCCGAACAGGGCGATCGACAAAGCGACGACGACCATCGCGTAACGGGCGATCGCCTTCCAGCGCTGATAGCGTTCCGCCGCCTCCTGGATGACCAGGCTCGGTTCGCTGAAGATATTGCCCGCCGCGACCGACCTGATCTCGCTCAGCATGAGGTCGATCTGCCCGCTAGTGAGGCCGTCGGTCGCGCCCGGCGGCAGGCTCCACAGCAGCATCCTGTCGATGACAGGGCCCTGGAGCACCAGCCAGACGAGGACGAGAAGGATCGATGGAATGCCGACCCAGGCCGCGACAAAGGCCCCGTGGTAGCTTGGGCGGGAATGGAGCTCTTGCTGACGGCCTCCGACCGAGGCCATGGCGCGGCGCCGGCCGAGCAGGTAGCTGAATAGGCTAAGCGCGATGATCCCAAGGAGAACGTAGCCAATCATTGCGCCCGCCTTCGTGGCTCAAGCCACAGCCCCCAAAATCCGCGCGTTGCCTCATAAGATTGCGGGCGTGGCCGCGAAAAATCGCGCACGGCCACGCCCCAATCAGCCCTGTTTTCCGACGGCTCGCCTAGGATGTCGGCGCAGCCATCTTGTCCGCGCTCTTGGCGCGGTCCTGCATCTCCTTCAGCATGTCATCCGAGAGCACGACCAAGCCGCGCTCATGCAGATAGCCGTCGGGACCCATTGCCTCGCTGGAGGTGTACTCGGCGATGAACTCGTTCATGCCGGGGATCACCTTGCGATGGGCATTCTTGATGTAGATGAAGAGCGGTCGGGACAGACCGTAGCTGCCGTCGGCGATGGTGTCGAAGGTCGGCTGCACGCCGCCGATCTTTACGCCTTGGAGCTTGTCCTGGTTCTCGTACAGGAACGAATAGCCGAAGATGCCAAGCGCGTTGGGGTCGGCCTCGATCCGCTGCACGATCAGATTGTCGTTCTCGCCCGCCTCGATGAACGGGCCGTCCTGGCGCATGGGCGTGCATTTCTCCTTGATAAGCTTGTCGAACCCGTCCTTGTCGAGCTCGCCTTTCTTCTTCTTGAAGTAATCGAGCGACTTGCAGCCCTCATGCATGGCAAGCTCGACGAATGCGTCGCGCGTGCCGGAGGTCGGCGGAGGCCCATAGACGGTGATCGCCACAGCGGGAAGCGACTTATCGACATCGCTCCATTTCTTATTGGGATTGGCGACGAGCTTGTCGCCGTCGGGAATCTCGGAAGCGAGCGCGAGGAACAACTGCTGCTTGCTGAGATCGATGGGATTGCCCTTCTTGGACTGGGCGATCGACAAGCCGTCATACCCGATCTGGATCTCGGTGATGTCGTTGACGCCGTTCTTCGCGCAGAGCTCCCATTCCGACTTCTTCATGGCGCGGGATGCGCCGGTAACGTCCGGGTTGCCCTCGCCGACGCCCTGGCAGAAGATCTTCATGCCCCCGCCGGTGCCTGTCGACTCGACGACCGGGGCCTCGTTGCCGGTCTTCTTGCCGAAATCCTCGGCGACCGCCTGGGAATAGGGGAAGACCGTCGAGGAGCCGACGACCTTGAGTTGATCACGTGCCAGCGCCGGGCCGGTCGTGCAAAGAGCGGCGACGGCGAGCGTCGACGCCACGATACCAATCCTGTTCAATTTGCTCTCCCTTGCTTGGATGAAGCCTCAGCCGGCGATCGATCCGCCGCCAGCTCGCCGGGCACGCTAGTCATCGTGGATCATTGTTTTATGACGCCGATGATTCGGCTTTATGACAGTCTATACATTTGATTATACGAGAATTTCTGTAGCACAGGTGTGGATAAGTGGGGGAGGCTCAGTGCTCTTGTCCGGCCGTTAAACAACACATCGGTGCGTCAGCGGCCCTTGGTGCCCCGTGGCGTGGCCCGCGGGCGCGCTAGCGCGCCTACTCAGCCGGCGGCAGCGCCCCCCCTACGTCAAGCGGCAGAAGAATGATGCCACCGACGCCGAAGCCACCTGTGAAGCGGTCACCAGGGCCAATATGTGGTTTGTCGAGACCAAGACGCCGATCGGGCGATCGGGACAACCCACATGTGCCAGTGCATTATCGAATGCGGGCTAATGACCGGGACCCGATCCGCGGAGGGCATTATGGCCAGCGGTCATGCGAACCGCGCTAACAGGCAGAACACGTGGCTGCACCGACCAGCGACGCGACGTGACGTTTTGACTTGCCAACCGGGAGCCGTCCACACATGGCACAAAGCGGACATTCGCTGCCTCGGCGACCCCGTCCGCAATATCCGTCAAATCGGTCATGTGAGCGGCTACTGTTCCAGTAGCATGTGGACGGTCGCCCGTTTCAGCCGGCGGCGGCGCCCCGTTCGGGGCTATGTGCGCGCACCTCGTTCAGCATCACCGTGAAGGTCGAGCCTTTGCCCGGCACGGACGCGATCGCAAGCTCGCCCCGGTGGCGATTGAGGATGTGCTTGACGATGGCAAGCCCAAGTCCGGTTCCGCCTTTCTCCCGGCTTGCGGCAACATCCACCCGGTAGAAGCGCTCCGTCAGGCGGGGCAGATGCTCCGGCGCAATCCCAGGCCCATTGTCGATGACGGCGATCGTGTAGCGTCCGGTCTGGCGGCCGAGCGCGGGAATATGCTTGGCCTCGATCCGCACCGTGCCGCCCTTGACCCCATATTTGAAGGCGTTGTGCGCGAGGTTCTGAACCACCTGCATCAGTTCGTCGCGGTCGCCGCGCACGATTGCGGGACGGGGAAATCGTCCGACCTCGAACGTGAAGCCCATGTCGCGCGCCAACGGTTCGAGCGTGTCTTTGGCGTGACCGAGCACATCGTTGAGATCGACGAGATCGGACGGCGGCACATGCGCGTTCATCTCGACCCGGCTCAACGACAACAGCGCATCGATGAGGCGCGTCATGCGCGAGGCCTGCTCGGCCATGATCGGAAGGAAGCGGTCGCGCGCGGCCGGGTCGCCCTTGGCGCGTCCTTGCAGCGTTTCGATGAAGCCACGCAACGAAGCGAGCGGGGTCCGGAGTTCATGGCTCGCATTGGCGATGAAATCGGCGCGCATCTGGTTGATGCGCTCGATTTCGGTCAAGTCCCGGAGCAGCACGAGGATATTGGCGAGGCCGGCCTCCTCGCCTCTTCCGGCCAAGGGCGCAACCGTCGCCGCCATGCGGCGGCCGACCGGAACGCGCTCGGCATAGGTGACGGTCACGGGGCGGCCGAGCCCGGGCGCGGCCGCGACGGCGTCGAGGAATTCCGGCGTTCTGATCACCGAGGAGATATGGCTTCCCTCGCGCAGCGACGCGAAGAGAGAGCGCGCCTGAGCATTGCAGAAGAGGACATGCCCTCCCGGACTGAGCAGGATGACGGGGTCCGGCAACGCCTCGGCGAGCACGCGCATGGCCGCGACCGCAGGCACTGACGGCGAGGCCGGCCCAAGCGCGCTGGGTAGCGCCTGATCCCTCTCGTGCCGTGGCAACAGCATTGCCGAGGCCACGAAACTGACAAAGCCGATCAGGGCGAATTTTTTGGAGAGGCCTGCGATCAACACGAGAGAGACCATGATCACGCCGACGGCCACGATCAGCCATAGCGTTGCGAGCAGCCGTGCCGCGATCTCGCGGAACGGACGCAGCACGGCCTGTCCGATCCGCCCAAGGAGGCCCGAGTTAATGAAGCCAGGCTCCGCTCGGTCGCTCAAGGTCTTTCACCCACCCTTTGCAAGGAAGCGTTCAATGCACTTTGCCCGACGCTGTGTGCCTGTGGATTATCACGTTTTTGCGACGGTTTGATGGGGTTGATGTCTTGGCCGTGACAAAAAGACAAGCGCCGCAAAGCGCCGCCCGCTCTTGCCTTCTCCTGATATGATCGCACGGGCCGTTTCGCCATAGATTTGAGAGCAAGGATCGGGGTGCGCCGGCGGCCACATCCGCCTAAGCCTTGTCGCAGGAACGCACTGATGAAAGGGAGCAAGAGAATGGCCGCCATCCTGGCCCACCCCGCCGTGGCAAACGGCGCCCGGTCGCCGGCTCTCGAAGAGGCGCGCTGGCTTGCGGTTCTCGCACGCGATGCCGCCTTCGATGGCCGCTTCTTCTATTCCGTCGCGACCACCGGCATCTATTGCCGCCCCTCTTGCGCCGCGCGACGCCCCAACCGCGCGCATGTCCGTTTTCACCGAACCGCGGCCGAGGCCGAGCGGGCGGGGTTTCGCCCCTGCAAGCGCTGCAAGCCGAACGAGCCGTCCCTCATTCAAGAGCACGCGGCCAAGGTCAGAGTCGCCTGCCGGATGATCGAAGAGGCTGAAGAAGCGCCGAGGCTTGGCGACCTCGCCGCCGCGGTGGGCTTGAGCCCCTATCATTTCCACCGCATCTTCAAGTCGATGCTTGGCATCACGCCGAGGGGCTATGCCGCAGCTCAACGCCGCAAGCGCGTGCGCGGGGAGCTAGGCCGCAGCGCGACGATCACCGAAGCCATCTACGGCGCGGGCTTCAATTCGAGCAGCCGGTTCTATGCGACGTCTTCGGAGGCTCTTGGCATGACACCAGGCCAATTCCGCAAGGGCGCACCCGATGCGGACATCAAATTCGCAATCGGCAAATGCTCGCTCGGCTTAGTTCTCGTCGCCGCGAGCGCGAAGGGCGTGTGCGCGATCCTGTTTGGAAGCGACCCCGTATCCCTCCGCGGCGATCTGCAGCGTCAGTTCCCGCGCGCCCGGCTCATCGAGGGGGATCCGAGCTTCCACCGGGTCACCGCCGAGGTAATCGCCTACGTCGAGAACCCGCGCGAGGACCTCAATCTCCCCTTGGACATTCGCGGCACCGCGTTTCAGCATCGCGTTTGGGAGGCGCTTCGCCGCATTCCGCCGGGCGCAACGGCAAGCTATGCCGAGATTGCCAAGGCGATCGGTGCGCCGCGCGCGGTGCGCGCGGTCGCCCGCGCTTGCGCATCGAACCGCATCGCCGTTGCGATCCCTTGCCACCGCGTGGTGGCGAGCGACGGATCGCTGTCGGGCTATCGCGGCGGCGTCGAACGCAAGCGCGCGCTCCTCGCCAAGGAAGCTAAATCGCTGCAAAAATAGTTCAAATGCAAGAAGCGGATCACCGGTGAGAGAGAAGACCCAATCCGGAGGCGAGAGCTTAGCTGATCGCATCGTGCTATACCGTCGCGGTTAGAGTACCGATCCCATGACAGGCAACGGAGGCGGCAGGCATGGCACTCAGGATCCTCAGCGGAATGATATTCGTTCCGAACGGCGGTACCGCTCGGGGCATCGTCGTGATCAGCTTCAACCCGTTTCAGCTTTCCGCGCGCAGCAATCCCGCGTTCGAATTGAGAAAGGAACAGGAAATTGGTCCCCGCGAAAGATTCCTCCGGCGACCCGTAACGATGGTTGCGGCACGTCAATTCGCCATTCTAGCGCTCTCCAGCAACCCGCGTGTCAAACTGAATGATACCGTTACGCGCGATTCGATTACGATTAGCTGGAACACGAGCGCGAGCACGGCTCGTATCGATCAGGAGGAGATCCCATTCCTAGTTATCGGTGAGGTACCCGATATGGTGCCGATTTCAAAGCCGACACGCGGGGTGACCGTCAAGCATCCGTCTGACAGTCTTCGCGGAAGAGCCAGCGGCCGCAGCAAGAGGAAGCCCAGCAAGAGACGCAAAAGCGGTTGAGCGCGACAGGATCCACCCTGCCGCACTGGACCGCCTCAGCCCCGGCTTAGCTGTCGGGGCTTTTCCTGAGTGGTTGATTATGACAGCAAGCTCTCGTAGCCAGGTTTGGCGTGCGCATGAACAGAACGCAGTCAAGTCGCTGTCTCGGCGCGTTGGCCGAGCACCTTACGTGGCATTGGGTCGAGCTATGCCCAAAGGCAAGAAAACCAAGACCGGAATCTATCACCCCCCGAAACCGGGAATGCCTTATTTGGTGGTGACGGTCTCGCCTGAGGGAGTCACTGCGACTGCGGTAGAGACAAAGGACGAGGCGCGAATCCTTGCGTCAAAAAAGTCGACCGCTGTCGTTGTGGACGATGCGACGGGCAAATCCTGACCCATACTTTGGGTTGGCCTCTCTGACGTTCATCTGTCCCTGCAAACAACCGGGGCATCGCTGACGGAATGACCTAATCGTCGTTTGTCCACGCGCAGAGCCTCATGGCAGGGGACAAGCCGCCCCACTCGCCACCCATGCTTCCACCAGAGCGCCAAACTCCTTCTGCGTGCCTGGCGCCGGCTCGCGACCCGCGCCGGGATTCCATCCCCAGCCGACGAGCGAATCCTCGGCCATGTGATGCACGAGGTCTTCGAGCGTCATTCCGCCGTTTCGCTTCGGATCCTTGATCTGTTCGCAGATCTCGCCAAGCGTTTTGCCTTGCCAAGCCATCTCGATCGGCGCCAAGTGCCACTTCGGATGTCCGGGTATGCGCGCGGCGTCGTAGTTTTTCGCTCCATGACAGTTCACGCACTGCATCGCGACGGCGCCAAACCCTGCAGGCCCCCGCACCACGAGAGGCAAATGCGGGTGGCTATCCTCTCCCTGCGATGGCCGATCGCCGGCGGGATGACAGTTCACACAGCGCGGATGCGTGATGACCTTGGCGGCCTCACCGAAGAGAGCCAAGGAACGTTCGTTCTGGTCGGCGATTTGGGCGAAATCCTCGGGCGGCTTCAGCGCCTGTCGCTCAGCGCTTGGTTGCTCGGCACAGACCACAGCAATTGTGAGCACGGCAAAAAAGGCCGCTGCGAGAGTGCCAGAAACGATCTTCATCTCTCGTTCTCGGACTCGACGACAATAAGCGTGGATAAAGGCTACCATCTCTCTTAGACTGCGCCTAGTAGTGCAATGAAACATGTCGGCGATGGCGTTCACGATCAAAGTCAATGGCGTCAGCCACAGCGTCGATGTCGATAGCGACACGCCGCTGTTATGGGTGCTCCGCGACGTGCTCGGAATGACGGGCACGAAATTTGGGTGCGGCAGAGCTTTGTGCGGTGCTTGCACCGTCCACCTGGACGGAAACCCGGTCCGCTCCTGTGTGATGCCGATCGAAAGCGTGGGCGAGGCACCGATCACGACGATCGAGGCGATTGGCGAGTCCCCGGTTGGTCGCAGCGTGCAGAGCGCATGGCTCGATCTCGAGGTCGTGCAATGCGGCTATTGCCAACCAGGACAAATCATGTCGGCGACGGCTTTGCTGTCTGCCAATGCCAATCCGAACGACGAGGACATCAACAACGCAATGTCCGGCAACATCTGCCGCTGCGGCACCTATCTGCGCATTCGGGAAGCAATCAAGGTTGCGGCCAAGTCCCTCTCATCGGACATCGAAAAGGGCTGACCGATGCCGCGTGTCCCAGCCAACAGGTTCAAAGCCGAGAGCGACGGTGTTTCCCGCCGCACGTTTCTCGCTGCAAGTCTCGCCGCAGGCGGCGGTCTATTGCTCAGCATGAAGCTGTCCCTTCCGGCCCGCGGCGCCGCGCCTGCCATCTCGCGCGAGGTGATCGGCGCCTTCATCCGCATTGATCGCGACGGCAGGGTGCACCTCACCATGCCCTACATCGAGATGGGTCAGGGCACCTACACCTCGATTTCCATGCTGATTGCCGAAGAGCTCGAGGTCGATCTCGATCAGGTGCAATACGAGCATGCGCCTCCCAACGACAAGTTCTACGCTAATCCCCTACTTGGATTTCAAGCGACTGGCGGCTCGACGGCGGTCCGGGCGTCCTGGGAGCCTCTGCGCAAGGCCGGTGCCGCCGCGCGCATGATGCTCGTCGCGGCGGCGGCTGAGGAATGGAAGGTTGATCCTAGATCATGCCGGGCGGAGAAGGGCGAGGTGATCCATGGAGAATCGGGTCGTCGCCTTTCCTATGGCGCGCTTGCCGAGAAGGCGGCGGCACTTCCGGTGCCCTCCGAAATTCCGCTGAAGGAACGGAAGAATTTCAGGCTGATCGGCAAGCCGGTCAAACGTCTCGACACGCCCGCCAAAGTCGACGGAACCGCACTGTTCGGCATCGACGCCAAGGTGCCGGGCATGAAGATCGCGACGGTCGCGGCCTGCCCGGTGTTCGGCGGCAAGCTGAAGAGCGTCGACGACGGCAGGGCGATGGCTGTGAACGGCGTGAGCCAGGTCGTTCATCTGGAAGATGCGGTCGCCGTGGTCGCCCAACACATGGGCGCGGCCAAAAAGGGCCTCGCTGCGCTCGACATTCAGTGGGACGAAGGCTCCCACGCGACGCTCACCACGGCCGACATTGTGGGCCAGCTGGAGGCGGCGTCCCAGAAGCGGGGTGCGGTTGCGCGCAACACCGGCAACGTTGAAGAGGCTCTGGCGGACGCGAAGACCAAGCTTGAAGCCATCTATCAGCTTCCGTTTCTCGCTCATACCACCATGGAGCCGATGAACTGCACGGTCCATGTCCGCAAAGACGGCTGTGAAATCTGGGTCGGGACCCAGGTGATGACGCGGGCGCAATCTACGGCGGCGTCGATCACGGGACTGCCGCCCGAGCGGGTCACCGTGCATAACCACTTGCTCGGCGGCGGATTCGGTCGCCGCCTCGAAGTCGACTTTATCGCCCAGGCGGTCAAAATTGCGAAGCAGGTCGAAGGGCCCGTGAAAGTGATCTGGACCCGCGAAGAGGACATCCAGCACGATATGTACCGGCCGTATTTCTTTGATCGGCTCACGGCGGGGCTCGACGCGCAAGGCCTGCCGGTGGCATGGCATCATCGCATCTGCGGCTCCTCCGTCATTGCGCGGTGGGCGCCACCCGCCTTCAAGGATGATCTCGACTTCGACACGATCGAAGGCGCGGTAGAGCCGCCTTACGCCTTCCCAAATATGCGCTTGGAATATGTCCGGCACGAGCCGCCCGGCATTCCCACGGCTTTCTGGCGCAGTGTCGGTCCGAGCCACAACATCTTCGTGGTGGAGAGCTTCATCGATGAGCTTGCAGCGGCGGCCAAGAAGGATCCGGTAGAGTATCGGCTCGCCCTGCTCGACAAGGCCCCGCGCGCCAAGGCCGTGCTCCAGCTTGCAGCGGAGAAGGCGGGATGGGGACAGTCGCTGCCGAATGCCTCCGGCCGCGGGGTATCGGTGCAGAACGTGTTCGGGACTTTCATGGCGCAAGTTGCAGAGGTCAACGTTTCCAAACAGGGCGAAGTCCACGTTGAGCGTGTCGTGTGCGCCGTCGACTGCGGCATCACCGTCAATCCGGACACGATTCAGGCGCAGATCCAAAGCGCCATCATCTACGGATTGTCGGCGGCGCTTCATGGCGAGATCACGGTCAAGAACGGGCGCGTCGAGCAAAGCAACTTCGACAATTACCGCGCTTTGCACATCAATGAAGTGCCTGCGATCGACGTCCATATCGTCGACAGCGACGAAGCCCCTGGAGGCATTGGCGAGCCGGGAACCTCCGCTCTTTTTCCTGCGGTCACCAACGCTATCTTTGCCGCCACCGGCGTTAGGCTTCGCAAGCTTCCGGTAAACCAAGCGCTGTTGAAGGCTGAGTAATACCCGCTCCGCACATGGACGTTTCCGAATGTCGTCGTGTGGCCCGGCGATGCCGCTCGCGATCTTCCCCGACAGAAAACAGAAGGCGTTTGCAAAGCCAGCTGTCAGATCGATACAAAGAGCGCACTTAAGAGTGCACTTCGGTTCGCGAGCCAATTCATGAGCCTCATCGAAACGCGTGGTCACCAGCTGTTTCCAGTGCTCGACGCGGGGCAGATCGAGACGGCGAAGCGTTTGGCGAGCGGACCCCCGCGCGACTTTGCCGCCGGAACGGTCGTCTTCGATGTGGGCGCGCGCCATGTACCCGTCTGGCTCGTGCTCAAGGGCTCGATCGATGTGGTCCGTCGCGACGGCCTCAATCACGAATCCGCAATTACCAGTCTTGGCCCCGGTCAGTTCTCGGGCGAGGTCAGCCAGCTTGCCGGGGCCACGACGCTTGCGTCGGGGCGCGCTGGTCCCGAAGGCTGTACTGCGTTGCCGTTCGATGCCGCCCATGTTCGAGCCCTGCTGATTGCCTCCGCTGAGGTGGGCGAGATCATGATGCGCGCGTTTATCCTCCGGCGGGTGGGACTGATTGAGGACGGCGGTGCCGGCTCGATTCTCGTCGGGAAAGCGGGGATGCCGGACCTCGTAAGGCTTCAGGGGTTCCTGCGTCGAAACGGCTATCCGTACACCGTGCTGGATGCGACCAACGATGCCGATGGTCAAGCTGTCGTGGAACGTTTCGGTGTTCTTCCCGAGCAGCTGCCACTGATGGTTTGTCCGAACGGCACCGTGCTGCACCGGCCCACCAATTCAGAAGCGGCCGTTTGCCTCGGCATGCTTCCCGAACGCGACCCTGAAAAAACCTACGATGTCGCTGTGGTCGGTGCGGGCCCTGCTGGGCTTGCGGCCGCCGTCTATGCTGGATCGGAAGGTCTTTCCGTGCTCGTCCTGGATCAAAGGGCCTTTGGAGGCCAGGCCGGCGCATCGGCGCGTATTGAGAACTATCTCGGCTTTCCCACCGGTATTTCCGGGATGGGCCTCGCTGGCCGAGCGTTCAACCAGGCCCTCAAATTTGGCGTCGAGATCGCCATTCCGCTTGAAGCGGCGCGTCTTGATTGTGGTTCGAGAAACGGAATGGGCGCGGGGCTAAGGCGCCTCGAGTTGAGTGACGGCAGCAGGGTCAAGGCTCGCACCGTGGTCATCGCCTCCGGTGTCCGCTACCGCCGTCCGCCCATTCCGAACCTGGCCGACTTCGAGGGCGCCGGTGTTTCCTATTGGGCCACTGCGATCGAGGCAAAGCTGTGCGAGGGCGAAGACGTCGCCCTTGTGGGAGGTGGCAATTCTGCGGGACAAGCAGTGGTATATCTCGCCCCGAGAGTGAACCGTTTGCATCTCGTGGTACGAGGGAATGGCTTGGAGACCTCGATGTCTCGCTATTTGATCGACCGCATTGCCGCACTCCCCAATGTGGAGCTGCATACGCGCACAGAGATCGTAGGTTTGGAGGGTGACAAGGTTCAGGGTTTGACCGCAGTCATATTCAGGGACCGCGACTCCGGCGCTACTCATTCCTGTTCACTTCGCCACCTCTTTCTGTTCATCGGCGCGGATCCGAACGCCACCTGGCTCGATCATTGCGTCGCCGTAGACAAGAAGGGCTTTGTGATGACAGGGGCGGATGTCCCGCAAGCGCCCGGGGCAACGTCACGAGCCATCCTCCCGCTCGAAACGAGCCAGCAGGGCGTCTTCGCCATCGGCGACGTGCGTGCGGGCTCTACCAAACGCGTTGCGGCAGCTGTCGGAGAAGGCGCGGCCGTCGTGGCGCAGATTCATAGCGTGCTCGCAATGACCTAGTCCACTTCGGCACGATCGTGGGGTTCGGGCTGACGCAACCCCCAGCGAGAGGTGATGACAGCCCCCATCGCGGCCGGCAGGCGTTTTAGCTTGCGAGGCCCAGATAGTGACCGAGCCGAAGCTCAAGGTCGGGTCCGTGTTCCGCCTCTCGGTAAGCAGCGGTTGGTCAACGTCCGCTTTGCCCCCAGAAGCGGACATTCGTCGGCGCATTGAGCGTGTCCGCTAAGTGCCAAAAGCCGACATCGATGTTTATTCCCTCCCTCCCAGAACTGACCATCGGTTGGGGCGTTGCTTATAAAGGGAAGGAATCGGTGGTCCAATGTCCCAGCGAGCCGAACATTATCGTGGCTATGACATCGACGGAAACACGCAAGGGCGAGGTTGGAGTGTCGAAGTTCATCCCGTCGCACCTGATCTGCCTATTCTTCGACGAGCCGTTTTTCGCGTGATCCACCCGGCATGGACGGAGGCACTCATTGAGGCGCGTGCGCGCATTGACGCGCTGCTGCGGTAGGTCGAACACGACTGTCAGATCAGAGAAAAGAGCCCGATTGCGCGGCAACCGGAACTAAGTCCGCGCGGGCGGGTTCTCCGCTTAGTGGCATTGGCGCAATTCCCCCGGCCCCCGTCAGCCCCGATGCCCTGTACCAAGTGTAATATAGAGAAGCCCGGCCCCCCGGGCTTCTTTTATTCACCTTAGGAGACCGACATGGACAACACGACACTTCTCATCATCATCATTCTCGTCCTGCTCATTTTAGGGGGCGGCTGGTATGGACGCGGACGCTGGTTCTAGCAGGCGTAGTTTCCATCGAGGGTTACAAATGGCAGTCGACAAGGTGCGCATCGCCTTCGGCCCGGAAGCGATGTCGAGATTTGGCCAGATCATTGAAGAGGTGTCGTTGAATCTGATTGACGACGGCCTGACCGCCGAGCTCGTGAGATCGGACGAAATGCGTAGAAAACTGGCTCAAAGTCTGCTCGGCTTTGCTAGCCACTGGTGGACAGATACTCAAATCAAGCAGCTTTTGCTGAGGGTGCTGCGCAACCAGATCTCGGCTTCCCGCCGGCACCAGACCGCGGCGGGGAACGGGATGGGGACGGGAACTAACTGCCTACGAGACAGTTAGGCTGATGACCGGGTCCGACGACACCGTCCTCGATGATGTGTCCGTTTGATCGACACCCTCCTTGATGATGTTTCCCCTCTCTTGAGACCTGCCGGGCAGTCCTTTTCCGCGCCAAAACCGCGCGGCCGAGCCCACCAATCAAATCAAATTGGAGCATGCAATGAAACTCGCAACCTTTACCGCCGTGGCGGTTCTGTTTAGTGCCGGATATGCATTCGCTGGAGCTGGAGCTCCAGTTCCGGAGGGTTCCCAGTCGGGTGAACCGGCGGGTCGTCCGAGCGCCGTCTTGGATGACGCCGCGTGTCAGGACGTATGGAAGATGGCCTCGCCGAATGGCGACACTTTGGCAGGCGACAAAGCAGCGCCGTATATCGTGAACTTCCAGATGGTCGACACGGACAAGGACGGCAAGATTTCCGCGGAAGAGTTCAAGACCGGCTGCGGGAAGGGTTGGGTCCAGAACGCCGACGCTTCAACGACCAAGGAAATGACCCCGGCGCAAAAACTCTAATTTTAGCGCCGCGTAGTGTAACGGCGCGTGATGAGGCGGCCCCGGGGTTTCCTGGGGCCGTTTCCTTTTGGTGATCCGGCGGGCTCGATCCCGCCGCCAGGTTTGCTAAAATCACATCGAAGATAGAGCAAAAAGTGGAATCCTCTGGTGGCTAAACGCAATCCTTTCGCCGCCATCGCGCATGGACATGACTTGGCCGAGGCAATTGTCGACGCCATTCGGGAGCCTCTTCTCGTGCTCAACCCTGACTTACGCGTAATCGCCGCGAGCCGCTCGTTCTACCGGACTTTCGCCGTGACGCCACGAAAGACGGAAGGCCGCCTGGTCTTCGAGTTGGGCGACGGGCAGTGGAACATTCCGAGCCTCCGCGCGCTGCTCGAAGACATCATCCCGAAGCGCCGCACCGTGGAATCCTATGAGGTCGAGCACGAATTTCCGTCGATCGGCCGGCGCGTGATGCTGCTCAATGCCCGCAGGGTGTTTGACGAAGATGGTTCGGCCTCCGCCATTCTTCTGGCGATGGAGGACGTGACTCGGCGTCGCGAGACTGATCGTGAAAAGGACGAGCTGCTTCAAGCCAAGGAAATTCTCCTCCAGGAGATGCAGCACCGCGTTGCCAACAGTCTTCAAATTATCGCCAGCATTCTTCTGCTCAAGGCAAGGACGGTGCAATCGGAGGAGACGCGTCTCCACCTCCACGATGCCCACCAGCGCGTCATGTCAGTGGCAACGGTGCAACAACAGCTGCAGGCCTCTGCGTTGAACGAGAGGATCCAGATCGAGCCCTATCTGACGAAACTGTGCGACAGTCTTGCAGCCTCAATGGTTGGTGAACGCCGCGCGCTTTCAATCAAGGTGCAAGCAAGCTCTGGCGGGGCAGTATCCAGCGAAGCTATTAGCATTGGGTTGATCGTGACAGAGTTGGTGATCAACGCCTTGAAGCACGGCTTCCCGGCCGGAGCGGAGGGGGAAATCCTGGTCAGCTACGACGCGCATGATTCTGGCTGGGCGCTCTCGGTTGCCGACAATGGATCAGGGACCCAAGCGGACGGCCCCGCACATACCGGCCTCGGCACGAGCATCGTCGAGGCATTGGCCCATCAGCTCAACGCCACGGTCCAGAAGACAAGTGGTCCTCAGGGCACCATTGTCTCAATTATCGCTCCTGCCGTTTGTTAGAAGCCAATGCACACGCCGCCATGTCCGCTTTAGTTCAGAAGCAGACCTTAATTAGCGACGATGTGATTTCCGCTAAGTGCCACTAGCGGACATCGTCGAGCAGTTCGTTCCGGTTGCTGGCGCGACGCCCGCGGGAGTCGGTGGTCCGCCCTAATGACGCCCGGCTATGGCTGAGTACGGCCGCGGTCGCGACGGCGAGTTCGACGCCTGTGATGTAGGAAGCATTGTAGGAACCGACGGTAATGATGACGATCCCCGTCACCTTTTCGGGTACGCCGTGAAAACGTAATCCTTTGCCTTCACGATCGTATGGCACGCGAACCCGCATTTGGCGTCGTTCCCCTGTGGCGGGTTGTCAGCTAAGGTGTAGGGCGAGAACGTGTCGGACGCGGCGTCATACTTGAACTCGCCCCATCCCCATCCGCCGCTGTCCGCGAACCTCTTGCTATCCCTCACCATGAAACCAACGGATTGCAGGGTATCCGGCACCACCGTCGTCGGATCGGGGGCCTCCGTACTCTTTTTCTGCTTCCAATGGATCTTCACCATCTTGGAGCCGTCGGGGAAAGACTTGCCATTGCCGGGAACCCCGGCCCGGTAGGCGTCGATCGTTACGGGATTGGCGAGGATCGCATTGATCACAGTCTCCGTCTGACTGACGGCGACAGTTTGCCAGTCTTCGTATCCCTTGAACTCAGAGAACGCGAGGCCGCCCGGCACTTGCACGGTGTACTTATCCTGCGCGGAAATGGCGCTGCCGCCCAAGACGGCAGACACGACAGCAGTGACCGCCATCGGCCAGAATGGAATTTTCGTCATGGCTTACTCCTGCGCTAGCGTTGCAAGTCAAGTTCACTGGCGTCCGTTCAAACGGCGTTGGTGCAGTGCGAGGGGCCGTTCTTGTCTGTTGGCATGGTTTCACACACACTGTCATAAACCAGGGCGTTCACTGAAACTTGAACGGGGACCTCGACGGGCGCTCAGCGCGAGAGGCCCTTGGCCGCGAGGTCGTTGAGATAGCCCTGCCAGCGCGCGTCATGGTTTTC
>DASUQP010000216.1:0-14696 GCA_036280475.1 Methyloceanibacter sp. | reverse complement strand
GGTGCGGCGGCGCACAGGGAGGCGCGACTTCAGCCCCTTGGACGAAAGTCTCGTGGTCGCCATGCCGCCTCCTTTCAGGCCTTTGAGCACAACATCAGCAATCGTCGCAGGTTTCCAGGCCTCGAAGCTAGCACGATCGGGCAAACCGGAACCACGTCCCAAGGGGAGGCTTTGAACCTCTTTGGCCCCGGATGCGTCGGATACGGTGCGGCTTCGGAAACGATAGCCTTTGGATATTGGCCCAAGGCCGCCTCAGAGGCTTAGCTTTGAGCATGAAGAGATGTCCACTGGAGTGACAGCCATGTTGATGCAAGTCGGAGACTTACAGATGAGCGCAGTGACCGCGAGCGTCACTGAAAGCCCCAAGACCTGGAATCCCGTGGTCGTTGCCGGCGCTCTGCGCAAGGTCGTGAACGGCCTGTTCGATCCCTACCGCCCCGAGCGTCACTACATGCGGGGCCCGGGACCGCGCTGGCGCGAGCAGCACGCTTTCGACGGCGCCTACCCGCCCAGAGGATGACGGCCATGCGTCCCCTCGCTCTTCTCCTCCTTCTGTTGCCGGCCAGCGCGCTTGCCGAGGAACGGCCGGTGCGGATCGATACCAATCCGCCCTACGTCCAGGTCGTCGTCACGGCTTGCCCCGCCGCCGAGACTCCGCTCGAGCCGACGAACCACGGCAAGAGTTACGAGAATGAGCGCGGGATGACGCGCGAGGAGCGGAACGCCTATTTTCGCGAGATCGGCTGCATCGAGGTTCCAATCCCGCCGGAATGGATCGCGCAGGAATTGAGCTATCGCCAATGCATAGGGCCCGCCGGCTACCTCGTGTCGATGCAGTATCTCGAGCAGAACAAGACCCTGGTCAGGACGCCGGCCGTAGGCCAGTGGGCCTGCATTCCGGGCGGCACCCCCTTCGTCGGGGTCGCGTCTCAATAAGCACAATAAGCTCTCTCTACCCGCTGATGCGCGTGCGGCTCGGGGGCTCGCCGAAGGCACCCGCGTAGGCTCGGGCGAACTGGCTGGCAGAGGCGAAGCCCGTCGCAAGCGCCACGTCAAGCACGGGCAGAGTCGTCTCGCGCAGGAGCTGGCGCGCGCGCTCCAACCGGAGCCACCGATAGTGCCGATGGATCCCATGGCCGATATGGCGGCGGAACAGCCGTTCGAGTTGCCTGAGCGAGATGCCGGCCTCACGCGCAAGTGAGAAACGGGACAGCGGCGTCTCGATGCTCGCTTCCATCGCGCGCAGCACGGCGAGCAATTTCTCGTCAGCAATGCCGAGGCGGTAGCGAAGATCCATGCGCTGCGGGCCGAAGCCTTCGCGAACATGGGTGTGCAGGAACCAGTCGCCGACGGCGGCTGCGAGCTGCCGGCCGTGCTCCTTCTCGATGATGGCGACCATCATGTCGAGCGCGGAGATGCCGCCCGAGCAGGTGATACGGTTGCCGTCGATCTCGAACAGCGACGGCACCACCGCGACATCAGGAAAGGCCTCACGGAAGGCGGGCAGATGCTCCCAATGGAGCGTGGCGCGGCGCTCATCGAGAAGCCCGGCCTTGGCGAGAACATAGGGCCCGCCGGAAATGCCGCCGATGGCGACACCCTTGCGGGCCATGCGGCGGAGCCAGGCAAACACGGACCGGTCCTCGAACAGCGCCGGATTGCCGCCGGCGCAGACAAAGACCATGTCGGCCGCGCGCTCGGTATTGGTGCCGCAATCGGGGATGATGGCGACACCGTTCGAGGCAAGCACAGGCTTGCCGCCGGGCGCCGCATGCCACCAGCGGTAAAGCTCCCGGCCGGAGAGAAGATTGACGGCGCGGAGCGGCTCGATCGCCGCGGCATAGGACATCAGCGCAAAACCCGGCACGAGCAGGAACCCGACGGTCCGCGCCGCAGGCTGCTTGACAGGGATCGTGCCCTCTTCTGCCGCCTGGGGTGCGGCTTGCTTTCTGCTCATGTCGCAAAATGTCAAGCAGGCGGCGTGAAATGTCAATCGAAGCGTGCGCCTCGGCGCACAATCGTGGCCATGCGCTATTCGGTCGCGAGCCTCCTCGCCAATGCCTGCACCGGCAACCGCTATTGGAAGCCGCTCTGGCGCGAGCCGGAGCTGAAGCCTTCCTATGACGTGGTGATCGTCGGCGGTGGCGGGCATGGGCTCGCCACGGCCCATTATCTCGCCAAGAAGCACGGCATCACCAATGTCGCCGTGATCGAGAAATCGTATCTCGGCTCGGGCAATGTCGGGCGCAACACCACCATCGTCCGCTCCAACTATCTGCTTCCGGGCAATCTTCCCTTCTACGAATGGTCGATGAAGCTGTGGGAGGGACTCGAGCACGACCTCAACTACAACACCATGGTCAGCCAGCGCGGCGTGCTGAATGTCTTCCACTCCGACCCGCAGCGCGACGCCTATGCGCGGCGCGGCAACGCTATGCGTCTGCACGGCGTCGATGCCGAGCTGCTCGACCGCGAAGGTGTGCGGGCGCTCGTCCCCTTCGTCGATTTCGACAATGCGCGCTTCCCCGTGCGGGGCGGCCTGTTGCAGCCGCGCGGCGGCACCGTCCGCCACGACGCCGTCGCCTGGGGCTATGCCCGCGCCGCCGATTCCCGTGGCGTCGACCTCATCCAGAATTGCGCGGCAACGGGCTTCCGCATCGAAGGCGGCCGTGTGCGCGGGGTGGAGACGGAAAAGGGCTTCATCGCCGCCAAGAAGGTGGCGCTCGCTTGCGCCGGCAATTCCTCGCGCGTCGCCGCCATGGCGGGTTTGCGGCTTCCGATCGAAAGCCACTCGGTCCAGGCCTTCGTCACCGAGGGCGTCAAGCCCGTGATCGACGTGGTGATGACGTTCGGCGCCGGGCATTTCTACGTGAGCCAGTCGGATAAAGGAGGCCTCGTCTTCGGCGGCGATATCGAGGGCTACAATTCCTATGCCCAGCGCGGCAATTTGCCGGTGATCGAGGACGTATGCGAGGGCGGCATGGCGCTCATGCCGGTGATCGGACGCCTGCGCATCCTGCGCTCCTGGGGCGGACTGCTCGACATGAGCATGGACGGCTCGCCGATCATCGACACGACGCCGATCGACGGGCTCTATCTCAACGCCGGCTGGTGCTATGGCGGCTTCAAGGCGACGCCGGCATCGGGCTGGTGCTTCGCTCATCTCATCGCCACGGGCGAGCCGCATCCGCTCGCCGCCGCCTATCGTCTCGACCGCTTCGCCCAAGGCCGGGTCATCGACGAGAAGGGCATGGGCGCGCAACCGAACCTGCACTGAGGCCGAGCCGATGCGCATCAGGTGTCCTTATTGCGGTGAGCGGGCGCTCGAAGAATTCACCTATCGCGGCGACGCCACGGTGAGGCGGCCCGACAGTCTCGATCCCGGCGCGGCTCAAGCCTGGGTCGACTACGTCTATCTCCGCGACAACCCGGCAGGGCTGCACAAGGAATACTGGCATCACAGCGCAGGCTGCCATGCCTGGCTTGTGGTGACCCGCAACATGAGCACGCACGAGATCGTGGCGGTGGAGTTCGCCGAGAAGGGGGCTTCCAAATGACGACCGCACGGCAGCCGAATCGTCTCGGCGAAGGCGGCCTGATCGACCGGTCGCAGACGGTGCGCTTCGAGTTCGACGGGGCGCCGCTTGCCGGTCACCCCGGCGATACGCTCGCCTCGGCGCTGCTCGCAAACGGCATCCGCCTGGTCGGCCGCTCGTTCAAATATCATCGCCCGCGCGGCATCCTCACCGCGGGCTCCGAGGAGCCGAGCGCGCTCGTCGAGCTGCGCACGGGCGCGCGGCGCGAACCCAATACCCGCGCCACAATGATCGAGCTTTACGACGGACTCTCGGCGGCGAGCCAGAATCGGTGGCCGTCGGTCAAATTCGATGTGCTGGCGGCGAACCAGCTCTTCGGCCCGATCTTCAGCGCGGGCTTCTACTACAAGACCTTCATGTGGCCGCCCACCTTCTGGGAGAAGGTCTATGAGCCGATGATCCGCCGCGCCGCGGGTCTCGGCCGCGGGGCTGGCGTGGCGGACCCCGACCATTACGAGAAGGCTTACGCCTTCTGCGATGTGCTGGTCGTCGGCTCAGGCCCCGCAGGACTTGCGGCCACGCTTGCCGCCGCGCGGTCCGGCGCGCGGGTGATCCTTTGCGAGGAGGATTTCCGTCTCGGCGGGCGGCTCCTTGCCGAGCGCTACGAAATCGACGGCAAACCTGCGCGCGATTGGGTCGAGACGGTCGAGGCCGAGCTCGAAGCGCAACCCGAGTGCCGCATCCTGCGGCGGACGACGGTGCAGGGCGTCTACGACGGCGGCACCTATGCCGCGCTCGAACGGGTCAACGACCATGTCCTGAAACCGCTGGCGCACGAGCCGCGCCAGAGGCTGTGGCGCATCGTGGCGAAGCGCGTGGTCGTCTGCGCAGGCGCCCTCGAGCGCCCCATCGTGTTCGGCAACAACGACCGTCCCGGGGTCATGCTGGCGGGAGCCGTGCGGAGCTACGTCAACCGCTTCGGCCTCGCGCCGGGACGGCGCGCCGTTATCTTCGCCGACAATGACGACGCGTTCCGCACGGCATCGGACCTCGCCCAGGCCGGAATCGAGATTGCGGCTGCGGTCGATGGGCGGCGGACCCCGTCACGCGCCGCGCAAGAAGCGGCGGAGGCGGCGGGAGCACGCTATCGCGCCGTCGCCGTGATCGAGCGGGTGCGCGGGCTTCATGGCGTCAAAGGCGTCGAGATCAGAGACGAAAAAGGCCGCGAGCGCATGGCTTGCGATCTCATTGCCGTCTCCGGCGGCTGGAACCCCACGCTCCATCTCACCACCCATCTCAACGCCAAGCCGCAATGGAACGACAGGCTCGCCGCACTCGTGCCCGGAGCCCTGCCGCCAGGCATGAGCGTCGCCGGCGCGGCACGAGGCACGTACGGGCTTGCCGCATGTCTCGCCGAAGGCGAGGAAGCCGGCGCCAAGGCCGCCTCGGAATGCGGCTTCGCCGCTTCCGCTTCGCGCCCGCGTGCTTCCGATGAGAGCGTCACGGCGAGCCCGCTGTGGCAGGTGGCAGAAAGCAAAGGCAAAGCCTTCATCGATTTCCAGAACGACGTGGCGGTGTCGGACGTGAAGCTCGCCGCGTGCGAAGGCTTCCGCATCCCCGAGCATCTCAAGCGCTACACCACGCTCGGCATGGCGACCGACCAGGGCAAGACCGGCAATGCCAATGGCGCGGCCGTGCTCGCCGCCGTCACGGGGCGCTATATCGGCGCGGTCGGCACCACCACCTTCCGCCCGCCATACACACCGGTCGCCATCAGCGCCTTTGCCGGCCATCACCGCGGCCCCGATTTCCGCCCCGCGCGGCTTGCGGCGTCGCACGGCTTTGCCGAGGAGCAGGGGGCCGTGTTCGTCGAGACCGGCCCCTGGCTTCGCGCGCTCTACTACCCGAAGCCGGGCGAGGAGCCTCAGGATTCGGTCAACCGCGAGGTGGCGACGGTGCGCGGCCAGGCTGGGGTGTGCGACGTCTCGACCCTCGGCAAGATCGACGTGCAGGGCAAGGACGCCAGCATCTTTCTTGATCGCGTCTACGCCAACACCTTCTCGACGCTTCCGGTGGGAAAGGCGCGTTACGGGCTGATGCTGCGCGAGGACGGCTTCGTGCTCGACGACGGCACGACCGCGCGGCTCGCAGAGGACCACTATTTCATGACCACGACCACCGTGAACGCGGTGAAGGTCATGCAGCATCTCGAATTCTGCCAGCAGGCTTTGTGGCCCGAGCTCGATGTGCAGACGGTCTCGGTCACGGAGCAGTGGGCCCAGTTCGCCGTCGCGGGTCCCCGCGCCCGCGACGTGCTGCAAGGGGTGGTCGATCCCGCCTACGATCTCTCAAACGCGGCCTTTCCCTATCTTGCCTGCGGCGAGGTTACCGTGGCGGGCGGCGTTCCGGCCCGGCTCTACCGTCTCTCCTTCTCCGGCGAGCTTGCTTACGAGATCGGCGTGCCGGCGCGGTTCGGCGAGGCGCTGATCCGCGCCATCATGGAGGCCGGCGCGCCCTTCGGGTTGGCGCCCTACGGCACCGAGGCGCTCGGTGTGCTCCGCATCGAGAAAGGCCACCCGGCCGGAGGCGAGTTGAATGGCCAGACCACGGCGCACGACCTCGGGTTCGGGAAGATGCTCTCGACCAAGAAAGACTTCATCGGCCGGTTCATGGCGGCCCGCGAAGCGTTGACCGATCCTTTGCGGCCGACGCTCGTGGGCCTGAGGCCGCTCGCCCGCGAGGACCGCGTGCGCGCCGGCGCCCATCTCATCCCCAAGGACAAGGAGGCGACGGCCAGGAACGACCAGGGCTATGTCACCTCGATCGCGTTCTCGCCGTCGCTCGGCCATTGGCTCGGCCTTGGTCTCTTGAGTCGCGGCCCGGAGCGGCACGGCGAGATCGTGCGCGCCTACGACCATGTGCGTGGCGGCGATATTCTGGTCGAGGTGCGGCCGCCCTGTTTCATCGATCCCGAGGGGGAACGCGTCCGTGGCTAAGCGTCCGTTCCACGCCGTCTCCGCGCTCGCCGGCCTTGCCGTTCCCACCCGCCTCGGGGAGGGAAGAGGCGATCCCGGCGTGACGATCGAGGAACGGGTCGGGCTTGGTCTCGCCACGGTCGCGGCCCGCAAGGGGCAGGCCGAAGCCTTGAAAGGAGCGGTTGCTTCGGCCTACGGAGTCGAGCTTCCCGATGGCTCGCGCGTCGCGCATGGTCCCTCAATAAGCTTCGTCGGCTACGGGCCGGGACAATGGCTCGCCGTGTCGGAGTCGCTCGTCAACGAGACGCTCGCCCGCGATCTCGGACAACGCCTGCGCGGGCTTGCCTCGATCTCGGATCAGAGCGGCGGCAGGGCGGTGCTGCGGGTGAGCGGCCCGCGTGCCCGCGCCGTGCTCGCCAAGGGCCTGCCGATCGACCTTCACCCTCGCGCGTTCACGCCCGGAAGCGCCGCCACCAGCACGATCTCGCTCATGGGCGTACAGCTCTGGCAGGTCGACGACGCACCGACCTACGACCTTGCGATTTTCCGTAGCGTCTCCGCGAGCTTCTGGCGCTGGCTCACCGCGTCTGCCGGAGAGTTCGGCTACGAGGTCGTGGGCCGGGAGCGCTAAGCGCAGGAAATCTGAGCCGCGCCACACGACGAAAAGCGACGCGCGAGGCAAAGCCATCGCGCGCCGCGAGAGAATTCGTCGCGATTAGACGGGCCTGATATCGACCGCCACGGCCCGCGTCACGAGCAGCACGATCCGGTCGCCGACCTCGACCTGCTCGAAACCCGGAACGTTCGGAGCGATCGCGATCGTGCGCGTCTTGCCGCCCGTTCCGAAGAAAGTGATGGTGCGCCGGTTCCGGTTCACCGCGGCGACCGTGTCGGAAATCTCGATCGTGGTGAGCTCCTTGGCGCCATGCGGCGTGGCCTCGACCCAATCCTGCTCGGCCATGGTCGGGGGATTCATGTTCATGTCCGCCAGCTCGTCTTTGGCGATCGGGTTCTCGGTCGCCTTCGGCGGTCCGGCATACTTTCTCAGCGCTACCGCCACTTCATCGGCGTAGCTGATGGTGATGCGCTCCTTGACCTTGACCAGCTTGATGTGTTCGGGCCCGACCTTGACGACGACCCAGTTGTTGTTCGGTCCGACGACCGTAACCAGCTGGTTGGTGACGTCGATGGCCTCGACCGTGGCGACCATTGAGATGACTCCGGCGTCGCTTTCGAGCGGAACCGGACCTGATCGCGATTCGTCAATGAACAGTAGCGAGACAAAGACAGCGCATATCCCTCTGGCCGCGGCAATGAGCACCTTCATGGCTAACCTCCCAGACTGACACTACAAACTGACGCACTACCAGTTGAAGGTTACGCCCATCACTGGCCCATGCTGCACGAGATCAAGACCTTGCTTTCCGAACCGGCCGTCCTCGCTATAGTCAACGTAAAGCGCGCGGTAGCCGATATCGGCGTGGAGTGGCACGCCCAGACACTTCGTATGGAAGCTGTAGACGCCCACGGCCTGCCATGCGAATTCGCTGCCTACGCCAAAGCCGCCGATATCGCCTTCGAGCCGCAGCTCCTTGCCGGGAGCGATCTGATGCCTGACGCGCGCGCCGACCACGGGATCGACCCATTCGAGGTCGTCGGCCCGGGCAATGGCCACGCGGCGCGAGCGTTTGAACTTGAGCCCGAGTCGCTCAAGATCAACTTCGAGCGTGCCGGTCAGGCGAAGCGAGAGACTAACGTCCTGATTCCAATAGCGCGCGCCGCCCAGAAGGTCGAGGGCGGTATAGCTGCCCGGCGCGCTTTGCCAGCGCGCGACTTCATAAGCGACACCCGGCTGAACGATGATCGATTCGTAGTCGAGCTGAGCCTTGCCGTCGACGCTCACCACCACCCGTGGAAACCGTGCGAACGGACTTCCGCGCACATCGATCTTGCCGGGGAAACCGAGATCGAGCCAAACGAGATCGGTGAAGAGCGC
Organism: Methyloceanibacter sp.; assembly: GCA_036280475.1. Classification (GTDB taxonomy): domain Bacteria; phylum Pseudomonadota; class Alphaproteobacteria; order Rhizobiales; family Methyloligellaceae; genus Methyloceanibacter. The sequence goes on along the minus strand of DASUQP010000216.1, from coordinate 6,189 downwards.
GAGCTTCCCCTTGCGGGCCTCGAAATAACTCATCCAGGCCAGGAGCGAATCGCTTTTTTCGACGATCTGGAAAAGTTCTGGTTGACCTCGACCGTGTTGCCGCGGGCGGTGACGTCGCCATTGACATTGATCATCCAGCCATAGGGCGTGAGGCTGAACTCCCAGCCGGCGGGCATGGACTCCCCATGACCGAGATCGGCCGCGGGCGCAGGCGCAATGGCGCCGAGCCAGAGGCAGCCTGCGAGCAGCCCGAGACAGGAACGCTTATGGTCCACGATCAGATTCCCCCCGATGCCGCGGCTCGGCGATCCTATAGCATTCCTGGCACGGAACAGCTTGTGCAAACCGGCAACAGATCGGAAAATTTTTCGCGGAAATCAGCTGCAAAGCCCGGATTTAGCTCGTTTTTCGGCGCCGGAGGGGGTAGTTCGCGCTGTCGTAAAGGGCACGAATGCCGTAGCCGTCGAACCGCTCCTCGTTGACCTCGAGCGTGCTTCCGATGAGAAGCTCGGGCGGCAATTCCTCGACGGCGTATTTGATGGCCTCGGCGGCGCTCTTGAAGCGCGTATAGCGCATCGGCCGCTTCCCGGTCTTGCTCGCGCTGGCGTAAAGCTCGGCGGGAGCCCTGTAATCGAACGCACTCACGGGCGCCATTAAAGCATGGCGGAGACGGCAAGGCCAGCCTGGGAGGACGCCACGCCCATCGCATTTCGTTGTTGTGTAGCGCGCGAAGGGATTGTCGGCCGCGCCTTTCATTGTCAGGCTAGGGTAGCAGGCTGGCGCGGAGCTCCGCCTGCCGGTCGAAGGTCTGTTTCATGCCGCACGTCCCGCCCCTGGTTGCCACCATCGCGCTCGGCCTCGTGCTCGCCTTCAGCTTTGGCGTCGTCGCCCATCGGCTGAAGCTGCCGCCGCTGATCGGCTATCTCGTGGCGGGCATTCTCATCGGGCCGTTCACCCCGGGGCCGGTCGCCGACCAGAATATCGCCAACCAGCTCGCCGAGGTCGGCGTCATTCTGTTGATGTTCGGGGTGGGGCTGCACTTCTCGCTCAAAGACCTGCTTTCGGTGCGCGCCATCGCCATCCCCGGCGCCGTGGCGCAAGCCCTGATCGCCACGCCGCTCGGCATCGCGGTCGGCTTATGGCTCGGCTGGTCGCTCGCGGCCGGGCTCATTTTCGGAATCGCGCTTTCGGTTGCGAGCACGGTGGTGCTGTTGCGCGTGCTGCAAGAACGACGGTTGCTGGAAACCGAGAGGGGGCGGATCACCGTCGGCTGGCTGATCGTGCAGGACATCGCCATGATCCTGGTGCTTGTCCTGCTCCCGGGGCTCGCGGCGCTGTTCCACGGAATGCAAACGGCGCCGAAGGCCGCCGAGATCGCGCTTTCAGTCACCATGCTGCTCGCCAAGTTCGGCGTCTTCATCGCCGTCATGATGATCATCGGCAAGAAGCTTATTCCGGCGATTCTGCACTACGTAGCTCACACCGGGAGCCGGGAACTGTTTCGCCTCGCGGTTCTCTCCATCGCGCTTGGCGTTGCCTATGCCGCCGCGGAACTGTTCGGCATCTCGCTCGCCCTTGGCGCCTTCTTCGCCGGCATGATGCTGAGCGAGTCGGCGCTGAGCCAGCAGGCCGCGACCGAGTCGCTTCCTTTGCGCGATGCCTTCGCGGTGCTGTTCTTCGTCTCCGTCGGCATGCTGTTCAATCCTGCGATCGTGGTCGACGCGCCGCTTGCGCTGATCGCGACCGTTCTGATCATCGTATTCGCCAAGTCGGTCGCGGCCTATTTCGTGGTGCGCCTGTTCGCACATTCCCATCCGACCGCACTGATGATTTCCGCTTCGCTCGCGCAGATCGGCGAGTTCTCCTTCATTCTTGCCAATCGCAGCCTCGATCTCGGCGTGCTGCCGGTCGAGGGACGCGATCTCATTCTCGCCGGGGCCATCATTACCATCTTGCTTAATCCGTTCCTCTTTGCCGCGCTCGAAATTTACGCTCCCCGCCGGGAGAAGCCCCCCGAACCAGCGGCCGACCAAGAGGAAGATGAAACGCCGATGCGCGAGCCGATCCGTCCGACCTCGCTTACCGACCATGTGGTGCTGGTCGGCCATGGCCGGGTCGGCGGTTTCATCAGCGCGGCCTTACGGGAGCGGAACGTTCCCCTCTTCGTGATCGAGGATGACGACGAGAGGGTCGCGGCTCTACGGCAGCTTGGCGTCGAGGCGATCGCCGGCAACGCCGCCGATCCGGAGGTGATCCAAGCGGCGAATTTGGGCTCGGCGCGTTGCCTTCTCGTGGCCATTCCGGACGCCTTCGAGGGCGGCCAGGTGGTGCGGCAGGCCCGCATCATCAATGCGACGCTCCCGATCCTCGCCCGGGCGCATTCCGAGGAAGAGATCGCCCACCTCAAGCAGCACGGCGCCACGGTCGTGGTGATGGGGGAGCATGAGATCGCCAAGTCGATGCTCGACGACGCGGCGGTGGCGAGCGCGGCCAAGCAAGCCGCAACCGCTGCCGAGCCGTCCCGCCCTGTGTTAGTGGAGAAGCCGGTAGCAACGAGCTAGGTCCGGCTCTTCCATGCCGCATTATACGCCGCTCATCACGACCATCGTCGCCGCGCTGACACTCGCCTGGGGGTTCGCGGCCGTGGCGTATCGGCTGAAGCTTCCGCCGCTCGTCGGCTATCTCCTCGCCGGCATCGCCATCGGGCCGTTCACGCCGGGCTATGTCGCCGACCAGGATCTCGCCGGACAGCTGGCGGAGATCGGCGTCATTCTTCTGATGTTCGGCGTGGGACTGCACTTCTCGCTCGAAGATCTTCTCTCGGTCAGGAAGATCGCCATTCCCGGAGCCATCGTTCAGATCCTGTGTGCGACCCTGCTCGGCATGGGGCTTGCGGCGTGGCTCGGCTGGTCGTTCGGGGCTGGGCTCGTGTTCGGGCTCGCGCTCTCGGTGGCGAGCACCGTCGTGCTGCTCCGCGCGATGCAAGAGCGGCGCCTCATCGAGACCGAGCGCGGTCGGATCGCCGTGGGGTGGCTCATCGTCGAGGACATCGCGATGGTTCTCACCCTCGTCCTTCTGCCCGTCGTTGCCGGCCTGCTTACGGGCGGGGACGGGGGCGGCGCCGATCTTGCGGACATCGCGCTCGCGCTCGCTCTGACCGGAGCCAAGATCGCGGCTTTCGTCGCGGTCATGCTGATCGTCGGCAAGAGGGTCATTCCCTGGATCCTTCACGTCATGGCGGATACCGGGTCGCGCGAGATGTTCCGCCTGTCGGTGCTCGTGATTGCGCTCGGTACGGCGTTCGGGGCGGCCGAGCTGTTCGGCGTGTCGTTCGCGCTCGGCGCCTTCTTCGCCGGCATGATCTTGAGCGAGTCGAAGCTCAGCCAGCAGGCCGCGACCGAGACCTTGCCGCTGCGCGACGCCTTCGCCGTGCTGTTCTTCGTCTCGGTGGGCATGCTGTTCGATCCCGCCATTCTGATACGGGAGCCGGTGCCGGTCGTGGCGACGCTGCTCATCATCATCGTGGGCAAGTCGCTGGCCGCTTACGGCATTGTGCGTGCTTTCGGTTATTCCAACGCGACCGCGCTCACCATTTCGGCTTCACTGGCCCAGATCGGTGAATTCTCCTTCATCCTCGCCAATCTCGGCGTCGATTTGCAGCTTCTGCCAGAGCCCGGCCGCGACCTCATCCTTGCCGGCGCCATCATCTCCATCATCCTGAACCCATTCCTGTTTTCCGCGCTCGACTGGATATCCGCCCGGCAGGAAATCCAACACGCCAAAGCGCCGTCAGCCCGCGCAAGCGAAGCCGGTCCGCGCGAGCGAGGCGGGGGCGACGAAACGGGCCCGCGCGAGATGGTCGAGCCCACCACCCTCAAGAACCACGTGGTGTTGGTCGGTCACGGCCGGGTCGGTCGCGCCATCAGCGCCGCCTTGCGCGCGCAGAAGGCGCCGCTCTTTGTCATCGAGGACGATGAAGAGGCGGTCGCGGCACTCAAGCAGCAGGGCATTGAGGCGCTGGCCGGCAACGCCGCCGACCCCGAATTGATTGCCGCAGCAAATTTGCCCGCGGCGCGCTGCCTCCTCGTCGCCATTGCCGACGGCTTTGAAGGCGGTCAGGTGGTGGAGCAGGCCCGCGCCATCAATCCCGGCCTCGCAATTATCGCCCGCGCGCATTCGGACGAGGAGATGGAACATCTCAAGCGGCATGGCGCCACTGTCGTGGTGATGGGGGAGCATGAGATCGCCAAGTCGATGCTCGACAATATTGCCGAAGCCGCGCCCAAACGCGCGAAACCGCGTCGCCGCGCCCGCTCCTCGTAAAGCTTCGATTTGATTTCGGCGAAGCGCTTGGGGTTGATGCCGGGCATCGAGCCCCCATATCCGGCCCCGTGATCGATTCATGAGACAGAAGCAGCGTGATGGGTATTCAAGCCGAAATCTTGGGCCGGGCCGGGCAGGCGGGGCGGACGGGAGACGCCGCGGCTTTCGCGTTCCTGCGCGATCTCGGCGCCGGCATGAGCAAGGAGGAGCGGCTCGCGCAGGTGCGCTGGCTCGCCCGCATGCTTGACGACAGTTTCGGAATTCCCGGAACCGGCATCCGTTTCGGCTGGGATTCCGTGCTCGGCTTCGTCCCGGGACTGGGCGACGCACTCACCACCGCGCTCGCTCTCGTCATCGTGCATCATGCCTGGCAGAGCGGCGCCTCGAAGATCACGCTCGCGCGCATGCTCGGCAATGTCGCCGCCGATTTCGCGATCGGCGCCGTGCCCGTTCTCGGCGATCTGTTCGATTTCGCCTTCAAGGCCAACCGCCGCAACGTTCGCCTGCTGGAGCAGCATCTGAACAAGCCGGCTTCAAAGCACCGGCCCCGCTGACATTCGCCTCAGGCGGAGGCGGCGAGCGCGTCGACCTCTTCGTCGGTAAGACGCGGCTCCGCGTGAGGAAGCGCACGCCCTCGGGCGGGGCGCCCACCGCGAGCGCCCCATATCCTCTGCTAAATCCGTGCGGGTTGTGCCCGGAGTTGAAAACCGGCGCCCGGCTTCCTACATCCGTTCATATAGAGCGGTCTCCGGGGCCAGTATCGCGTAGCGCGTAACGGAGTTGTCACCCAGGCCGCGATGAAGTTTAGGGCCCCCATTGGCCAGGGGGCCCTTTCACTTATTGATGGTCGAGCATCATCTTGTGCGTCTCGCGCGCGATGCCCGACGTCTTATAGCCGCCGAAGGCCGCGCCGCAATGTGCGACTGCTGGAGCAGCATTTGAACGGGCCGGCTTCGAAGCGCCGGCCGCGCTGACAGTGTCGTCAGGCGGAGGCGGCGAGCGCGTCGACCTCTTCGTCGGTAAAGACACGGCTTCGCGTGAGGAAGCGCACGCCTTCGGGCGCTTCGACGGAGAAGCCGTGCCCGCGCCCCGGCACCACGTCGATGATGAGCTGGGTGTGCTTCCAGTAATCGAACTGGTCGGCGTCCATAAAGAAGGGACAACCGCCGATCTCGCCGAGTCTCACGTCGTTGCCGCCGACGCGGAACTCGGTTGCCGGATAGCACATCGGCGCCGAGCCGTCGCAGCAGCCGCCCGACTGATGGAACATCAGCGCCCCGTGCTTGCGCTTGAGGCGTTCGAGTAGCTCTAGCGTCGCATCAGTGGCCAGGACCCGCTCAACCATGGCTGGTTCCCACTCTCCTCGTCATGCCCGGGCTTGACCCGGGCATCTATTCCGATACGCCTCGTCGCGGTGAAACGACAGCGGAACGATCGCCGGGTCAAGCCCGGCGATGACGACAAGTGCTGTTACTGCGCTTCGCCTAGAAGAAGCCCATCGCCTTGGGGCTATAGCTCACCAGCATGTCTTGGATTGCTCACAAGAGTTGATTTCGCTTACTATTCTAGCTTCATGTTGCATCTATGTTGCATGCAGAGTCATTATATTACAAATCACTGCGCATGCAGAGCCATTAGGGCCTGCTCCGCAGCCTCCAGTGTATTGGGGTCGCCGTTCTCAAACAGGTGGCCGTAGCGATCCACGGTGATGGTGATCGAGCTATGGCCCATCAGTTCCTTCACTTGCTGGAAGCTATAGCCGAGGCCGCCGTCCTCTTTCCGGTTCAGGCACCAGCTTGCATAGAAGTGACGCAAGCAGTGCAGGCCAGTGTATTGCGGCACGCCCGCAGCTTCCGCCGCCTTGAT
>DASUQP010000215.1:0-2985 GCA_036280475.1 Methyloceanibacter sp. | reverse complement strand
TCAACTCAGTTAATGCCCCGATTAAGCATCGGACAAAGAAAAGCTCGGCAGAGGCCGCGCAACTGCACAATTTGGCGCGAGAGTGCCCCCAAGCATGATCCGAAGCTGATGGCCGCCCCCGTCCACCGATAAAAGGGAGTTCGTTGCACATGATTGAGACCCTGCGACAAATCATAAAGCCGAAGCCGCAAGCCCAGTTGTCGGAGGGCGGGTCCGATGCGACGATCGAGAGCGTCGCTCTCGCCGGAGCGGCGGCGATCCAGCGCCTCATCGCCGATCGCGACAATCTGCGGGATCGCGTCGGCGCTCAACAGCGCGAGTTAGTGACCTTGACTGCCGCGAACGAAGAGCTTCGCTGTCGCCTCGGCCTGATCCGCCAGCAATATTTGGAGCTCGGCAGCCGGATCCTGGCGCAGCTCGAGCAGTTCGACAGGGTCACCCGCGAAGCGATCCAGGACAACCAGGTGCCCGCCTCCACGCCCCAGGACGACGCGAACCTCATCGCGCTTGCCCACCGCCTCAAGCCGAACAGCGGACCGGCGTAACCTAAGTAAGCACCGGGTGCTCGCCGCCTGTTCCCGCTCTCCCCTTGAGGGAAAGCACACGCGCGTCTTGGCGCGTGGTGAGGGGACAGCGGGCGAAGCCCGCGTCAACAAGAAAGCCCCCTCGCCCGCCCGGCTTCGCCCTTCGGGCGATGCCGGGCACGCTCTCCCCTCGAGGGAGAGCACGCGAGCGCATCTTCGCGCTCGCGGTGAGGGGGTCAGCCACGAAGCGGCGTCGAAGAAAAAATCACCCCCTCACCCTTCCCGCCATTCGTCGCGCTTCGCGCGCCGGGCGGGAAGCCCTCTCCCTCAAGGGGAGAGGGAAATTGAGTGCGTGCTTCGAGACGCGCCCTTACCGGCGCTCCTCAGCATGAGGGCGTTGGTGTTGTGATCACCTCACCCCGAGGAGGGCCGAAGGCCCGTCTCGAAGGGTGGGACTAAAGCGGGATGTTGTCGTGCTTCTTCCAGGGGTTCTCGACGCGCTTGTTGCGCAGCATCTGGAGCGCTCTTGCGATGCGCTTGCGCGTGCCGTGCGGCAGGATCACCTCGTCGATATAGCCGCGCTCCGCCGCCACGAACGGATTGGCGAAGCGCGCCTGATACTCGTCGATGCGCTTCTTGATCTTGGCGGGATCGCTAAGCTCGGCGCGATAGAGGATCTCGACCGCGCCCTTGGCCCCCATCACCGCGATCTCGGCCGACGGCCAGGCGTAGTTCACGTCGCCCCGAATATGTTTCGAGGACATGACGTCGTAGGCGCCGCCATAGGCCTTCCGGGTGATGACCGTCACCTTCGGCACCGTCGCCTCGGTGAAGGCGAAGAGCAGCTTGGCTCCGTGCTTGATGAGGCCGCCGTACTCCTGGTCGGTGCCGGGAAGGAAGCCGGGCACGTCGACGAAGGTGATGAGCGGGATGTTGAAACAGTCGCAGAAGCGCACGAACCGCGCCGCCTTGCGTGAGGCGTCGGAGTCCAGCACGCCGGCGAGCACCATCGGCTGATTGGCGACGACGCCGATCGTGCGCCCCTCCATGCGGGCGAAGCCCACCACGATGTTGCGGGCGAAGCTCTCCTGGATCTCAAAGAAGTCGCCCTCGTCGACGACCTTATGGATCAGCTCCTTCATGTCGTAGGGCTTGTTCGGGTTGTCGGGAATCAGCGTGTCGAGCGACTTCTCCATCCGGTCCCACGGGTCTCGGGTGGGAAGCTCGGGCACGCCTGAGAGATTGCTCGACGGCAGAAAATCCATCAGCCGCCGCATCTGGAGCAGCGCCTCGACGTCGTTCTCGTAGGCGCCGTCGGCGATCGACGATTTCGAGGTATGCACCACCGCCCCGCCGAGCTCTTCGGCGGTGACCTCCTCCTTCGTCACGGTCTTCACCACGTCCGGGCCAGTGACGAACATGTAGGAGGTGTCTTTGACCATAAAGATGAAGTCGGTCATGGCGGGGGAATAGACGTCGCCGCCGGCGCAAGGTCCCATGATCAGCGAGATTTGCGGGATCACGCCCGAGGCGAGAACGTTGCGCAGGAACACGCCGCCATAGCCGCCGAGCGCCGCCACGCCCTCCTGGATGCGCGCCCCGCCGGCGTCGAACAGGCCGATGATCGGGGCGCGGTTCCTGAGCGCCATGTCCTGGATCTTGACCATCTTCTCGGCATGCGCCTCGGACAACGAACCGCCGAACACGGTGAAGTCCTTGGCGAACACATACGTGACGCGGCCGTTGATGGTGCCCCAACCGGTGACCACGCCGTCGCCCGGCACGCGGTTCTGCTCCATGCCGAAATCGATGCAACGGTGCTCGACATACATGTCGAACTCCTCGAAGGAGCCTTCGTCGAGCAGAAGATCGAGCCGCTCGCGCGCGGTGAGCTTGCCGCGGGCGTGTTGCGCCTCGATGCGGGCCGCGCCGCCGCCGACCCGCGCCTTGTCGCGGCGAAACTCAAGCTCTTCAAGAACTTCCTTCATGGCCGCTTCCTCAGGGTGACGACTCCGTGACGGTGCATAGCACGGGGTTAAAATGGCGCAAATGCCGGCCAGTACCTCCCGCCCGCACCCTTCGTCATGCCCGGACACCCGGGTCCGGCTTCGCCGGCCCGGGCGCAAGCTTGTCCGGGCATCCATGCCGTTGCGGTTCAGCCAGTTGAAGCGCCAATGGAATGGATTGCCGGAGCCTGTCCCCGGACTTGATCCGGGGATCAAGCCCGGCAATGACCGATGACCCGCCGCGCCGACTCCATTCTCCCCCTCACATCCAAGCGCACCCCCCACCCCACCGCGGCCTTCGGCCGCGTCGGACCTCCCCACGAGGGGGAGGTTAGAGTCAGGGTTTGAGCAGGGTCAGCACTTGGGCGGCAGCGGCGAAATCGCGCCAGCGCGCCGCGCGTCGCGCCGCAGCCTCCGCATCCTCGCCCCATTGGCTGATCTGCCAGTCCTCATCG
>DASUQP010000214.1:0-16378 GCA_036280475.1 Methyloceanibacter sp. | reverse complement strand
CTATGGCGCCTGCCCCGCCTGCGACGGGCTCGGCACCGAGCTGTTCTTCGAGCCGGACCTGGTCGTGCCGGACGAGGACCTCAGCCTCAACCGTGGGGCCATCGCCCCCTGGGCGCGCACCTCGGCCACCTCGCCCTATTACCAGCAGACGCTGGAATCGCTCGCCCGCGCCTATCGCCAGCCCATGACCAAGCCGTGGAAGAGCCTGCCCAAGGCGTTCCGCGACATCGTGCTCTACGGCTCGGGCGACGACGAGATCACCTTCAGCTATGACGACGGCGTGCGCCATTACTCGACCACCAAGCCGTTCGAAGGCGTCATCACCAATATCGAGCGGCGCTGGCGCGAGACCGAGTCCTCGTGGGTGCGCGACGAGTTGTCGCGTTTCCAGTCGAACCATCCCTGCCAAGTCTGCGGCGGCTATCGCCTGAAGCCGCAGGCGCTCGCCGTGAAGATCGCGCGGCTGCATATCGGCCAGGTCACGGAGATGTCGATCAAGGAGGCGGCGTGCTGGTTCGGCGACCTTCCCGTTCACCTCACGCCGAAGCAGAACGAGATCGCCGCGCGCATCCTGAAGGAGATTCGCGAGCGGCTCACTTTCCTCAACGATGTCGGCCTCGATTATCTCACGCTGTCGCGCGCCTCAGGCTCGCTGTCGGGCGGCGAGAGTCAGCGCATCCGGCTTGCCTCGCAGATCGGATCGGGCTTGACCGGCGTGCTCTACGTGCTCGACGAGCCGTCGATCGGGCTGCACCAACGCGACAATGCGCGGTTGCTCGATACGCTGAAGTCGCTGCGTGACATGGGCAACAGCGTGCTCGTGGTCGAGCACGACGAAGAGGCGATCCTGACCGCCGACCATGTGGTGGACATGGGGCCCGGCGCGGGCATCCATGGCGGCGAGGTGGTGGCGGAAGGCACGCCCGACGAGGTGATGGCGGCGCCGGCCAGCCTCACCGGCCAATATCTGACCGGCTTCAAGCAGATCCCCTCGCCCAAGGCCAGGCGCAAGCCGACCAGGGGCCGGCGGCTCTCCGTGCTCGGCGCGCGGGCCAACAACCTCAAGGACATCACCGTCGATATTCCGCTCGGCCTGTTCACCTGCATCACGGGCGTCTCGGGCGGCGGCAAGTCCACCTTCCTGATCGAGACGCTCTATCGCGCCGTCGCCCGCAGGCTCTCAGGCGCGCGCGAGGTGCCGGGCGAGCATGACGCGATCGAGGGACTGGAGCATCTCGACAAGGTGATCGACATCGACCAGTCGCCGATCGGGCGCACACCACGCTCGAACCCGGCCACCTATACCGGCGCCTTCACCCCGATCCGCGAGTGGTTCGCCGAGCTGCCCGAGGCCAAGACACGCGGCTACAAGCCGGGGCGCTTCTCCTTCAACGTCAAAGGCGGGCGCTGCGAGGCCTGTCAGGGCGACGGCGTCATCAAGATCGAGATGCACTTCCTGCCCGACATCTACGTCACCTGCGACGTGTGCAAGGGCAAGCGCTACGACCGCGAGACGCTGGAGATCAAGTTCAAGGGCAAATCGATCGCCGACGTGCTCGACATGACGGTCGAGGAGGCGGCGGAGCTGTTCAAGGCGGTGCCCGCGGTGCGCGACAAGCTCGAGACGCTGAAGCGCGTCGGCCTCTCCTATATCCATGTCGGGCAGCAGGCGACGACGCTTTCGGGCGGCGAGGCGCAGCGGGTGAAGCTCAGCCGCGAGCTGTCGCGCCGCGCCACGGGCCGCACGCTCTATATCCTCGACGAGCCGACCACGGGGCTTCACTTCCATGACGTGGCGAAGCTGCTCGAGGTGCTGCACGAGCTGGTCGATCAGGGCAACACAGTGGTGGTGATCGAGCACAATCTCGAAGTGATCAAGACCGCAGACTGGATCGTCGATCTCGGGCCTGAAGGCGGCGACGCCGGCGGCGAGGTTGTGGCGGTCGGGACGCCCGAGGAGATCGCCGCCAACCCTGCGAGCTATACCGGGCAATACCTCAAGCAGGTCATGGACCGGCGCCGCAAGGCCGCGGGCGGCAAGCGCGCCGCAGCCGCTGAATGAGCCTAGAACTCGTACTTAAGGAGGCGTTTTCCCGAGTATCTCAGACGGCCCGCGACCACGAAGAATCCCGCTGGCAAAAATCCAGCCTTGGATAACACACGTGCTGAGGCTCTATTGCTTGGCAAAGTTGCCGCCCAAAAGTTCGTGAAGTCGCATGCTCTCAATGTTTGAACCAGACCAACTAGCGCCTCTGTGGCGAAACCTTGATTCGAGTACGCTCTTCCTATCCAAAAGCCGATTTCTCCACTGAGAATCGAGTAGCTGATGCATCCGATAAGGTCAGCGTCAAATCGGATCGCGAAAACCAGTTCTTTGGTTTGATCGGCCTGGTGAGCGATCCACCGTTGAGCCGAATCGATCGAATACGGATGAGGAATGGAAGCCGTCCACCGCGCAACGTCCCAGTCGCCGGCCAGCTCAACCACTCTTTTGGCATCGCTTAATTCGAATGGACCCAAATCCAGTCGTGCTGTCTTAAACTGACGTGGCACTCTTTCAACGGTGAACGAACCTTGTTGAGAGGCACCTTGAACCATTAAGCGCTAAGCTCTGTTATTCCGGTAGTTTCAAGGGCCAAGGGTTCGCGCGCATAATCGGTTGGGTCTGAGAGCCCCGCCATTAGGTCTGGGGTCATGCTGGCTCCTTTCGATAGTTGGACCGGGCTGGAGAAATAGGAATGGCTTTGCCAAAATTGAAGATATTGGCTCAGCAATTTTCAATTGAACGGCTACTGCTTGCGTCGGAGCCCCGCGTCCATAAAGACGCGAGCTGCCTGAAGGCGGCGACGCCGGCGGCGCGGTTGTGGCGGTCGGGACGCCCGAGGAGATCGCCGCCGCGCCTCAGAGCTCCGGGCAATACCTCAAGCAGGTGATGGACCGGCGCCGCAAGGCCGCGGGCGGCAGGCGCGCCGCTGCGGAGTGAGGGCGGAGGACTTTAGAGAGAACACGATCAGGAAGCGAAAATCCGTCGAACTCGTCCGCGATGCGAACTACGTCGCCGAGGTTCCGGTTGAGCTCATCGAAGACGAAACCGGCTGGTCGCCTTATCTCTCGGTCGAGGATGCGCGGAAACTCGACGCCGTGAGACTTGCTTTACGGCGTGGCGACGTAGACGCCGCAGCGAAATACGGACGCGTGTTCGAGCTGACACGGGTCGCTGGGTGAGGCAACAAGGGCACAGCAGCTAGGCTGGCGATAGGCGCGCCGCCATCCCCGAGTGATTTTCCGCTGTCGTCGATAGCGGTCTCTACAAAGGGCGGCTCACGGCTCCCGACACGCTCGAGCTCGTCTATATCGAGGCCGACCACGCAATCGCCTACAGGGTGCGGCTGACGCTCGCGAACTAATCTGCCCCCGCGGCAAAGAGGCATGCTGCTGGCGCTGAGCCCCTACAGCGTGCGAGCGGAGCTTCGCCCAATCAGCGTCTTTTCATCGGAAAATCACGCTTTTCAACGACAAACTATGCGTTTTTGCGGGGTTTTTGGGGGGTATTTGCTGACAAACCCCTCCGAATCGGCGAGTTTTCGAGGAATGGGGCCGTTTCGCCGGCACGTTCGTTGCTGCAAAGTCGGGATTGCACTGAGGCCAAGAAGGCCATAGCGAAGATTGGGCCTATGGCCGGCAAAGGAGGAACACGCGCATGATGTCGAAATCTGAGCTCATTCAAAAAGTCGCCGACGAGTGCTCGATGGCGAAGAAGGACGTGAAGGCGGTGATGGAAGGGCTCGCCGGCGTTGCCTACAAGGAGCTGAGAAAGAGCGGCACCTTCATGCTTCCGGGCTTTGCCAAGTTCATCGTCGTCAAGAAGCCGGCGACCAAAGAGCGCCAGGGCATCAACCCGTTCACCAAGGAGCCGACGGACTTCAAGGCGAAACCCGCCCGCAAGATGCTCAGGGTGCGCCCGGTGAAGGCCGCCAAAGACGCGGTCTGAGGCACACCGTCACTCCGGCGACTCGGAATCCTCCCTCCTTGATGGGGAGGTGCGGTGAGCTTGAGCGGAGCCACGCGTGGCGGAGCGAAAGCTGAGCCGGGTGGGGTGACGTTCGTCATACCGGCGTAAGCCGGTATCCAGAGTCACGAACGCAGTGCATGCCGCTTCTGGATTCCGGCTTTCGCCGGAATGACGTGGCTACCCCGTTTTAGCGCAGGAACCCTCCACCCCAGCGCGCAAAAGCGCGCCGGATCTCCCCACGAGGGGGAGGTTTTGGAAGGGCGAAGCTTGAGCGAAGCTCCGGCCGCGCCGGACCTCCCCACGAGGGGGAGGTATGGTAGTGAGCCTTCGCTGTGGGAGAATCGGCGAAGCTGCGCGAGCGCGGTTACGCCGTCATCCCCTTTATCACCTTCACGATGACAAGCAGGATCACGGCGCCGATGAAGGCGAGAATGATCGCGCCGATAATCCCGCCGCCGACGGTGAGCGCGATGCCGAGGGCGGGAAAGAGGAAGGCCGCGATCAGCGCCCCCAAAATGCCGATGACGATATCGCCGACCAGGCCGAAGCCCGTCCCCTGCACGAGCAGGCCCGCAAGCCAACCCGCGATTCCTCCGACCACACAGGCAATGATGAGTGCTTCCAGCATCGTCTTCCCCTCCGCTGAATCAATGTGTCATTCTATCACGAGTCGCTGCCTTGCCTTCTTGAACTTTGCGAGACGCGACCTGGCGATGGCACGACGATCGCTTTCTCTGACGCAATCCTTGAAGAAGATCGACCGCCCCGCTTCTAGGCGCGGCCTTGGCGGTTGATGCCGATGACGAGGGAGGCGCGATAGGAGCCGCCCGCTTCTTCGGTATCGGCGAGCGTGTCGGCGCCGCGTTGCTCGAGAAAGATGAAGTCGTTGGCGTTCACGGTGTCACGCTGCTGCTTGCGCTCGCGGTACGGAGAATACGTTGCGTAGACGTGCTTTCTGACGGAATCGGGAAATAGAGCTGGTCGGTGACAAGGTCCTTGTCGTCCAGGATGACCTTGAAGTGAATATGCGGCGTGCGGCCCGGATACCAGCCCGGGTAGATGGTGTCGAAGCGCACGGCGCCATCGGAAGCAGCGAACTGCGTTCCGCGCAGAAATGTTTCGCCCTTGGCGGAGCCGGTCTCCTGGCGCGCATAGCCTGAATAGACGCCGAGTCCATCGCAATGCCAGATATCGACACGGGCTTCGTTGAACGCGGCGCAGGTTTCAGCGTCCACCACCTGGAGAGCGACCGTAAGGGGTGCGCCCACCTTTCCTTCGGCGACGGCCGCGCGCACGAGCTTGGGATCGAAATAGAACGGACCCTCGACCGCCTCCGGCGTGAGGATGCAGACTTTGCCGTTCGGCCTTGTCGATCCGGTTGGATTTGTTTGCGCCGTTCCAGCCCGCAAGCCGATGACCGTGGACGCGGCGGTGGCCGCACCGGCCAGAACTTGCCGCCGCGTTACGCTTAACTTGGGTCTATCCTGGTTCAAGCTCGCTTTCCCATTCGGGACTAAGACGACATACAAAAATGGCCGGCCAGCGGCGAGAAATCATCTCTCCCCTCGATGGGGAGGGAGGCGAGGCCGAAGGCCGAGCCGGGTGGGGTGAACACTCCGTCATACCGGCAGAAGCCGGTATCCAGAGAAACAAGCGCAGTGCATGCGGCTTCTGGATTCCGGCTTTCGCCGGAATGACGTGGCTGCGATTTGAACGCAGCCCCCCACCCGGCGCGCAATGCGCTCAGGTAGCGGAGCGGTAGCGCAAAATAGAGCGAGCGTGCCGACCTCCCCACGAGGGGGAGGTTTGAAATGATACCTGACCAACGCGAGTTTTCCCTCTCCCACGCGGGGGCAGAGGGAAGCTTAGAGAACTTCGCGCAGAAACGCGCGGGCCTTGGCGTAGATGCCTGGCGCCTCGCTTTCGCGCGGGCCGGCGATGCACAGGCTAAAGCCGTCCTTTCCCTCGCCGAGAAAGGTATGTGCCCGCACCTGAACGCTGCCTGCATCCAGATCGAGCACGACATGCGGCTTGCCGAGACGAGAGGCAAGGTCGCGCGCAGCTTCGGTCCCTTTCGACACACTTATTCCGGCGCTATCGACCAGGATCATGAGCCGGTCGGCGTCGCGCACGTTCCGTTCGGTCCGCTGAGCAGGTTCGGCGAGCGGCGTCTCGCGCAAAGCGGGGTATAGCGCCAAGAGCCCCGGCGGCTCGGGCAGGTCCTCCGCCCAGCCGCCTTTCGGGCACCAGCCGCCATAGCGAAGGCCTTTCTCGATGGCGGTATCGAGCGCCGCCCGATCGACGCCTGTCTGGCCGCCGGACAGGATCTTCATGCTCAAGCCCCGATCAACGCTTCAAACTGCTGCAAATTGGCGCGATGGTCTTTGTGCGATCATCATGATCGCGTGCGAGCCTCGCGTTCGGAAGCCCCAAGGAGGCACTCATGGCCAAGTCCGGCAAGAAATGGTCCGCCGACCTCACCGCGCATGACCATCCCTTCGATCTCGAGCCCGGTCTGTTCGCCAATGGCTCGGCGCAGCAGATCGCGGCCGCGCTCAAGAAATCGGCGGAAGACCCGGCCCGCCACAGCGGCGACCCCTATCGCACCGCCATGTCGATGCTGGACTTCTACGTCAATCGCGCCGGCGCCAAGCTTTCGGTGGAACAGCGCGCCAAGCTCGAACAAACCAAGACGGCGCTCAGACAGGCTTTCGGCCGCTAGGCGTTTGCCAGCTCCTGGTCGAGAGCGGTGGCCCGCTGCAAGGCCGGCCGCTGTTCGAGCCGGCCTACATAGGCGACGAACTGCGGACGCTTGGGCAGAAGATTGAACATCATGCCCCAGCGCAGCGTCGAGCCTAACACCACGTCGGCCGCAGTGAACTGTTCGCCCAGCAGATAGGGTCCAGGCTCGACCGCCTTGGCCGCCACGCCCATCACCGTGTCGAAGTCTCCATAGCCCAACATGCCCCGGGGCGGTTCATCGCGCCGCGGGAAAGCACGATCGGTAACGGCGGCCTCGATGCAAGACGCGAAGAACAGCCATTTAAGGTAGGCCCCGCGGCGCGCGTCACCGATCGGCACGTTCAACCCTGCCTGCGGAAACTCATCAGCGAGATACGTGCAGATGGCCGCGGCCTCGGTGACGATCGTCTCGCCATGACGGAGAGCCGGCACCTTGCCCATCGGATTGACGGCCAGATAATCCGGCGCGTGTTGCTCGCCATTGGCGAGCCTCAAGACGTGAAGGTCGTAGGGCTCGCCCAACTCCTCGAGCATCCAGCGGACGATCGAGGAGCGTGACGGCGAGGCGTGATAAAGCGTGAGTTTCGCCAATGGACTCTCCCTTGCGACAGGGACGATCAACTAGCGACCGGTTGTGGCGTTAAGATGATGGCCCGGCGCGTGCGAGCCCATTCCACGGGCAGAAACTTCAAGCAACCAGCCCCGCTTCCTGCTGGAACATGCAGGAATTTTGCAGGCGCACTCATAATGCGGTCGCAATCAGCCCTCTTCCGTCTACTGTATTTATGCCAAATCACAACCTATAATTGTGCGTGTATTTTATCCAGGGAGGATGTCATGGCACGTAAATCCACAGCGAAGACCTCGACGCGGAAAAGAGCGCCGCGAAAACGCGAACTCGTCACAGCCGCGAATGTCGCCGGCGTTGGCGACATCGAAACTTTCACGGACATCCGCAAGCTCTATGATCGGCTTGCCAAGGGTGGGAAAAGCATGCAAGCGCCGGATCGGTCTCGCCTCCGCCTGGCGGCTGCCTCAGTTGCGATGGAGACTGCGGCCGAGAGCGAGGCGCCGTGGTTCGCGGTCGCGCGCGGCGAACTTGGTCAGAGGGATTACCCGGGGCCGCGTCATAATCCGCGCGTCGTCGAGTATTTCAATACGACAAGCCTTCAAGCCAATAACGATGAGACGAGCTGGTGCTCTGCTTTCGTAAACTGGTGCATGCTGCAAGCGCGCCAACGGGGTACGAATAATGCGGCCGCGCGCTCATGGCTTGCTTATGGACAAGCGCTGGACAACCCTCGACCCGGTTGCATCGTCGTCCTGTGGCGTCAGTCCCCCAGCTCCTGGAAAGGTCATGTCGGCTTTTTCGACGGTTTCGATGTCGGGAATCGCATTCGGTTGCTTGGGGGCAATCAAGGTGGCGGCGTCGAATGGGATGAGGTCTGTCTAGCGCTGTTTCCGCAAGAACGCGTGCTGTGATATCGGTGGCCGATCGGCCGCTAGAAAATTACCCAGATCGAGTACTGGGCTTCTCCGTACAGTTGCGCGGTCAGCCCTGCTCGGCCTTGGCCCAACCCTCGACCTCGCCGATCCAGTGTTCGGCGTGTTGGGCGAAGGTCGCCAGCACCGCATCGAAGGTCGCCTCCTCGGCGAGCTCGACGCCGCGGTCGGCCTGCAAGTCCTCGAATACCTGGCGGTAATCGGCGAAGCCCTGCATTTCCTCCCAGCGGTGCCACCAGAAATCGCCAATGAAGAAGAACTTGATCCACGAGAACAGGCAGTCGGTCCAGTCTTCGAGGTAGTAGCGGAGATGCACGCTGGGGGCGCAAAGATAAAAATCCGCATCGCGGAGCGCTTCGGCGCCACTTGCGGCACAATCCTCGGCGTTGGCGATTTCGACCAACCATCCGTCGAGAAAGGGATGCTCCTCGCATTCGAGGAAGACGAAGCTCATGCGATCGGCGCCGGGATAGAGTCCGCGGGGATCGAACAGCTTGAAGTCGAGACCGCGAAGCCGCGCCCTCTTCAGCGCAATCAAGGGAGCATTCTGGCCTTCGGGATTTTCGACAATCCTCACGCCGGCGGCGCGGGCGTTGGCAATGAGCTGCTCGGGCTGCGGGCTGACAAAGCCCGAGACGAGGATCGTGCCGGAGGCCTGTTCGTCGATCGTCTCGATATTGGGGCGGAGCCGCTCAGCCCCGCCGCGTTGCTCGTTCATCACGTTTAGCACGTGCGGCCGTCTCGGCTGTCGCAAGCGCAAGAACTCGTCGCTGCGGGACGCAAGCCGATGCAAATGGCCGAGGAGACGGTAGCGCGTGTCCGCATCGTGGCAGTTGCCTTTCCAGACCACGGAGACCGAGGGCATGGGCCAAGTCCTGCCACGACGCTAACGAACCGAGGGGAGGCACATTGCCCGTGCCGAGGCGATGGCGCAAGCCATGTTCCGGAAAAGGGTTGCCTTGAGGTTCACGGATGACTGCCTATGGGCCTGCGCTTTTCGCCTTCGCTTAACGCTAAGTTATAGTCATTGCGAAAGAAGGCGCGAATGGAGCGGGGAATGGACGACTGGGATGGTTTCTACACGCTCGCCGGAAGCACCGCCGGCACCTTGATCGGCCTCATTTTTGTGGTTATCACGCTCGGCATCCAGCATACCCAGGGAGGCGACGAACACCGCTTGCGCCTCTTCATCACGCCGGTTCTCGTCTATTTCACCAGCCTTCTCGTCATTGCGATGGTGATGGTTCCGCCGCTTTCGGCCGCGGCGCGCGCGATCGCGCTCGGCGCAATCGGCTCAGCGGGTCTCGCCTACGTTATGAACCTGTTTCTGCTGTCGCGCCGGACGCTCAAATTCGAAGGGCCACGGATCATCTGGCACGTCGTGGTGCCGCTCGTCTCCTACATGCTCATCACGGCATCGGCCGCCGCCTGGGCGCTTGAAGCGCCCTTCGCCAATGCTCTCTGCGCTCTCGGGGTGACGATCCTGCTCGTGACCGCACTTCGCAACACGTGGATGGCGACCCTCGGGATTGTCAAACGCGATTAGGAAGACAAAAGAGGCGCGGCCTCCGCAAGCGGAGACTGCGCCTCTTAGCATTGTGTGGGCGCCGGGGTCCGGGTCACCCCAACGCCGAGATCCGGTGCCGCTTTACGCCTTCGCGTGCCGGGCGCCGGGCTCTCCGGCCAGCATGCCGGCGAGCCTCTCGGACACGTAGCCGAACACCGCGCCAATTGCCATCGACAGGACGACGACGACCACGGGATTCTCGAGCGAAACCGCCGTCAGGTATCCGTAGGCATCCTTCATCATCGTGTAGGCGACGACCGAGGCGAAGCCATAGACCTGCGCCGGGATCGTGGCGAACAACGGAACGTTGGCAAGCAGCACCATGGCGGCGACGCCGAAGCCGACGCAGATCGCGGCCCAAACCGGCATCCCCATCATTTCGGCCATGCCGGTCCTGGTGGCGACGATCAGCGTAAGGCCGGCAATGAGCGCGCCGGCGAAATTGTTGACCATCGCCGATTGCAGGCCCTGCTCCTTGCCGCCGCAGTGGAAATAGCAGCCCCAGGCTATGAACGCGGCCCAGATCGCAAGCGCGCCACCGAGCGGCCCCAGAAAGAGCCACGTGGCAATCGCGCCAAGCACGCCTACACTGACTGCAAGAGCTGTATTCGCTGACATCGCACCCCCCTTTCGTGCAAGAGCGGGCGGATGCGCCGGATTGCCGGCGGTCCACCGGCTCAATGGGCGGAACCGTTACGCAGGTGATTCGGCTCCCGCGAGAATCGTAGTGGAAGGCTCGGCCTTTTCAACAAGGATTCCTGCTTTTGGGCGATTCGTTCTTCGCCGGTCTTAGGGCGTTGGCTTGATGAAGGACGGGAAGGGTCGTAGCTATGGCTCATGACGGGCACGGTTCATGTCATCGGCGGCGGCTTGGCTGGAAGCGAGGCGGCCTGGCAGCTCGCGCAAAGCGGCGTGCCGGTCGCGCTGCACGAGATGCGGCCGAAGCGTCAAACCGAGGCGCACAAGACCGGCTCGCTCGCCGAGCTCGTTTGCTCAAATTCCTTCCGTTCGGACGAGTGGGAGACCAATGCCGTCGGGCTCCTTCATGAGGAGATGCGCCGCGCCAGCTCTCTGATCATGGCGGCGGCCGACGCGAACAAGCTGCCGGCGGGCGGCGCGCTCGCGGTCGACCGCGACGGGTTCGCCGCCCACGTCACGCGGGTGCTTGAAACTCATCCGCTGATCGCGATGTCACGCGAGGAGGTCGGCGGCTTGCCGCCGCCCGACTGGGACAGTGTCATCGTTGCGACCGGCCCCCTCACCTCTCAGGCGCTGGCGGATGCCATCAAGACTCTCACCGGCGAAGCGGCGCTCGCCTTCTTCGACGCGATCGCGCCCATCGTCCATGCCGAGTCGATCGACATGACGGTGTGCTGGCGCCAATCGCGCTATGACAAAGCGGGACCTGGCGGCGGCGGCGCGGACTACATCAACTGCCCGCTCGACAAGGCGCAGTACGAGGCCTTTCTTGCGGCGCTCCTCGCCGCCGAAAAGACCGCCTTCAAGGAGTTCGAAGCGACGCCCTATTTCGAGGGCTGCCTTCCCATTGAGGTGATGGCGGAGCGAGGCCCGCACACGCTGCGCTACGGGCCGATGAAGCCGGTCGGCCTCACGAACCCTCACCGGCCGGGCGGCAAACCCTACGCCGTGGTGCAGCTCCGCCAGGACAACGCGCTCGGAAGCCTATGGAACATGGTCGGCTTCCAGACCAAGCTGAAACATGGGGAGCAGCTTCGCGTGTTCCGCATGATCCCTGGTCTTGAGCAAGCCGAGTTCGCGAGGCTCGGGGGGCTTCACCGCAACACGTTCCTCAACAGCCCGAAGCTTCTCGATACCGGCTTGCGGCTCAAGGCCGATCCCCGGCTCCGCTTTGCCGGACAGATCACGGGCGTGGAGGGCTATGTCGAATCGGCGGCGATCGGGCTCATCGCCGGTCGCTTCGCCGGGGCGGAACGGCGCGGCCGGGCGCTCGCGCCGCCTCCGCCGACAACCGCGTTCGGCGCGCTTCTCAACCATATCACGGGCGGCCATCTCAGCGCCGAGGACGAAACCGGCGCCCGCAGCTTCCAGCCGATGAATGTCAATTTCGGGCTGTTCCCGCCGATCGCGGGCCCGGCCGAGCCGCGCGCGAAGGGTCCGCGCAACACCAAGAGCTTCGCCAGGAAGCGCGCGCTTTCTCTGCGTGCGCTTGCCGACATCGAGCGCTGGCTCGCGCACCCCGCATCCGTCGCGGCGGAATAGCCTGCGTCCCCGTCATTCCGGCGAAAGCCGGAATCCAGCGGGATACACAAGAGCAAATGGCTCTGGATACCGGCTTTCGCCGGTATGACGGGAAAGCGGCGTAAGTCACGCTAAGGCAGCAGGCTCCAACCGTGTCAGGGCCGCCAGTTCGCCAAGCGCCAGAACCGGTAGAGCGGATTGATGGCCGCGATCTCCCTCAAGGGATCCCCGCCGCTTCGATCCAGCGCCTCGAGCGCCGCGAGATAAGGGTCGACCAGCCTCAGCGGCAGAAAGGCGGCGCTGGCAGACCGGCCGAGCCGGGCCACGTGAGCGCGCGCCTCTTCGCAGGCGGCCCGTGCCTTAACTCTGAGCTCTGCCAACAGGTCGCGCAGGCCTTGGCTTGACGATCCGGCGAGCAACGCTTCGGGCGAGGTGCCATGGGAAACGAGCCTATCGGCGGGAAGAAAGACGCGGCCTCCTGCGGCATGGACCGGCAAGGCCCGCATCAGACCGGTCAGCCCATAGGCCAAGCCGGCCTGATCCGCTGCGCGGCCGAGTTCGGGACCCTGCGTGCCGAGGCAGGCGCCACCAAGAGCAAACATACCGCCGGCCGTTTCCTTCAGATACGTTTCGAGCGCGCCCCAATCGGGCATGATCTTCGTCGCCACGTCGAATTGGCGCACATCGATTAGCGCGGCGATCCGCTTCGTGGACAGAGCGCGGCGCCGCACAGTCTCACCGAAGGCGTCAGCCACGGGGTGGCCGCTGACCTCCCCCTGCCGGCTGCGCGCGATCGCATCGCGCCACCACTGCAGACGGATGGCGCCAAGCTCCGGTTCTCTCGCCTGCTCGGCGACGCGGGCGATCTCGACGTTGAAGGCGCACAGGGCAAGAAGATCGGGTCTTGAAGCGCGCGGCGCGAAGGAAGCAGCAAGCGCGCGGTCCGGGTCGCCTGACCGCGCGATTCTCCTTACCGTGTCGCCCCGCTCGCCTTCATGCAAGGTCCGCTCGCCTCATTCCGATCAGGCGCGCGCCGCGGCCGGCCCCCTCCCCTTCGCCGAGAACGGCGCCGTGCTCCACGCCTCGCGCCGCACACCGAGAATGAGCTGCAGCGGCGAGGCCACGAAGATCGACGAATAGGCGCCGATGACGATGCCCCAGCACATGGCGAGCGCAAAGCCGAAGATCGTCTCGCCGCCGAAGAACAGGAACGGCAGCATGGCGAGGAAGGTGGTGACATGGGTGAGGACGGCGCGCGCCAGAGTCTCGTTGATCGAGACGTCGAGGAGCTCGACCATCGGCATTCGCTTGAACTTGCGCAGATTCTCCCTGATCCGATCGAAGATCACGACCTTGTCGTTGAGCGAATAGCCGATGATGGTGAGAAGAGCGGCAATGCTCGAGACGTTGAATTCAAGCTGGAACAGCGAATAAAGACCGATGGTGCCGGTCACGTCGTGGATCAGGGAAGCGATCGCGGCCACCGCGAACTGCCATTCGAAGCGGAACCAGACGTAGATCAAGATACCGATCAGGGCCACGACCACGGCGATCGTTCCGCTGGCGATCAGCTCGCCGGAAATCGTCGGCCCGACGATTTCGACGCGGCGATACTCGACCGTGTCGCCGAGCGCGCCCTTCACCTTGGCGATCGAGGCCTGCTGATCCTGTTCGGTCGGCTGCGAGGCGATACGGATGAGGACCGCATCGGGAGCGCCGAATTCCTGAATTTGAACCTCGCCGAGACCAAGGCCGCTCACCTTCCCGCGAATATCGGCGAGATTGGCGGGGCTTTCCTTGGTCTTGACCTCGATCAGCGTCCCGCCCTGGAAATCGATGCCCATGTTCAACCCGATGGTTGCGACAAGAACGAGCGGAACCACGGTCAGAAGCGCCGAGACGAGCCAAGAGATCATCCGCAGACCGACGAAGTCGATCTTGGTATTGGGAGGGACGAAATGGATGCCGCGGAACATTGGCTGTTTCCTAGAGCGGTATGTATTGCGGCCGCGCCCAGCGCAGCCAATAGGAGACCATGAGCCGCGTGACGGTCACGGCGGTGAACATCGACGCGAGGATGCCGATGGTGAGCGTCACGGCGAACCCGCGCACCGGGCCTGAGCCCAGCCAGAACAGGACCAACACCGCGATCAGCGTGGTCACGTTGGAATCGATGATGGTAATGAGCGCGCGCGAATAGCCGGCATCGACGGCGGCATAAGGCGATTTTCCCGCCCTGATCTCCTCGCGGATGCGCTCATTGATCAGCACATTCGCGTCCACGGCGATGCCGATGACCAGCACGATGCCGGCGATGCCCGGCAGCGTGAGAGTCGCTCCCATGAGAGACAACACGGCGAAGATCAGCGCGACGTTGAGAATGAGCGCGACATTGGCGAAGAGGCCGAACAGGCCGTAGCCCGCGAGCATGAAGATCATCACCAGCGCGAGTCCCATCAGCGCCGCCTTCTTGCCCGACTCGACCGAGTCGGCGCCGAGGCTTGCGCCAACCGTCCGCTCCTCGATGACGGTGAGTTTGGCGGGGAGCGCGCCCGAGCGCAGGAGCACGGCGAGATCGTTCGCGCGCTCCACGGTGAAACTGCCGCTGATTTGCCCGGTCCCGCCGAGGATCGGCTCACGGATAACCGGCGCCGTTATCACCTTCTCGTCGAGGAGGATGGCGAAGGGGAGACCGACGTTCTCCTGGGTCACCCTGCCGAAGCGCTTGGCGCCGGCCGCGTCAAACTTGAAGTTGACCACGGGCTCGTTCGTTTGCGCGTCGAAGCCGGGCGTGGCGTTCTCCAGATTTTCGCCCGTCAGCAAGGTTTGGCTTTTGAGCACATAGGGAACGGGAGGCGTTTCGTCGGAATAGACCAGCTCGTCGCCCGGCGGCACCTGCTTGCTGACGGCGGCTTGCTGCGCATCCGCGGCAGGATCGACCAGCTTGAACTCGAGCTTGCCCGTTTCGCCAACCAGACTCTTGAGGCGCTCGACGTCCGAGATCCCGGGCACCTGGACGAGAACGCGGTTGCGGCCTTCGCGCTGGATGCTGGGCTCGGTGGTACCGAGGGCGTCGACGCGGCGCCTGATCGTCTCGATCGAAGCTTCGACGGCCGAGGTGATGCGGTTGGCGAGGCCGGCGTCGGTGACGGTCAGGGTGATGCGGTTGCTCCCCTCGCGCGCCACCTGCATGTCGTTGGCGGAAGCGCCCCCGAACACGTTGCCACCCACGGGGGCGGCGAGCTTCCGCAGCTCGCTCTCGGCCTTGTCCACGTCGGCGGGGTCACGGATCGTCACCGACACGGAGCGCTTGGCGACGTCCTGGGCGAGGTCGGAATAGCCGATGCGCTCGCGCCGCAGCGTCTCGCGAACGTCGCCGCGAATGCCGCCGAGCTGATCCTCGATCATATCCTTTTCGTCGAGCTGATAGAGGAGATGGGCGCCGCCCTGCAGGTCGAGACCGAGATTGACCTGCTTGTGAGGAAGCCATTCGGGCATCCGCGCCATCGTCGCGGCCGGAAACAAGTTGGGAAGCGCATAGATGAATGCGGCGACGGTGACGACAAGGACCAGGATCAGTTTCCATCTTGGGAAATGCAGCATAACCGCGCTCGCGCTCCCGATCGGACTAGCGGATGAACCGGTTGAACGTCGACGACGGCATCAGGATGCAGCCTTCGCTTTCGATGCCGGAGCCGCCTCGCCCTTGTCGCTCTTGTCGCCCTTGCCGCGCACCTCCGAGACCGTGCCGCGCACGATCTTGATCTTGACGCCTTCGGCGATCTCGACTTGAAGCTCGTTCTCCTCGACCTTGGTCACTTTGCCGATGATGCCGCCGGAGGTCACCACGGTATCGCCGCGGCGGATTGCCGCCACCATGTCGCGATGCTCCTTCAGCCGCCGCTGCTGCGGCCGGATCATCAGGAAATACATGATGCCGATGATCAGCACCGTCGGGATGATCAGGCTGTTCAGCATTTCGAAGGCGCCGGGGGCGGCTTGAGCGTAGTCGAAACCTGGCATTGCTCCTGTCCTTTGCTTGGCTTAAGGAATTGCCGCCTTCGATTGGCGCGGCTCGCCTTGCGTCTTGCTGCGGGCCGGTCGAAGCTGGCGCGACTATAGCCGCCCCGCTAGGCTTTGCAAACGGCGCGACATGAACTTTCAGGAACCCCTCTCCGGCATTTTGGAGCGGATTGCCAAGGCGCTTGAGCGTCTCGGACCGGGCAAGCCCGCCCGCCCCGATTTCGATGCCGCGGAGGCCTTTGTCTGGCAGCCTGAAACCGAGAGCTTTCAACCCATAAGCGACGTCAACCGCGTGCCGCTGTCGCTGCTCA
>DASUQP010000213.1:0-18052 GCA_036280475.1 Methyloceanibacter sp. | reverse complement strand
TCTCGAACGTCACTGCCGCTTTTTACGGACTGACGCTCGCAAATGTGGGCGAGCGATTCGGCTGGCGGGAGGCTGACGCCATCTCCAAGGCCGTGTTCCGCCGGCTCGGGCATCTGAAGACGAAGGAAGCGCTGGAGTTGGGGGTCGATCTGCCGCGGGATTCGCGCGCGCCTGCGCTCGTGTTCATCACGGCGGTGCACTCGGCGTCGCCCGAGTACAATTTCGAGGTCCTCGAATATCTCCCGGATGAGACCACGATCAGGGTCTTCGGAATTTCCCGCTACGACCGCATCGCCAAGAGCCTCGATATCGAACATCATTTGACCTGGCCCGAGCTCATACCCTTTTTCGAAGGGGCGGCGGAAGAGCTGGGGATCAAGTGCAAGGTCCAAGGCGAACTCAAGGAGCTCGGCGAGCAGGGCCGGTACGAATGCCTCTATCGGTGCACCCTGTAGAGGGCTTTCTCTATTCGCCCGTAGCCTCGTGAACCATCGCCGCCAGGCGCTTCACATCCTTGATCACAAGGACGTTCTTGTCCCGTTCGATGAGGCCGATTTTCGACAGGCGCACCAGCTCGCGCGTGACCGCCTCGCGATGCGTGCTGACCCGGCTCGCGATCTCGGTGTGGGTGGGCGCCGGTGAGATGCGCGCGCCGCTGCCGTCTTTCGCCCCTATTTTCGCCAGTCTCAGCAATTCGGCGTGAATGCGATTGCTCACGGCAAGCGTGCTGAACTCATAAACGCGCGTGGTCAACGCTCTGATTTTCATGACCAGCTGCGGCAGCATGGCCTGTGCCACCACGGGTTCCTCGGCGATGAGCTTTCGGAACAGGGCGCCAGGCAGGGTGGCGACAAGGCAGTTCGTGCGCGCTTCGACGCTTGCCGAGCGCGGGCCTCTGTCGATTGCGGGATACTCGCCGAAGACGTCGCCGGGGCCGAGCTCTCGGAAGCTCACCGCCTTGCCGGCCAGCGAATAGATGGTGACGCGGACCTCGCCCGCTATGACGAAGAACACATCGTCCGACGCATCGAGATAATCGACGATCGACTCTCCCGCCTGGTAATGGCGCGAGGTGCAGGACTCTTGAAGGCGCGCAAGAGCCTTCGGCGAAAGTCCCGCCAAGATGGTGATCCCGGCAAGAGACGGTCGGGCTTCAGTGGCTGTTGATCGCACCATTTTGGGGTGCTCCTGTCAGCGTGGCCTGCGGAGCATAGCACTAGCGCCATGAACTGGCACGGGGCGGGCCGCCTGGTGTGGGAAATCTCACAGCGCCAAGGACCGCCCGGACCCATACTGCGATCGACATCCGTCAAGGAGGATCGCTATGCCCCCGAGAATTCTCAAGCATGCCTCGAGGCTCGTCGCGGCAGCGAGCCTTGCCGGCATTCTCACCGGTCCCGGCGCCGCGCGTGCCGAAGTCCCGGCCTCGCCCTGCAGCGAAGACGTCATGATCGTATTCGACGCCTCGGGTTCCATGGGCGGCAACCTCGAGCAGGGTATTGCCACCTTGAAGCCGCGCATCGACGAGGTGCGCGCGGCACTCGCCGAGATCCTCCCCGCTGTCTCGCGCGTCCGTCGCATGGGGCTCATCACCTATGGTCCGGGCCTCGGGCATCAGTGCAATGTCAAGCTCGACCTCACGCCTACGCCAAACGCGTCGGAGCTGATCCTGCGCAAACTCGAGGGCATATCGCCCGCGGGCAAGACGCCCCTCACACGGGCCGTGGCGCAGGCTGCCGAAGTGCTCGACTATCGCCGGCATCCGGGCGTTATCGTCGTCCTGACCGATGGCGAAGAGACCTGCGGCGCTTCGCCCTGCGAACTCGGCAAGGAACTCAGCGCCGCCGCGGCGCAACTGACCGTCCACGTCATAGGTTTCCGCTTGAGGGATTTCTCCTGGACCGGCGAGCACAGCATCCTGGATGCCAAGTGCCTGGCTGAGCAGAACGGCGGCCTCTATATCGGCGCTCAGAACAAGGACGATCTCGTCGACGCGCTCAAGTCGACGCTCGAATGCCCGATGATCTCCTCGGCTTGGCGATAGGGAATTTCGCAAAAAAGATCGCGTTTCTGGCCTCTCGCGAGTTGTGTTGACGCCTGTCCCATGCTTTCTTTCCCCCGCCTCTTGGGGGATAGCCCGCATGCCGCGTTCAAGTCCAGGCCAGGCCAAAGCCGAGCATCCCGGCTCGTATCTGTTCGAGAACGTGGTCAACCCGTTCTGCGGCACGCTTTGCGACGATCTGGTCGTCGAACGAACCAAGACCGGGCTCAAGGTCGCAAAGAACAGTTCAAGCCAGTCGATCGCGGGCTTCGAGCGCAAACTGCCGCCGGCCAACCCTTCCGTGAAGGGCAAGGACGTCGCGCTCGCCGCGGCGGTCAAGGAAGCGGCGAAGCTCATCGGCAAAGCCAAGCTCCCTCTCTTCGGCGGGCTTGCCACCGATGTCGAAGGCATGCGCGCCGTATTGGCGCTGGCCGAACGGGCGGGCGGCATCGTCGATCATGCCTTGAGTGCGGTCGGTGAGCGGAATCTCAAGATCCTCCAGACGAGCGGCTGGATCACGACGACGCTGACCGAGACGCGCAACCGCGCCGACCTGATCATCATCGCCGGCAGCGATATTCACCGGCTCCATCCCCGCTTCTTCGAGCGGATCATCTCTCCGCCGGACTCGATGTTCGGCGTCACCGCGCCGAAGCGCACCGTCGTGTTCATCGGCAAGGGGCTCGACCGCTCCGGCGCGAAAGGCTCGAAGATCGGCGATGTCGTCACGATTGGATGCAACGACGAAGACGCGGGGCATGTGGTGGCGCTCTTGCGAGCGCGGCTCCGCGGCTTCAAGGTCGCGCCCCGAAAACAGAGCGGGGTCACGCTCGCCGAGATCGATGCGCTTGCCGAGCGCTGCCGCAAGGCGGCGTACGGCGTCGTGGTCTGGGCGCCGCCTTCGCTCGACTTTCCCCATGCCGAGCTCGCCGTCGAGCAGTTCACCGGGCTCGTGAAGGACCTCAATCCCACGGTTCGCTTCGCCGGACTTTCGCTGGGCGGCGCCGAAGGCGCGCCCACGGCGGCGTCCGTCAGCACCTGGATCAGCGGCTATCCGCTCCGTGTGAGCTATGCGAGCGGCGCGCCCGATTACGATCCTTACCGCTGGGACATCGGCCGCATGCTCGGGGACGGGGAGGGCGATCTTCTCGTATGGGTCGCCGCGATCTCGCCCGACCTCGCGCCGCCTCCAACCAAGATCCCCACCATCGTGCTCGGCACGCCGGGGCTTGCCCTCGCCGCACCCCCCGCGGTCTTTGTTCCTATCGGCACGCCGGGCCTCGATCATGCCGGGCGTCTCATTCGTGTCGACAACGTCATGTCCTTGCCGCTGAAAGATCTCGGCCGCGCGGAGCTTCCTAGCGCAGCCGAAATGCTTTCGGCCATCGAAGCGGCGCTTTAGGCCGGGAGCTTCCAAAATGCTCATCAAGCTGACCGGCGGCAAGGTTTACGACCCCGCCAACAATGTGAGCGGAGAGACCCGCGACATCTATGTCGAGGACGGCAAGATCGTCGCGGCCAGGCCCAACGCGCGTGCTGATGCGACCTACGACGTCAAAGGCCGGATCGTCATGGCAGGCGCCATCGATCCCCACACCCATATCGGCGGCGGCAAGATGACCATCGCGCGCATGCTCCTGCCCGAGGACCACAGGGGCGATCCCGTCACCCGCACCGATCTCACCCGCGCGGGCTCCGGCCGTGCCGTGCCCTCGACCCATGTCACCGGCTACCGCTACGCCGAGATGGGCTACACCGCCTGTTTCGAGCCGGCCATGCTGCCCGCCAACGCCCGCCAGGCGCATATGGAAATGGGCGACACGCCCATGGTCGATAAGGGCGCCTTCGTCATGCTCGGCTCCGACGATTACTTCCTGCGCCAGCTCGCCGCCAAGAAGGACTTCAAGGCGATCAAGGACTATGTCGCCTGGACGCTTCACGCAGCCCAGGCGATCGCGGTGAAGGTCGTCAACCCGGGCGGCATCAGCGCCTTCAAGTTCAATCAGCGCAAGCTCGATCTCGACGAGGAGCATGTCTACTACCACGTGACGCCGCGCCAGATCCTCCTCACGCTCGCGCGCGCCATCGAGGAGCTCGGCGTCACCCACCCGCTGCATATTCATGGCTGCAATCTCGGCGTTCCCGGCAATATCGAGACGACGCTCGCCACGGTGCGGGCCGCCGAGGGCTTGCGCATCCATATGACGCACACCCAGTTCCTGAGCTACGGCATCGAGGGGGACCGAAAATTCTCCTCGGGCGCGGCCCGCCTCACGGAGCTCGTCAACAAAACTCCGAACGCCTCCATCGACGTCGGCCAGGTCCTGTTCGGGCAGACCTGCACCGCGTCCGGCGACAGCATGCGTCAATACGCCATCTCCAAGAGCGCGAACCCGAAGAAGCCGGTGATCATGGATATCGAATGCGATGCCGGCTGCGGCGTCGTGCCTATTCGCTATCGCGACAAGAGCTTCGTCAACGCCATGCAATGGGTGATCGGACTCGAGACGTTCCTGCTTTTCGACGACCCGTGGCGTATCTTCCTTACCACCGATCATCCGAACGGCGCGCCCTTCTACTTCTATCCGCATCTGATCCGCCTGCTCATGGACAAGGGCTTCCGCGACGACATGCTGCAGAAGATCAATCCCGACGCGCAGGCGCAGAGCGAATTGCTGAAATCGCTCACCCGCGAATACACGCTCGACGAGATCGCGATACTCACACGCGCCGGCCCGGCGCGGAGCCTGGGGCTGAAGGACCGTGGGCACCTCGGCGTGGGTGCGTCAGGGGATATCACCGTCTATCGCGACGATCCCGACCGCGAGGCGATGTTCGCGACACCCGAGTTCGTGTTCAAGAACGGCGAAGTGGTGGTCAAGAACGGGAAGGTGGTGAAGGTGGTGCAAGGCGCAACGCACGTTGTGCGGCCCGATTACGACAAGGCGATCGAGAAGCCGCTCAACGACTATTTCGACCGCTATCACACCGTGCGCATGGAGAATTTCAAGCTCGCCGACGAGGAGATCATCGGCGGCGACGGCGGCGCCATCATCGTGCAGCCGACGGCAGCGCGCGCGAGCTAAACATCGCCCGTGCTTAATTCGGCGCCTTGGGCGGGCGTCCGACGATGTCGAAATCGGCTTCCTGCAAATGGTATTTCTGCACGACGCTCGAGGTCTCCGCGAGCGCGCGCTGGCACGCTTCGTGCCCCGCCTTCTTGGCCGCGTCATCGATATCTTCCCCGCTCACCACACGGTCTGCCGTTCGGAAGCAGATCGCGACGTCTTGAGCCTGCGCCGGGCCTGCGGCAAGCACGAGCATCCCCGCAACCAAAGTGAGGATCGCAAAGCGTCTCATCAACCACATTGTATTTCAAAGTCCACCGACTATACCTCGCTATCATATCATGGCCCCGCTCTCCCCTTGTGGGGGAGCACGCGCGCCATTTGGCGCGCGGTGAAGGGTCAGCGGGCGATAGCCCGCGTCAAAGGAAAGTCCCCACCCGGCGCGCGATGATCCCCCTTGGGTCATCGGCTCAGTCCACGATCATCGCCTGAACCGTCTCCAGCCGATCGGCTTCCGCGGCCGGCTTGTCCCAGCGAATGCGGTTGATGCGCGGGAAGCGCATGGCAACCCCCGATTTATGGCGGGTCGAACGGTGCACCGAGTCGAAGGCCACCTCGAACACGAGCTTCGGTTCGACCTGGCGAACGGGTCCGAAGCTGTCAACCGTGTGGTTCCTCACCCAGCGATCCAGCTCTTTCAGCTCCTCGTCGGTGAAGCCGAAATAGGACTTGCCGACCGGCACCAACTCCTCCTCCCCCGCCTCGCCGTCGCGCCAGGCGCCGAACGTGTAGTCCGAATAGTAGGACGAGCGCTTGCCGCTTCCCCTCTGCGCGTACATGAGCACGGCATCGATCACAAGCGGCGCGCGCTTCCATTTGTACCAATGGCCTTTGGGGCGCCCGGCGAGGTAAGGGCTGTCGCGCCGCTTCAGCATCAGCCCTTCGATCCCGGTTTCGCGCGCGCCTGACCATAGCGTCTGGAGTTCCTGAACCGAGGTGAAGTCGATGAGGGTGGAAAGATCGGTCCGGCGCGGAGCATGCGTTTTGTGCCAGGACTCGAGCCGCGCGCGCCTTGCGACAAAGGGGAGCGCACGCAGGTCCTCGCCGCCCTCAAACAGAATGTCGTAGAGGCGGATATGCGCGGGATGCGACTTGAGCAGGGCGCCGCTGACGATTTTGCGGTTGAGCCGCTGTTGCAGATCGTTGAACGGGGCGACCTCGCCGTCGCGCATGACGAGCAGTTCGCCGTCGAGCACCACGCCTTCGGGAAGGGCCTCGACCACATCGGGGAAGGCGCCCGAGATATCGTCGCCGGTTCGCGAGAAGAGACGCTTCTCGCCGCCTTGACGGGCGGCCTGCACGCGGATGCCGTCCCATTTCCACTCGGCGATGAAGTCATTGGGCGCGATCGCCTGAAGCTCCTTGTCGTCGATCTGATGCGACAACATCAGAGGCCTGAACGTCGCGCGGCCTTCGAGCGCCGG
Source organism: Methyloceanibacter sp. (assembly GCA_036280475.1). Lineage (GTDB taxonomy): Bacteria > Pseudomonadota > Alphaproteobacteria > Rhizobiales > Methyloligellaceae > Methyloceanibacter. The sequence continues at coordinate 11,459 of DASUQP010000213.1, read as the reverse complement.
CCGCGGGCCCTTGCCTGAGAGCCAGGCGAACAATTCGCCATAAGGCGGCCGCAGTCCGTGCCAGACCTCCTCGATGTCGGCAAGCGCCACGCCCGACCACTCGGCAAGCGCCGTCTTGGCAAGCCGCGCCGAAACGCCGACGCGGAGCGCGCCGGTCAGGAGCTTGAGCAAGGCCCAGCGGCCGGTCGAGTCGAGTTGATTGAGCCAATTGGCAAGGAGGGCAGGGACCTCGGCGGGCGACGCCGACTGCAAGGCCTCGACGACGGCAGAGAGCCGCGGCGGCTTGGCGTGGGCGCGGCCGCTCGGCCAGATCAGGGCGATGGTCTCGGCCGTGTCGCCCACATAGTCGCGCGAGAAGTCGAACAGCACGGGATCGACGCGCGGCTGGAGCAGTTCGGTCAGGATGCGCCGGAAGGGCAGCCTGAAGAACAGGCCGTCCGTCAGCGCGGCGAGCGCAAAGCCCCGGTCCGGATCGGGCGTGCTCGCGAAGTAGTCGGCCAGCAGTCGCAGCTTGTCGTTTCGCGACGGCGTATAGGCCAGCCGGTCGAGAAGCGCGGCGAAGGCCTTCACTGGTCCTCGTCCTCGCGGCCGACCAGGGCAAGCGCGCGGCCCTTGCGGCCCGTCTTCTGGATGTGATGCAGGAGCGCGTCCTCGCGCCCATGCGTCACCCAGACTTCGCCCGCGCCGGTGTCGGCGATGGTCTCGGTCAGCTCGCGCCAATCGGCATGATCCGAGATGACGAGGGGGAGCTCGACGCCGCGTTGGCGCGCCCGCGCGCGCACCCGCATCCATCCCGAGGCGAAAGCCGTCACAGGATCGGGCATCCGGCGCGACCAGCGATCGGCGATGGCCGAAGGAGGCGCCAGCACGATCTCACCCTTGAGCGCGTCGCGGGGGGCGCCGGTTGCGGGTTTCAGCGCGCCGAGACGCACGCCGAAAGACTCGTAGAGCGCGCAACACTCTGCAAGAGCGCCATGAAGATAGATCGGGCGGTCGTACCCCGCTTCGCGCAAGAGCGCGATCAGGCGCTGGCATTTGCCGAGCCCATAGACGCCGACCACATGGGCGCGGTCGGGAAATTGGGCGCGCGACGCAAGAAGCTTCGCAACCTCCTCGCGCGCCTCGCCATGTTGGAACACGGGCAACGCGAAGGTCGCCTCGGTGATGAAGAGATCGCATGGAACGACCTCAAAGCCGGGGCAGGTCGGATCGGCGCTCCGCTTGTAATCGCCTGAGACGACGACCCGGGCGCCTTTCCATTCGATCAGGACCTGCGCGCTGCCGAGCACATGGCCGGCCGGAAACAGCGTCACTGCCACGTCGCCGATCGTGACGCGTTCGCCGTAGGAAGCCGCCTGACTGCTCGCTCGCGCCGCCGTCCCGAGCCGCGCCGCCATCACGGCGAGCGTTTCGCGCGTGGCAAGCACGTGATCGTGTCCGGGCCTGGCATGGTCGGAATGGCCGTGGGTCACGACCGCGCGCTTGGCACCGCCGTAAGGGTCGATATGGAAGGCTCCGGGACGGCAGAAGAGGCCCTTCCGATCGACGGTAAGCCAGCTCTCGAATCGTTCGGGTGTCATGTTCAAGCTTCTCGCAGGCGACGCCGATCTCCGGGCGCACCGCCCGGCAGAATGCGCCGTGGAATTGCCCTGTATAAAGGTCGTAAAAGGTTGGATTGCCAGGGGTTTCGAGGGGAAATCGCACTGCCGGCCCCGCTCCGGCAGTGCTTTGCATCACAAGACGACACCCCGACTTTGCGCTGAAGCGACTCGGTCGAGGCTGATCGCCTCGTCGTCGTGCATCCTGTGTAGGAGGGATGTCCGCAGGGGGTCGACACCCAACCGACTCTCTCCGGCGGAGAGAATGACATAGCGATGACGATCAATGCAAACGGGAGTTCAATCTCACCCGCACTTCTTTTTATCTGCGGGGCTTCAGTTGAGACTTGACCTGCGGCCTCTTGGACACGCTCCGGAGTGTTAGGGTTTGGGAGGTCGGGCCGCGCTCGCAACAGCCCGGACAAACGCGAAGGTCACGGAAGCGCTTTTGCGCGCCGAGGGCTTGCCTCCGCCTCTTGCGGCTTGGCCTGGACGATCGGGGGCTTGCCTTGTCCGGGAGCAACCGGCCCACGCCATGCCTCAAAGCGCGACTGCAATGCCGCGCCGTTCGTGTCCCACCAGCCCTCGTCGAATTTGAGCGCCTTCTTGAAGTTGTCCGGCGCCGTGGGGAGAAAGGCCAACATCTCGACGCCGACCACCGGATGCTTGCCGACGAGAGCAAGCGCCGATTTTCGCATCGGACCATACGCGATCAGTTGCGCCTGTACCGCGAGCCGGCCCGGGTCGGTGGCGAACGCGATGAAGCGCAACGCGCCTTCCTTGTTCCTCGCACTCTTGGGGATGGCCCACAGATCGAGATCGTAGACCTGTCCGTTAAAGATCACGCCGAATCTCTGGCGGGTGCCCACCATGGCGCGGAACATGCGGCCGCTATAGGCAGCCGCCATCGCCGCCTTTTTTTCCAAGAGCCAGGTCATCGGCTCTTCGGTGCTGTCCCACCAGTAGATCTCGGCCTTGATCTTGTCGAGCGCCTGGAAGGCGCGGTCGGCGCCCGCTTGTGTTGCAAGTTCGGTATAGACATTGGCGGGATCGACCCCGTCGGCGAGGAGCGCAAGCTCGAGCGTCCGGTGCGCACTGTTGGGCAGCGCCCGCTTGCCGGGGAAGCGCTTCGTGTCGAGGAGATTGGCGATGTCTGAGGGCGAAGCCTTGCTGAAGGCCTGCCGGTCGAAGGCGATCGCGGTAGACCAGGCGACGCTGGCAACACCGCAAGCGGAAAGGCTGCCCGGGAAGAAGTCCTGTTCCGCGCTCTCTCCCGACGGCGCCGCAGTGAGGCTCGAGGCCGCGATCGTCTCGAGCAGCCCGTCATTGCAAAGGGCGTTGAGCGTTCCTGCCGAAACGTCGGCGACGTCGATTGCCGAGGAGCCGCCCTCGATAATCTCTTTGATCTTGGCGAGCGTGCCGTCATAGATCTCGGTCGCGATCCTGGTGCCGGTTTCCTTCGCATAGGGCTCGAAAAAGGCAATCTCCTGCGATTGACCGTAGGCGCCCCCCCACGTCGCGATGTTGAGCGTGTCCTCGGCAAGCGCGCTTGCCGAGGCGCCGAGGCCGGCGGCCAAAGCGAGCGGAAGGGCGCACGCCCGGGCGTTCATGCCCGCCAGCGCGAGCGCGCGACAGAAACGGAAGGTGCGGTGTTGGGACACTGGGTTTCTCAGGCTCAGTTGAATGACGTCCTCCAGGAAGCTCAGCGCGGCGAAACTTGCGTCGCCTTGGTCGCCGCCGGCACCGATCCGGTGCCGAGGCCCCGACCGTCGGCCCTCCGGATCACCGGTTGCGCGAGCGACCCGCTTATCGAGATTTGCGGCGGGGTTTCGGCGCTCAGCTGCGAAGCCTTCAAAGGCTGGGCGTGATCGGCGACGAACAAGCGCCAATCGAGCGTCTTCTGCCCTAGATCGACGTCGCCGGATCCGGAAATCAATCCGCGCTCTGTTTTCATGTTGAACTTCTCGCACCAAATATGGCCGGCACCGAGGCGGCATTCGGCGATCAGGTCCTCGAACGCCGTAACATTGTCGCTGCTCCAACCTTCGCCCTCGATCGGGCCCGATCCCGCAAAGAGACGAGCGAGATCGACGGAAACGACGCCGTTGCGGGCTCTGAGCTTGAATGGGCCGCCGAGCCCTCGCGCCAGCTCGTCATAGTTGCTTCCCTCGGTGGAGAACTCAACCTTCAGGCTGCCCACGCCGCTCAGGGGGACCTGCAACCCAAGCGGACCGAGGCAGTCCTCGATCGGCACATCGGACAGTTTCCCGGCGAGCGTGGACTTGTTGATGGCGTTGGAAAGATCGACGTCAATTCGGCCCGTGACCGTGCCGCCGCAGACTTCAAGCTCGCCCACCTCGGTTGAAACGAGACCCTCGCGCGCGCTGATGGTGAATCCGCCGCGCCCGAGCTTGACTTGAGGGGCGGTGATGTCCGCCGCCGAGATGCGCAGGTCGGTGTCGAAATGGCTGAGAGCGGATTGATCCGGACGTGCGGCCCTGCTTGTCAGATAGGGATCAAGCGCCAGCCGGTCGAACGCAAGCGTCCCATCGATGCGCGGGCGTTTGCCGGGGGTGACGGCAAGCACGCCGACCGCAGCGTTACCGTCCAGCGCGAAGGCGCCGTCGTCGAAGATAAGCGTTGTGCCGTTCCACTGCGCTCCTCCCGATGCCGAGAGATTCTTGAGGCTCTCTCCCTCGGCCAAGGGGATCCCGGCCCATCTGAGAAAGGCGCGGGCATCCGCCATGTCGGCTTTCAAATCGCCGTCGAGGTGAAATCTGTTGGTGAATGATGCCGTGCCGGTGGCCGTGGCGCCAATCGTGGGGGCATTGAAGGCGAGTCTCACCGGGACAGTGAGGCCGTCCGCAGTCTCCGCCGGCATGTCGGAATGGAGTGCAAAGGCGACGGTTTCATTGCGCAGCACGAAAGAACCGGAACTCGACAGCGCCCGAGTGCCGGGAGCGAGCTCGAATCGCGCGTTGAACGTCTTGATCGTCTCGCCGCCCGAAGGGGTCGATATCCTGATGGAGCCGGCGCGCACGCGAAGCACGCGGAATGGCGCGTCCGTCAGCACGTTGGCGACACGCGCTTGCAACGTTCGCTCCGATCCCGTGACGAGAGATGGCGCCTCTTTCAGCGTGATCTCGGGCCTGATGAGACGAACGGCATCGACATGGATGCGGCCGAGGAAGAGCGCGGCGAGATCGAGCGAGATCCGGGCCTCCTTTGCGGATATCGACTCGACCAACGGAAGACGCGAGGCCCTGGTCAGCTCGAACCCGCTCCTGATCGCCACATCGGGGAAGTACTGAAGCTTCAAGGGCCCGGTCAACTTGACCTCTCCCCCCGTCCACGCCGCGATCGCGCCCGACACGCGATTGGCGAGAGAGAAAGAGTCGCCGAAGAGCCGCGGCAGGATGACAAGACCGGCCAGAAACAGCACGAAGACGCCGAGAAGCAGCCATTTCCAAGCGATCTGGCGAGGCTTCATGCCGTCCCTATCCACCCGTTTTCGGCGCTGGACCCGAAAGCCGAGATCCTCGCCGTTTTTTTCCCGATTTTTCGACCCCCGCCTTTCTAGCCTGAACGCATCGGGATAGCGAGACCAGGCCGGCTTTTTGTTGTGGGATCGCGAGGGCCGAAAATGGCCAATCACGGCCCCTCGCGACCGGCTGCGATCGAGGCTCCCGGCCGACTTCCCGCCACGAGCCCGTGGAGGAGGAGAACGGGCGCGAGGCTCACCAGCACGATCGTCAGCGCCGACAATCCCGCCTCCTCGTACCGGTAGAGCGAGACGAGCGTGAAGACCTGCGTGGCGAGCGTGTCGAAGTTGAAGGGTCTGAGCAGGAGCGTCGCCGGCAGTTCCTTCATCGAATCGACGAAAACAAGCAGCGCGGCGGCGCCGAGCGCGGGCCTGAGCAGGGGCAGGTGCACCTTGACGAGCATTTCGCCGAGCGTGGCGCCAAGCGAGCGCGCCGCGGCGTCGATGTTGCGGGACACCCGGCTCAAGCCGGCCTCGACCGCCCCGAGCGAGGCGGCAAGGAAGCGAATCGTATAGGCGAGCACGATGACGAAAGCAGTCCCCGACAGCAGCAATCCCGTGGTGACGCCGAGCAGGGATCGGGTGAGAGAGTCGACGAAGTTGTCGAGACTTGCGAGCGGGATCAGGAGGCCGATCGCGAGCACGGTGCCGGGCACGGCGTAGCTGATCGCGGGGATCGTGCTCGCGCCCTGAATGAGCTTCGAGCGGGTTTGCCGCCGTGCATAGGCCAGGACCACCGCGAAGCCGACCGCAAGAACGGCGGCCGCACCCGCAAGCAGGAGGCTGTTCAAGGCGGCGCGCCAGAACGCCGGCGAAAGACCCGATGCCGAATGGGCGAGTGCGTCGTAGAACAGGACGCCCGCCGGCAGCGCGAAGCCGAACAAGACCGGCACGGCGCAGGCGAGGCTCGCGAGCGCACCGCCCAAGCCCTCGAGGCGATCCTTCGGCAAGCGGCGGTATTTGCCGGTAGTATGGTGAAAGCGGCGCTTGCCTCTGAGCGCCAGTTCGAGGCCGAGCAGCGCGAAGACGAAGAGCAGCATGACGCAGGCGATCTGCGCTGCGCCGGCGAGGTTGTTGCGATCGAGCCAGGTGTCGTAGATGGCGACCGTCAAGGTTCGAACCCCGAAGAATCCGACCGCCCCGATATCGTTCAGCGTCTCCATGAGCGCGAGCGCGACGCCAGCGGCAAGTGCCGGTCTCGCCAGCGGAAGCGCGACCTCCCAGAAGGTCTGGGGCGCCGTGCGGCCGAGACTGCGGCTCACCTCCAGGATGCACACCGACTGAGCGATGAAACTCGCCCGCGCGGTGATGTAGACATAAGGATAGAGCACCGCGCTCATGACGAGGATCGCGCCGCCAAGGCTACGGATATCCGGGAACCAGTAGCTCCGCGCGTCTTGCCAGCCGAACAGGGCGCGCAAGCCGCTCTGCACCACGCCGGAATAATCGAGCAGCTCGAGATAGGAATAGGCGATGATGTAGGTGGGGATCGCGAGCGGCAGCAGCAGAAGCCACTGGAAGGCGTTTCGCCCGGGGAAGCGATACATGGTCACGAGCCATGCCGTGGCGGTGCCGATGAGGAGCGTCAATGCGCCAACGCCTGCCAGCAGAAGCGCGGTGCGGCGAAGCGCTCCCGGGAGCACGTTCTCGATGAGATGCGGCCAGGTGTCGCCGCTCGTCTTGAGCGCGATTCCGCCGATGGCGAGGATGGGCAGGAGGGCGATCAGCGAGATTAGGAGCGCCGCCGCCGACCACCCGAGATTGCCGCTATCCTTGAGCCGGGCCAACCGGCGGCGCCATTGAGGCCGCTCGGATGACAGCGCCAGAGCCATCGCCTGTCTTCCGGCGGGGCCCGCGCTCAGCCGAGCGCGAGACGGTCTGCGCCGCCTTTGCGCCGTCCTGCCATCAGCGTCGCCACGGCTTCCGGCGACAGGCGCTGATCGGCTTCCTGGAGCGCATCGGCGAAGGCGTTCGCGGCTTTCAGCACGGGATCGACCGAATCCGAACCCGTCAGCGCGAGCGCGCAGGCCCGCATCGCCGGACAGCGATGATGCTGAGAGGCCGCGATCAGCGAGATCGCAAGGCACTCATCGGCGCAGAACCCCGGACAGCCGACGGGAGAATACTCGATCTTGCGCGAGGCCGAGGCGCGCACGGCCCGGACCCAGCATGCAAGCTCGGTCACAGCCCGCCTTGCCCGCTCGGGGCCGAGCGCGCGCGCATATTCGTTCCATCCGTTCTCCCAGCAGGCGATGTCGCCGGTGTCGTAACCCGCAAGCCAGCAGCGAAACCCCATGCCGACGAGCCACTCCGCCCCGCTTCGCGGCGGTATGCGATCCCATGCCGCCACTCTGACCGAACCCTGGCGATCCACCTTTTTTTGAAAGCTCATCGTTGCCCCCTCATGAGCTTGGACCCTCGTCGAATTCGACCTTGTCGACGAGCTCGCTTGCCGTCTTGCGTAAGCGCGCAATTTCGTCGAGCGAGATCGGGTCCGGCTTGAACTCACCCCACGACTTGACGAGCGGAGACCAAGGGACGCCTTCCTTGACCGGATATTCGTTGTTCGCCTCCGCATAGAGTTGCTGGCCCTTGTCGGAGGCCAAGAACGCGACGAGCTTCACAGCGTTGTCCTTGTGCGGCGCGTGTTTTGCCACGACCGCGCCGGAAACATTGACGTGCGTGCCGCGATCTCCCGTATTGGGGAACAGGATATTGACCGAGCCGGCCCATTGCTTCTGCTCGGGCTGCTTATCGTTCTTGAGCATCGCTCCCATGTAGTAGGTGTTGCCGATGGCGATGTCGCACTCGCCGGCATAGACGCCCTTGACCTGGAGCCGGTCGTCACCGGCGGGCTTCCGCGCGAGATTGGCCTTGACCCCTCTCAGCCAGTCTTCGGTCCAGGCTTCGCCGTGATGGGCGATTATGGAAGCGATCAGGGCGACGTTGTAGGGATGCTGGCCCGAGCGAGTGCAGATCTTGCCCCGCCATTTCGGATCGGCGAGTTCCTCATAGGTGATGCTGTCCTGCTTCACCCGTTCCTTCGAGGCGTAGATGACGCGCGCGCGGCGGGTGAGCCCGAACCACTGATCGTCTTCGGCGCGATAGGCCTCAGGGATCGCGGCGTCGATCGCGTCCACGCGAATGGGTTGCGCGATGCCGGCGGCGGTTGCCTGCGTGAGATTGCCGATATCGACGGTCAGGAGCACATCGGCCGGGCTGTTGCGTCCTTCGGCCTCGATGCGCTCGATCAGGCCCTTCTCGGCGAAGATCACATTGACCTTGATGCCGGTCTCTTCGGTGAACTCCTTCAGCAGGGGCTCGATCAGGTAGGGTTGGCGATAGGAATAGATGTTCACCTCGCCGGGGTCGGCGGCGTCCGCTTGCAACGCGGCGAATGCGAGGAGAGTGGCGAGCGCCAGAAAGCGCGCCGAGGCAAATCGCATCTTTCCCTCCAATCGCCGGAGTTCAAAGCCCCGGAATCGGACCTGAGATCAGCGCCCGTCCTTAGAATCGGCGGGCTCTCTGCCTCGATTAAAGTTTCGGTTTTGAGAATGTCAACAGGAATGACTTGACCTTATCTACATTAGAAGCCTTCTAATTTCAATATCAAGAATAGAAATCTTCTAATCTTGAGATCAGGGAAAGTAACGCAGATGTAATAGTGTCAGAAACCCTTTAGAACGACTGCCATGAGCGCGCGACTGATCCACCGGCGCCAAGTAGAGACGCGGCTCGGCTTCCGCGGTTCAGCCGGAAGTGAAGAGGCGCTCGGCCGGGAAGATCACATCGGCGGATGTACCCACACCCGGCTCGCTCGAAAGCACGAGCCGCGCCCGGTTGGCGTCGACCAGCGCCTTGGTGACGGGGAGACCCAAGCCCGTTCCCGTCTGCTTGCGGGGCGCAGTGTCGAGCTGGTGGAAGGGTTGCATGGCGAAGGCGATCTCGTCCTTGCTCATGCCGACGCCGTTGTCGCGCACGCGCAAGCGAAGCTCGCCGTCGACCATGGAGCCCGACACGATCACCTGGCCGCCTTCATTGGTGAACTTGATGGCGTTGGTGAGAAGATTGAGCAGGCACTGCTTGAGCCGGCGCGGGTCGGCGACGACGGTGGGAAGGTCCGGCGCGAGCGAAGTCCTGAGCAGGATGCGCGCGCGCTTGGCGAGCGGCTGAAGACTCGCTGCGCAATCCTCGACGATTTCGGCGACGTCGACCGCGGTGAAATTGAGCTCGAACTTGCCGGCCTCGATCTTGGAGATGTCGAGGAGGTCGTTGAGAAGGGAGAGCGCATAGAGCCCGCTCTGATGGATATCCTCGACATAGCCTTTGTAGCGCCGGCTGCCGATCGGACCGAAGCGCTCCTGAAGCATCAGCTCGGCGAAGCCGATGATCGAGTTGAGCGGCGTGCGCACCTCGTGGCTGACTTTCGCCAGAAAGTCGAGGCGGCTCGAAGCGGCGTCGGCGGGGGGCCTCGGCGCCGGCTCAGGCTTCGGCGGCACCCCCACCGGTGAAGCTTGCGCCTCCGCTTCGCCCGCGAGGATCGGCGGTTCGATCAATCGCAGCAGCGTCAACTCCCGTTCGGCGTCGAGAACGCTCAGCGCAAAGGCGACCTTCACGCGCCGCCGCGATCGGGTCAGCGCCTCGACCGGCGCGCTTGGCTCGGACCTCACCTCGCCAAGGCCCTTGCCTTCGCCGAGGATCGCGCGAAGCCCTCCGGCTTCAATGAGCTCGGCGGTTGACGGATAGCCGAAGGCATTGGCGAAGGCGGAATTGGCATGCGCGAGTGTGCCGCCGAAGAGGATGCCGGCCGCCGCCGGCATGCTCTCGAGCAGGCTGTTCAGGCTCTGCTGCGTGAGCAAGACCTCCGCGGCCTCCCCGACCGAAGCGCCTTCGGCCGGGGGCTCGAACCTACGGCTCTCGAGCGCGCGGGCAATATGCTCCAGAGCCTCGCGGTCCTTGTCCGGCTCGTCGGCGCGCCTGTTCGGCTTGAGGTCGGGCATATGCAACGGGAGAGAGCTCATTCAGTCGCCTTGGCGAAAAGGGGCCTTTCAATAAGCCACGCTCAAACCCCCAGTCCTGGGGGTGCTTCCTCGACTCATCGGCTAAATTTAGGCGAATTCAGCGCTTTGCCTAGGCCGAAACCCGGGCAGATTGCGGTCATGGCAAAAAAAAAGCCGGGCGCGCCGCGAAAAGCCCTTGATTATCGCACCGCAACAATTATATTGCAGTGCAACAAAGATCGCGGCAGCCATTTCGAAAGGGCCAAGCCGGAAACCCCCGACTGAAGTGAAACACGTCCAAGCAGAGGTGCGCCATCATGAGCCAAGCAAATTCCCCCCAAGCCGTCGCCGGGGCCGCCCGCGATACGTTCCGCAAGGCCGCCAAGGAATTCGAGTCGTTCAAGCTCGATGCGACTGTCCCTGAGAGCGTTCGCGCTCTCGCCGAGAAGACCGTAAACCAGAGCCGTGAGGCCTATGAGCGCGGCAAGGACGCGCTGGAAGAGGCCGTCGATGCGCTCGAGCGGTCGTTCGATGCAGCGGGGCAGGGCGCCACCGCCTTCAACCGCAAGCTCATCGACCTTGCCCAGCGCAATCTGAACTCCGCCTTCGACCTCGCCAAGAGCCTCGCCGGCGCCAAGAACGTCGCCGAGATCGTCGAGCTTCAGTCGGCCTTCATCCGCCGGCAGTTCGACGTGTTCGCAAGCCAGGCGAACGAGATCAGGGCGCTGAGCACCAAGATCGCCGCCGATACCGCCGAGCCGATCAAGAGCCAGGTCGCCCGCTCTTTCGAGCAGGTCCGCAAGTCGTAACGGCACGAATCCTTCGCCCCGCGGACGATATCCGCGGGACCGATACGGGGTCGCGCGCTAAAGGCCCGGGGGTCAGCCCCCGGGCCTCTTTATTGGCTTGAAATGATTTCGGTCCTTCCGGGCGCCCCGCGCTTGCAACGGCTCGGCGCGAGCGGGCATGGCTACTTGCGGCGCCCGCGCTTGCAACGGCTCGGCGCTCCGCTTAGGTTCTCCCCGAATCCTCCTAGAGCATGCCGCCGTAGCTCAGCTGGTTAGAGCGCTTGACTGTGGATCAAGAGGTCGGTGATTCGAATTCACCCGGCGGTACCAACAAAACCAACGGATTCAGGGGCAAGCCAGTTCGGCAAAGGTTGCATAAAAGGTTGCAGCGTAGGCCCTTCAGGGCTCCCCGCGGCAGCGGATCAAAAAGAGCCAGGGGATGCTTCCGGCCGTCCTGGGCCAAATATGGGGCTCTGGCGGTAGGTTCAGCGTTTGTTCTGACACCGGTCCGCGTGGTTTCGGCGGCCGGCTC
>DASUQP010000212.1:0-5193 GCA_036280475.1 Methyloceanibacter sp. | reverse complement strand
CCGAAAAGCCCGTACAACAAGCGCGAATATGGACCGGGCGAGCACGGACAGCGCCGGCGCGGCAAGCTTTCCGATTACGGCCAGCAGCTCCGCGCCAAGCAGAAGCTCAAAGGCTATTACGGCAACATCACCGAGAAGCAGTTCAAGGCGATCTATCGCGAGGCGGCGCGGCTCCGCGGCGACACCTCCGAGAAGTTGATCGGGCTGCTTGAGCGCCGGCTCGACGCCATCGTCTATCGTGCCAAGTTCGTGCCGACCGTGTTCGCGGCGCGGCAATTCGTGAGCCACGGGCATGTGCGGGTCAACGGCCGGCGCTTGACCGTCCCGAGCTATCGCTGCCGCGAGGGCGATGTCATCGAGGTCAGAGACAAGGCCAAGGATGCCGGCATGGTGCTCGAATCGGCTCAGAGCCCCGAGCGCCAGGTGCCCGACTATCTGGAGGTCGACCACAACAAGATGACGGCGAAGCTCGCGCGCGTGCCGACGCTCTCCGACGTGCCCTATCCCACGATCATGGAGCCGAACCTCGTCATCGAGTTCTACTCGCGCTAGGCGTTACAGACCGGCGAGGAGGATAGCGCCGGCAATCAGGACGGCTCTGGGTCTATGCCGGTGCCTGCCCCGGCGAAGAGGGCGAGCCAGAAAAGCAGCACGAGGGTGACGAGCGCCGCGAGAACGACGGCGTCATTGCGCCTGAACAGCGTTTCGACGGCCGTGCCGGTCATCGCTCTCGGCGCACCATGCCGTTCTGGCAGAGATGAATCTCTGCGAACTGTCCGTAGCTGTCGTTGAGCTCGAAGCGGGTCGGCCCCATCGTCTTCGACCAGCCGCGCCCGATTTCGGCCTCGGCGAACTCGAAGCCATCGGGCTGCACGATGCGCACGCGATGAGGAGCGCCGGTCACGGGGTTGAGGATCGGCGCGCCTTTCGCCGCCAACACGCCCTCGATCTTGGCGCTGGCGTTGCGGCCATCGACGTCGATCGCAAAATCGATATCGGCGATGATCGGCTCATGGACGGTGTCGCAGGTCGAGGCGAACACTTGGAAGACTGTCGCTCCGGGCTCGGTGTCCTCGCCCCGGAAGATGCGGAGAAGGGCCGCGCGCTGCTCGACCGACGCGCGGCGGTCAAGCACATGCACGCACTCGCCTTTTCCTTCATGAATGGGGCCGGGCCAGCGGATGATCGCGGCAGCCCTCAGCCCGTCGAGCCGCGTCGATCCGTGGAAGCCCCGCTCGATCTCGTATACCCCGAAGCCATGACAGTGACCGTGGGTCGGCAACGCATTGAATTGGCATGGGCAACCGTAGGAACAATTGCAATTGCCAAACTCGCGCCCCTTGATCTCCCATTCCGTCACTGCGCTGCCTCCTTCGTACCATGATGCTCAAGTCTAACCAGGAAAGCGCGGAGCATTATGGCGATGGAGCGGCGGGCTGGGCTTGAGGGTGAGATGCCGGCGGGCCGCATCGTCGCGAAAGAGCCTCACCAACCATCCGACCGAAGCTCGCAGGCGTTCCGCCTCGCCGATGGACGGCAGATCGGCTTTGCCGAATATGGCGATCCGGGAGGGCTGCCGGTCCTCGCTCTGCACGGCACGCCGGGCTCGCGCTTCATGTTCGCCCTGACCGACCGGGGGGCGCGCGAGAGGCGCTTGCGGATCATCGCGCCGGAGCGCCCCGGCTACGGGCTCTCGGACTTTCAGCGGCAGGACAGCCTCGCTCAAGCGGCGGCCGACCTTCTGGAATGCGCCGATGCGTTCGGCTTGGACCGTTTCGCTCTCATCGGCGTCTCCGGCGGCGCCCCCTATGCCGTTGCCGCGGCTGCCGCCATGCCGGATCGCGTCGCGCTGCTCGCGCTGATTAACCCGGTTGGCGCGATTGCCGAGTGTCATCGCCGCATCCGCTTGTCGAAGTTTCACCGCCTAATTTTCACTCGGCTCGGCCGCTCCGACGCCGCGTGCACCGCCTTCTTCTGGTCGCTCCGCAGCCTCGTGCGCACGGCACCTGGCCTCGCCTATCGCGCGCTGAAGCAGCGTGTCCCGCGCGCGGACCGGATGGTGCTCGAGCGCGAAGAGGTCAGGGCCAATCTTCGGGCAGTGCTGCAAGAGGGCTTGAGGTCCGGCATCGAAGGCGCGCGTCAGGACTTGCGCCTGTACTGCACAAATTGGGGTCTTGCGCTGAGGGACATCGACGTGCCGGCCGTCCTTTGGCAGGGCAGCGACGACGCCATCGTTCCGCCGGGAGCCGCCTATGATCTCGCCGAGACCTTGCCCAATTGCCGGCTCGACGTCATCCAAGGCGCCGGCCACTATTGGATCTTCACCGCGTTCGAGCGCGTGCTCGACGCAGCGCGCGCTGCCCTCATCGATCCCATGCCCCGCCGCGGCACCCCTTAGTCCTTGCCGGAAGGGGAGAAACTTGCAACAAGGCGCGCCATGAAAAGCCAATGGAACGATCGCGCGGCGCAAGAGATGGTGGCGGCCTACGCCGAGAAAGGCGTCGGCCTCGACATCGCGCTCCGCGTCTACACCACGCGCCTTCTCGGGCGCGACCCGCTTCTCGTGCTGCATGGCGGCGGCAACACCTCGGTCAAGACGAGGGCGAGCGACGATCTCGGCGAGGAGCACGACGTCATCGCCGTCAAGGGCTCCGGCGCCGACATGGCCGATATCGAGCCGTGGGGACTGCCCGCGGTGAAGCTCGAGCCGCTCAAACGGCTCCGCGCGCTCGACGCGCTCTCCGACGAGGCGATGGTCAATGTGCAGCGGCTGAACCTGCTCGATTCCTCGGCGCCCAACCCGTCCGTCGAGACGCTGCTGCATGCCTTCCTTCCACACAAATTCGTCGACCACACGCATGCCGCTTCCGTTTTGTCGCTCGTCGATCAGCCAGACGGCGAGGCTCTCGCGCGCGAGGTCTATGACGGGCGCATGGGGATCGTGCCCTATATCGCGCCGGGCTTCGGCCTGGCGAAGGCTGCCGCGCAAGTGTTCGAGGCGAAGCCCGACGTCGAGGGCCTCGTTCTGCACAAGCACGGCATCTTCACCTTCGGCGCGAGCGCGCGCGAGGCCTATGAGCGCATGATCGAGATGGTGTCTTTAGCCGAGAGCCGGCTCAGGCAGGGACGCCCCATCGTTTTTCATGCGCGCCCGCTCGCCAACGCAAGCGCTTCAGCGGCGGAGATCGCTCCCATCATCCGCGGTGCCGTCGCCATCGCAGCCGAGGGCGCCGAGCCCATCCGCTTCATCGCCGACTTCCGCACGGCGCCGGAGATCCTGAGCTACGTGAACGGCGCCGAGCTCGCGTCCTACAGCCAGCGCGGCGTGGTGACGCCGGACCACATCATCAGGACGAAGAACAAGCCGCTCCTTGTGCCGCAGCCCGAGCCGGGCAGGCTCGAAGCCTTCTCCGGCGCGGTCCGCGAGGCCGTGGCCACATTCGCCGCCGATTACGATCGCTATTTTGACCGCGAGAACGCGGCCGCCGGCGCCACCAAGACCAAGCTCGATTCGGCCCCGCGCGTCGTTCTCGTGCCGGGCGTCGGCCTGTTCGGTCTCGGCCGTACGGCGAAGGATGCGAGCATCGCCGCCGAACTCGCCGAGAACACGATCCGCGTCGTCACCGACGCCGAGGCCATCGGCCGCTACGAGCCGCTGCCCGAAAGCGATCTCTTCGCGCTCGAATATTGGAGCCTCGAACAGGCGAAGCTCAAAGGCGCGGTCGTGAAGCCTCTCACGGGACAAGTCGCGCTCGTGACGGGCGCGGGCGCGATCGGCGCCGCCACGGCGAAGGCGCTTGCCGCCGAGGGCGCGGCGGTCGGGATTGTCGACATCGACGGCGAGGCCGCGCGGAGTGCAGGCGCCGCGCTCAAGGGCCTTGGGCTGCAATGCGACGTGACCAAGCCCGATCAGGTGAAAGCGGCCTTCGCCGCGCTCTCAGAGCGCTTCGGCGGCATCGACATTCTCGTGTCGAATGCCGGCGCGGCGTGGCAGGGCCGGATCGGCGAGGTCTCCGACGAAACCTTGCGCAAGAGCTTCGAGCTCAATTTCTTCGCCCATCAGACGGTGGCGCAGGAAGCGGTGCGCATCATGCTGAAGCAGGGCACGGGCGGCGTGCTTCTGTTCAATCTCTCAAAGCAGGCCGTGAACCCCGGCGCGAATTTCGGCCCCTACGGCCTGCCCAAGGCCGCCACGATGCTGCTCATGCGCCAATACGCTCTCGACTACGGTGCTGAAGGCATTCGCTCGAACGGCGTGAATGCCGACCGCGTGAGGAGCGGGCTCCTCACCGATGCCATGATCATGGATCGGGCCAAGGCGCGCGGCGTGTCGGAGGCCGAGTATATGAGCGGCAATCTCCTGCACGCCGAGGTCACCGCCGCCGATGTGGCCCAGGCCTTCGTCGCGCTGGCGAAGGCGCGCAAGACCACGGGACATGTGAAGACGGTCGACGGCGGCAATATCGCCGCCGCGCTGCGCTAACGGTTGACGGCGGCTCGCGCCGCGGCGATTCTCCGGCCCCTCGTGCGCCGATCCATCGCGGGAGGACGAGTTGGGCCGCATCCTACGCATCTTCCTTGCGGGCGTCCTCGCCCTTCTGCCGATCGCCGTCACCTTCTTCGTGGTTGCCTGGGCGGCTTCCCTCGTCGCGACCTTTGCCGGTCCCGGCAGCTTCATCGGCCGGCTCATCACGACGCTCGGAACGTCTTTTGGCCTCAATATCGAGCCGAGCTCGAGCGCCGCTTATCTTCTCGGCCTCGCCGTCATTCTCGGCGCCATTTTCCTCCTCGGCCTTCTCGTCGAGTCGGGACTGCGCTCGTTCATCTTGAACAGCCTCGATTGGTTGATGACGCGCATCCCGCTCGTCTCCAACGTCTACAATTTGTCCAAACGCTTCGTCGCCATCGTCGATCGCGGCGACGGCGAGGACAGTCTTCAGAGCATGCGTCCGGTGTGGTGCTTCTTCGGCGGGGAGGGGAGCGCGGCCGTGCTCGCGCTGATGCCGTCGCCCGAGCCGGTCGTGATCGGCGAGCGGAGCTATCTCGGCCTGCTCGTGCCATCGGCGCCGGTTCCGTTCGGCGGCGCGCTGATCTATGTGCCGTCGGAGTGGGTCATGCCGGCCGAGGGCGGCGTGGAGCGGCTGATGAACGTCTACGTGTCGATGGGCGTGACGCCGCCGCTGTCGCTGCCGC
>DASUQP010000211.1:0-13042 GCA_036280475.1 Methyloceanibacter sp. | reverse complement strand
CCGGCCGCGGGGCTGAAAACTTCATCCTTCGGGGCAATCCAAAATCGAGAGCGGACAACGGCGCACTGCCTTTCCCCTCTCCCCCTGCCTTCGCCGGAGCGAAGCTTCGGCTTCGCGCAGGCAGGTCGTGGAGAGGTGGGCGAGCCGCATCAAGCGGCGAGCCGGGTGATGGGGCGATAAGGACGGCGCTTCGCGCCTGACCCCTCACCCCGCGCCAAAGGGCGCGCGTGCTCTCTCCAAGGGGAGAGCGGGGAAACTGGATACCGGCTTTCGCCGGTATGACGCGTTCCGGCAGTCTTTGGCGCGGCCCCGACGTTAAACCCTCGGAAAGGCGGCACGCCGTCTAATAAGAACAGTTTCGGGGGTTCCAGGAATGTTACGGCCGGCAGCTCCTCTTTGCGCGATGCTGATGCTGAGCTGCGGCATTGCCGCGGCACAAGACCTGCCACAGTTCAAGTCGCTCTTCGGATCGAGAGCCGCGAGCGCCACCGCGCCCGCCAAAACGCTTTTCGGCGCTGCGACCTCTCCCGCCCCGCTTGCCCCGCGCGCGATCGGATCTTATTCGCGAGGCTGTCTTGCCGGCGGCGTCGCGCTTCGCATCAACGGGCCGGGCTTTCAGGTGATGCGTCTCTCGCGCAACCGCAATTGGGGTCATCCGCTTCTCATCGCCTTTCTCGAGCAGCTTGCGAACGACGCCCGCGCGCTCGGCTGGCCCGGCCTCCTGGTCGGCGATTTGGCCCAACCGCGCGGCGGTCCGATGCTGACGGGCCACTCCAGTCATCAGATTGGGCTCGATGCCGACATCTGGCTGACACCGATGCCGAACCGCGTGCTCACGCGCTCGGAGCGCGAGAACATGACGGCCGTTTCGATGCTGCGCGACCCGCTCAATGTCGATCGCGAAGTGTGGACGCCGCGTCACACGCGATTGATCAGGCTCGCCTCGTCCTATCCGGAGGTCGAGCGCATCTTCGTCCATCCCGCGATCAAGCAGGCGCTCTGCGACCAGGCCGGCCACGACCGCGCCTGGCTCAGCAAAGTGAGACCCTGGTGGGGCCACTACTATCATTTCCACGTGCGCCTCGCCTGCCCGCGCGGAAGCGCAAGTTGCAGGGGGCAGAAGGAGGCGGCGCGCGGCGACGGCTGCGGCGCCGAGCTCGATGACTGGTTCGCGCGGCTTCTCCAGGCGGAGCGGAAACCGGCCGAGCCTGAGAACAAGGCCGATCGCCCTTTGACCCTCGCAGACCTGCCGGACGACTGCCACACCGTTCTTACTTCGGGCGGCGGCGTGGCCCGCGCGGCGAAGCCAAGGACGGCAGACAAGCCAGCAGGGCCCCCGCCGCCCCACCTTCGACTTGGGACTGGGCGGGAGCCAGCGCTTTTCGGATTCGGAGATTAGCCATGGCGCCAGCGTCAACGCGAACGTGCATTTCGCTTTTCGTCGCAGGCGTTCTCACCTTGACGCTCGCTGCTTGCGCGAGCCAACCCACGTTTGTCGCCGCCGACTACGCCAAGTGTCAGGAACTCGGATTCCAATCCGGGAGCCGCGACTACGCGATCTGCCTGACGGAAGTCCAGAAGCGGCGATCCACCCTGGCGGCAGCCCCCGAGCCGATTGTCGAGTGACAAGGGGCCCG
Organism: Methyloceanibacter sp.; assembly: GCA_036280475.1. Taxonomy (GTDB): domain Bacteria; phylum Pseudomonadota; class Alphaproteobacteria; order Rhizobiales; family Methyloligellaceae; genus Methyloceanibacter. Next base: position 11,405 of record DASUQP010000211.1, on the reverse strand, counting down.
GCACGACCGTGGCATCAATGTCACACCATCCCCTTCTTTTTTATGCGGCTGGAACGCCTGACCGCTCAATGCATTTCGCCAGATCGACGCCCTGCTCATTTTTCAGGAGGGAAAGCAATGGAGTGGACGCAAGCTGCAGGATCGTGGAAGCAGGCCAAAATCAAGATCCAGCGAAAATGGGGCAAACTCAGTGACGACGATCTCGACCTCATCGACGGAAGGCGCGATCGCCTCGAGAGAAAGATACTGCAACTCTACGGCTTTGCCCCCGATCACGTGCGAAAAGAGGTCGATGATTGGGTGCGCTGGCAAGGGCTCGCGGGCCCGTGCAACCGCAAGGCCCAATTGCGTTCGGAACTGGCCTTAGGGTAGCGCCGGCTCCTAGCACCTACGACGCGGGCGAAAAGCGCGGTTCCGCACGCCTCTTTCTTGCGACCCCGCCACGGAGGCATCACGCGACCCATAGCCGTGATGGGCTTGCGGCCCCTTGCCAAAAACTTCCCGCAAACTTTGCCAAGGCTGTGCCTTTCGGCACGTGTGGACCGTGGCGTTTCATCGCCCCGAAACGATCCACAAGCTCAATTATCACGATGGAAAAGTAGAGATGAATCGGGCGGTGCCGGAAGCTAGGTCCGGCTGACCGCAACCGCCACGTACCTGCGCTGAAATCATAACGGGGCACGCCGGTATCAAGCCGGCGTGCGTCCCGTAGCGAGAGGCTCGGACGCAAGCGGTGCCGCCACGACCCCCTCGCCCGCGATGAGTGTGTTGCTGAGCTTGATCTTGTGGGCGAGTTCGCGGCCGATGAGCTGATAGATCAGCCCCGCGACTTCGGTCTCGTTCTTGAAGAACTGCTTGAGCCTGTCGCGCTCGAACGCAAGCGCGCGCAGCGGCGTCTCGGCAACCACCGTCGCCGTTGCCGGCCGTTCGGTCAGGAACGCCACTTCACCGACGAAATTGCCTTTCTCGAGCTCGGAGACGGCGCGCCCAGCGATTGTCACGCGGACGTGGCCGTCACAAATAAAGTAGAGCTTGTCCAGCGCCTGGTTCTCCTCGGCGAGCGTGGCTCCGGCTGGGAAATCGGTGAGCGCGCCGGCCCCGAGCAGCCGCGCGATCTTCACGTCGTCGAGCCCGGTGAACGCCTTGCGGAGCAGCGCGCGGTCTTCTTCCGGGAGCCGCAGGCTCAAGCGATCCTGAACCAAACGACTGAGCTGGTAGAGATTGATCAAGATGAAAACGAGGTCCCAGCCGATGCCGGTGCGCAGGTCGCCGCCCGACAGCAGGAAGTAGAGGATTTCGAGCGACAATCCGACAACGGCCACGGTCCTGAGCCAGAAGATGTCGGTCAGCCAATACGAGATCGCGATCAATACGTAGGAAAGATGACCGGGCCAATTGTTGAGACTAAAAAGGGTCGCAAGATCGTCCATGGCATTTCCCGCACCGTATCGCGCCCAAGGCGCCTACTTGGCTTTCTTTAGCAATTCGTAGCTGAGCGCGCCGGACGGGCACTTCCCGACCTGCGCGGCGATAGCCTCGGGCGAAGCGCCGTCGACGTCGATCCACGGTTTCTTCCCGACATCGAACACCTTGGGAAAATCCGCGCACGCAGTCCCCGGCATGAATGCAGATCTCGGGGTCGTAGCGGACGACAATTTTGTCGTTTCGATATTCTGGCATCGCAGCCTCCATGGAAACGCTACCCGCAACCAGCGGCCCCCGACAACGTCCCGGATCAAAATAGCACGGAGCCGCGCGCTGCGGCAGCCCGCGCTACTTGCGGTGAATCGCAAGGGCAAAGACCGGCACGCCCAAAACGGCTTATCAGGGCCGCGGAATACTTCGCCAAAACCGGATCGCGACATCGGCGAGCTGGCAGTCTATGCTGGGGTTTCACCCCAACATCAGCGAGGTTGAAAGAGAAGGATCATGCCTACGGGCGATGGCAGTTTGGGTAACGTGCTCGGTATTGTGGCGGTTCTCGTGCTGGTGGCGGCAAACGGTTTCTTCGTCGCCGCCGAATTTTCCATGGTCGCGGTGCGCCGCAGCCGCGTCGCGCAGCTCGTGGCGGAAGGAAGGCGAAATGCCAAGGCTCTCCAGCGGGCCACGGCGCAGCTCGACGCCTACCTTGCCGCTTGTCAGCTCGGCATCACCATTTCGTCGCTCGGGCTCGGCTGGATCGGCGAACCGGCCCTGGCCCACCTCATCGAGCCCCTTCTCTCGGGGATTTTCGGGCAGTTCGCGCTCGCGGGCGCCCATGTCGTTGCCGTGGTCATCGCCTTCTTCATCATCACCGCGCTCCATATCGTCCTCGGCGAGTTGATGCCGAAGAGTCTCGCACTCCAGCGGAGCGAGCGCACGGCTCTTGCCGTGGTGCGCCCGCTTTGGCTGTTCCGCGTCTTGTTGTGGCCGGCCATCGTCACGCTCAACGGCGTCGGCAACTGGCTGTTGAAGCTGTGCGGGCTCAGGCCGGGCACGGCCGAGGAGGCCTTGCATTCGCCCGAGGAGCTGAAGCTGCTCATTGCCGCAAGTCAGGAGGCGGGATTGCTGCAACCGGCACAGCAGGAGCTGGTCGAGCGCGTGCTCTCGATCGGCAATCGCCGCATTACCGATGTCATGACGCCGCGCGTCGACGTCGAATGGATCGACGTCGAAGACACGCCCAAGGAAACGCTCAAAACCATTCGGGAGAGTCATCATGAGCAGCTTCTGGTCGGAAAAGGCGGAATCGACGAGCCGCTCGGCACGGTGCTGAAAAAGGATCTGCTCGACCAGGTCCTCGCAGGCAAAAAGCTCGATATCATGGCCGCGCTGCGCCAGCCGATCGCCATCCCCGAGCCGATGCCGATCTTCAGGGTTCTCGAGCAGTTCAAGCGTGCGCCGGTCAGGCTCGCCACCGTTCTCGACGAGTATGGCGTGCTCCAGGGCATCGTAACGCAGACCGATCTGCTCGAAGCCATCGCCGGCGAGTTGCCGGAGGTCGAGGGCGAAGAGCCCGGCATTGTCGAACGCGACGATGGATCGCTTCTCATCGACGGCATGATGTCTGCTCCCGACGCCTTCGACCGGCTCGGGTTCAAGGAGCGCCCCGAGGGAGACTTTCATACTGTCGCGGGCTTTGCTCTTTCCACCTTCGGGCATCTGCCCGAGGTCGGAGAATCCTTCGACTATGAGGGCTGGCACTTCGAGATCGTCGATCTCGACGGACGCAGGATCGACAAGGTGCTGGCGATTCCGCCGCGCGCCGTGGAGGAGGAGGCCGCACCAGAATGACGCATATTCTTGTATTGCAGCACGAGGAAATCGAGCACCTCGCCGTCTTTCAGGATTTCCTCCGCGCCGACGGCGCCAAATGGCACGTGGTCGAACTTGACGAGGGCGAGACGATTCCTTCGCTCGATCCTTTCGATGCCATGTTCGTCATGGGCGGTCCGCAAGACGTTTGGGAGGAGGATGTCTATCCCTGGCTGCGCGACGAGAAGGCTGCGATCCGCCGCTTCGTTGCCGAGATGCGGCGCCCCTTTTTCGGCATTTGCCTCGGTCACCAGCTTCTCGCCGATGCGCTTGGCGGACAGGTAAAGCGGGCAAGAGTTGCCGAGCGCGGCCTCACCCGCGTGTCGAAGACGGACGCAGGCGCGCGCGATCCCCTGCTGCGCGACTTGAGCGACCCTTTCACCGCGTTCCAGTGGCATGGCGCCGAAGTGGTTGCCTTGCCCGAAGGCGCCGCCGTGCTTGCGCGTAACGAGACCTGCCCCATCCAGGCCTTTCGCTATGGCAGCCACGCCTATGGCGTCCAATTTCATATCGAGGTGACGAAAGACACCGTCGCCGACTGGTCCCAGCATATCAGTCCGGTCATGAACGAGGCGGAACTCGCGCGCAAAGTCGACGAAGCCTACCCGGAGCTCCACGCGCTCGCGCGCAACGCCTACGACAATCTCAAGACGTTGTGGGCCCGCGCCCCTGCCTAGTCCGGGATCGACCCCAAGCGACAAGTGTCACTGACCGGGTGCGAGCACCATGATGATGGTGCGCAGGCTCAACAGCACGACGACGCAGCCGACCAGAAGCATCAACACCTGATCCGGAATGTGTTTGGTCGCAATCGCCGCGAAGGGCGCGGCGATCACGCCGCCAATGATGAGACCGACGATGATCGGCCACAGGCTTAAACCCACGGTGAGGAAGAAGGTCGTCGATATGGTCAAGGTGACGAAGAACTCCGCCATGTTGACCGAGCCGATGGCATAGCGCGGCGTCGTGCCCTGGCCAAGGAGCGTCGAGGTCACGATCGGGCCCCACCCTCCCCCGCCGATGGCGTCGACCACGCCGCCGACGAGGCCAAGCGGCGCGACGGCGCGGGGCTCCGGCACTTTGGTCGGACGAACCTCAAGCGCCTTCCACACGATGAACACCCCAAGCAAAAGGAGGTAGCCGCTGATGTAGGGCTTCAACACGTCGCCGGGGAGTTCCGAAAGCGCATAGGCGCCGATTGCCCCACCGATCATTCCCGGTATGGCAAGACGGAGCAGCAGTTTCTTGTCGACATTGCCGAAGCGCCAATGGGCGATACCCGAGGCGCCGGTGGTGAAAGTCTCGGCCGCATGCACGCACGCGCTCGCGGTGGCGGGAGGTATGCCGAGGCTGAGCAGCACCGAGCTCGCGGTCACGCCGTAGGCCATGCCGATCGCGCCGTCGATCATTTGCGCGACGAAGCCGATGATGACGTAGAGGAGGATGTCGTCCCACATGAAAACTGCCCCCGAGCGACGATTGACGCTCTGTCGATGTGCGACCCACTGTTAGCGACCCGCGCGCCTTCGAACAAGTGAGCACAGCGGGCCTTTCGAGCGATTTGCCCGTAGATCAAGACTCTTGGGGCGGGCTCGGGTCCAGCGTCGAGAGCGTGGGCATCGCCCTTGCGTCACGCACCGCTTGGTTCGATCAGGGCCCTGGCATGACGATCATGGCCAAGTGGATTTAGCGGGCGGAAAGATAGAGGATCGCCATGGCGGCGCAGATGATGGCGAATTGCAGCACGACGCGGATCCGCATCCCCCACTGGCTCGTGTCCGCGCTCTGTCCCGCCACTCTGTTCCACAGCCCGAGCAGAAGCACGGCCCCGACCGCCGCAATCACGATAACGAAAGCATAAGCGGCGTTGTTTTGGAATGAGGAGAGAGGATCGCTGGCAAAGCGCAAAAACGCCTGCGCCAGGCGATCAAAGCCGTAATAGACGGCGATGGCGATAAAGGCGACGATGACACCCGCAAGGCCGAAAGCGAGAACCGCGCGCACATGGTGTCCGGTGACGCCCGCTCTGGCGGCGTCCTCTGACAACGATGTCGGCTCGGGATCGTCCTTCGTTGCCATGATCGCAGTCCCTCCCGCATGAGACCACGCGCGCCGCCCACCGGCCTCGAGCGCATCCGGCGCCTCAAGTTTTCGCGCGGCTAAGCCTGTCAGGCGGCTGCGTCGTTCGACGCCCGAGCCTCGCGGCAAAGACGATCAAGCTCGTCTCGCGTCGCCGCGCGGTAAAGCCACTCGCGCGCGTCCTCGAAGCCGTCCTCAAAGCGGAGTTCAAAGGCGATCGGAGCCCACCCGAAAAATCGGCCCGAACGCGCCAAATCCCGGGCCTTAGCCTGGATGCGTTTGAGCTTGCTCACGTCCTGCCTCTTCGATGCGTGAGTCCTCCTTTTCATATAGCAACGAGGGCGCCAGCCTTTAAGAAGATTAGGATGCTTCGCTAACAGCGCTTGTGCGCTGCACAAATCGCGATCTTGCAAGCACGCGGCGCCGGCCTACTCGGCGGCCTTGGCGTAGGCCTCCACCGGCGGGCACACGCAGACGAGATTGCGGTCGCCATAGGCATTGTCGATGCGGTTCACCGGCGGCCAGTATTTGTCCACCCTAAAGGCGCCGGCGGGGAAGCAGGCTTCCTCACGCGAATAGGGGCGATTCCATTCGCCGACCAGATCCTCCACCGTGTGCGGGGCGTTCTTGAGCGGATTGTTGGTGCGGTCCATGCGTCCCTCTTCGATGGCGCGCGCCTCCTCGCGGATCGCGAGCATCGCGTCGCAGAAGCGGTCGAGTTCGGCTTTGGTCTCCGACTCGGTCGGCTCGACCATCAGCGTTCCCGCGACCGGCCAGCTCATGGTCGGGGGATGGAAGCCGCAATCGATCAGTCGCTTGGCGACGTCGTCGACAGTGACGCCGGCGCGCTCGTTGAGCGGTCTTGTGTCGAGGATGCATTCATGGGCAACACGTCCGTTCTTTCCGGTATAGAGCACGCCATAGGCCGTGCCGAGCCGTCTGGCGACATAGTTGGCGTTGAGAATGGCGACCCGCGTCGCCTGGGTGAGGCCAGCGCCCCCCATCATCAGGCAATAGCTCCACGAGATCGGCAGGATCGAACCCGAACCGTAAGGCGCGGCCGAAACGGTGAGATCGCTTCCGCCCGTTTCGGAATGACCGGGGAGGAACGGGGCCAAGTGGGCCTTGACCCCGATCGGTCCCATGCCCGGTCCGCCGCCGCCATGGGGGATGCAGAACGTCTTGTGCAGATTGAGATGGCCGACATCGGCGCCCATGTCGCCCGGCCGCGCGAGCCCGACCAGCGCATTCATATTGGCGCCGTCGAGATAGACCTGGCCGCCATTGGCATGGATGATGGCGCAGATCTCGCGTACCGTTGCCTCGAACACGCCGTGGGTCGAGGGATAGGTGATCATGGCGGCGGCGAGATTCGCGGCGTTGGCCTCGGCCCTTGCGCGAAGATCGGCAAGGTCGATATTGCCGTCTTTGTCGGTGGCCACGACCACCACCTTCATCCCGCACATCATCGCCGAGGCGGGGTTGGTGCCGTGCGCAGAGGCCGGGATAAGGCAGATATTTCGGTGCGCCTCGCTACGGGCTTTGTGATAGGCGCGGATGGTAAGGAGACCGGCATACTCGCCTTGCGCGCCGGAATTGGGCTGCATCGAGATGGCATCATAGCCGGTGATCTGACAGAGAATCTTCGACAGGCCCTCGATCATCTCGGCGTAGCCTTGCGCCTGATCGGGCGGTACGAAGGGGTGAATCTCGGCGAATTCCGGCCAGGTGATCGGCAGCATCTCGGCGGTTGCGTTGAGCTTCATGGTGCACGAGCCGAGCGGGATCATGGCGCGGTCGAGCGCGAGATCGCGGTCGGCGAGACGGCGCATGTAGCGCGTCATCTCGCTTTCGGCCCGGTTCATGTGGAACACCGGATTGGTGAGGAAGGCCGATTGGCGGATGAGGTCCTTGGGCAGGCGGGGTTCGGGCCATTCGTCGCGATAGACGAGGTCGTAGCCACCGAAGGCGCGCCATACCGCTTCCAGCGTCGCAGGCCGCGTGCGCTCATCGACGGTGATGCCGATGCGGTCGTGGCCGACTTTGCGCAAGTTGACGCCGTAATCGACGGCGTTTTTCATGATCAAGCCCTGATACGGCCCGACCTCGACGGTGATGGTGTCGAAGAACGACGCCGGCGCGATTTTGAAGCCGAGAGAGGCGAGGCCGGCGGCGAGACGGACCGCCTTCCGGTGCACGCGCTCGGCGATGGCCTTCAAGCCCTTCGGCCCGTGGAACACCGCGTACATCGAAGCGATGACTGCGGGAAGCACCTGTGCGGTGCAGATATTCGAGGTCGCGCTCTCGCGCCTGATATGCTGCTCGCGCGTCTGGAGTGCGAGCCGGTAGGCGCGATTTCCCCGCGCATCGACCGAGATGCCGACGATGCGCCCGGGAAGCGCGCGCTTAAGCTGATCCTTCACCGCGATATAGCCGGCGTGCGGTCCGCCGTAACCCATCGGCATGCCAAAGCGCTGCATCGAGCCTACGGCGATGTCGGCGCCCATTTCGCCGGGCGGCTTCAATAGCGTCAGCGCGAGCGGGTCTGCGGCGACGACGGCGAGCGCCTTGGCGTCATGAAGCGTGTCGATCAGCGGCGCGAAATCGTGGAACGCGCCGCACACGCCGGGATATTGGAACAGCGCGCCGAATACCGCCTCGGAGTTCAGATCCTTGAATGGATCGCCGATGACGATCTCCCAGCCGAGCGGCTCGGCGCGGGTCTTGAGCACGGCGATGGTCTGCGGCAGGCACATCGCATCGACGAAGAAGGCGGTTGCCTTCGATTTGCTGACGCGGCGGGCGAGCGCCATGGCCTCGGCCGCGGCGGTCGCCTCGTCGAGCAGCGAAGCATTGGCGACATCGAGCGCGGTCAAGTCCGAGACCAGCGTCTGGAAGTTCAGGAGCGCCTCGAGTCGCCCCTGGCTGATCTCGGCCTGATAGGGGGTGTAGGCGGTGTACCAGGCCGGGTTTTCGAGGATATTGCGCTGGATGGCCGGCGGCATGATGGTGCCGTGATAGCCCTGTCCGATCAGCGAGGTGAGCACGCGAATCTTGGCGACGGTCGCCCGCATGCGGTCGAGGACGCCGCGCTCGGAGAGCGGCCGGCCGAACTCGAGCGGTGTCTTCTGGCGAATATCGCCGGGCACAGTCTCGTCGATCAGCGTCTCGAGACTCGGCGCGCCGACGACGCGCAGCATCTCGGCCATCTCCTCCGGCGAGGGCCCGATATGCCGCCGGTTGGCAAAATCGTAAGGATCGTATGTGCTGTAAACGTCCATCGGGGCGGCAACTCAGGCGATATGCTTCCGATAGGCGGCCTCGTCCATGAGGCCGTCGATCGCCTTAACGTCGGCAAGTTTCATCTTGAAAAACCAGCCCGCCCCTTGCGGATCGGCATTGACCGTCGCGGGGTTGTCGACGAGGGTCTCGTTGATTTCGACCACTTCGCCCGTGAGCGGCGCATAGACGTCGGAGGCGGCCTTCACCGATTCGACCACTCCGGCGCCGTCGCCTTTGTTGAGCTTGGCGCCGATATCGGGAAGCTGCACGAACACGATATCGCCGAGCAGCTCCGTCGCGTGCGCGGTGATGCCGACGGTTGCGACATCCCCTTCGAGCTTGAGCCATTCGTGGTCTTCGGTGAATTTCAGCACTTGATCCTCCTTGCAGCCTGCCGCCTGTATTTCGGCATGATGAAGGGAAGCGCCGTGACGGTCAAAGGTAGTCGCTTGCCGCGGAGTTCGGCGAAGATCCGCGTTCCCGGCGCGGCCAGCGCCGCGGGGACGTAGCCCATCGCCACCGGGCCATCGAGGCTCGGGCCAAAGCCGCCCGATGTGACCGAGCCGATGGGTGTGGTTGCGTCGGCTTCGGCATAAAGTCGCGCGCCGGCGCGCACGATCGCACGCGCTTCGGGACCGGAGCCCGGGGGACGCAAGCCCATCCGGGTGCGCGGAGCGCCTCGGCCAATCTGCGCAAGGATCGTTTCGGCCCCGGGGAAGCCGCCTTGATGCGCGCCGCCGGGGCGGCGGGCGGCGCCGATCGCCCAGGACAACCCGGCTTCGACCGGCGTCGTGCTCTCATCGATATCGGCGCCATAGAGGGGGAGCCCGGCTTCGAGTCTCAGCGAATCGCGCGCGCCGAGCCCTGCCGGCGCCACGCACGCATCGGCGAGCAGCTCCTCGGCAATCTCTCGTGCGAGATCGGCAGGGGTCGAAATCTCGAAACCGTCTTCTCCGGTATAGCCAGAGCGCATGACGAGACACAGCGCCCCCATGATGTTGAGCGTGCGCGCCTCGAGGAATTTCAGGCTCTTACAATCAGGCGCGAGCCTTGCCAGCGCCGCCTCGGCCTCAGGCCCTTGCAGCGCGATCAGCGCGCGATCGAGCACTTCGATATCGCAATCCTTCCCGAGCGCCGCTTTAAGATGCGCTTCGTCATCAACCTTGCGCGAGGCATTGACGACGAGGAGCAGATGGTCGCCGCAATGCGCGACCATCAGGTCGTCGAGGAGGCCGCCCTTTGCGTTGGTGAAATAGCCGTAGCGCATGCGCCCCGGCTTGAGACCGGCGAGATCGGCGGGAAGGAGGCGCTCGAGCGCAAGCGCCGCGTCGGCGAGGTGCCCAGACTTCGCCCGCAAGGCAATCTGTCCCATATGCGAGACATCGAACAGAGAGGCGGCTTCGCGCGTATGCAGATGCTCCTTGAGCACGCCGATCGGATACTGCACCGGCATGTCGTAACCGGCGAACGGCACCATGCGCGCGCCGAGCTCTACGTGCAGGGCATGAAGCGGGGTGTGCTTCAGCCCTTGATGCGTTGTCGCGGTGTCCGCGGGGGTCATGCCAAGCCTCTTGAAACGATGTCTCCGGTCGCTGCCCTAGCGGCGCGCGGAAAGAGATCGCGCCGGTCTGGAGACCAGATATTATGTCATGGCCTGTCGCCCGCGCCGCGTAATCGCGAGCCGGCGGATCGACCCGAATCACGAGGCGCGTTCCGCTCCCATCCGCGTAGGCGCGCGGCGCGATATGAGGCCCAGATTAGGCTGCGACATTCTGCGCCAGATAGCCGCCCAACCCATTGCTCCACAAGAGAATTTCTTGGCTCTCGGTTGCTCCCTCACCGACCTATTTTGTGCATTGCACAAAATAGGTCTTGCCCTCCTGCTGCGATGCACATAGATGACCTGCGACGGAAACCAACCCGGTTCGCCGGTCTTTGCAAAGGGAGCAAGTGTTAGATGTTCGACGCAATTCAGAAACTGACGGACGAGTCGCAGAAATTCGGCAAAGAGGGCTTCGATGCCGCTCTCCGCTCTTACGGTGAGCTGAATAGGGGCCTCCAGGCGATCGCCGCCAAGACGGCGGACTATGCCAAGAAGTCCTTCGAGGATGGCACCCGCGCGTTTGAGCAGCTGCTTGGCGCGAAGTCGCTGGAGCAGGCCATCGAGATCCAGTCGACCTATGCCAAGAAGGCCTATGACGCCTGGGTCGCCGAGGCGACCAAGCTGAGCGAGCTTTATGTCAACCTCGCGCGCGACGCCTATAAGCCTGTCGAGCAGGTGGTGAAGAAGGCGCCGAAATCCGTTTCGTAATTCGTGCAGTTGAGTTGAGGCGCGCCGCCGAAGCGTGCCTGTCAGGTACGACCCGGAGAGGCCCTGCCCCTCCGGGTCTTTTCTTTTGCTTCACCCTCCGTGCGGCGCTTTAACACCCTTCACCTGAGCATTCGAGATTCGAGCTCCGCGCAACCCGCGCAGCTCCCGTCGCTCAGGCTAGCGCCATCTCCGATACGCGTAGCGCCTCTTGTACCTGTATGGCCGATCGTAGTTGGACCGGTACGAAGGGTAGGCGTAATACCGGTACGGGCGGTAGCCATAGTAGCCGTACGGCCGGTAGCCGTAATAGCCGTACGGGGCATAGGGATATCCGCCCCAATATCCGTAGCGCGGACCGATCGTGATGCCGAATCCGAATCTCGGGCCGCCCCACCAGCCCCAGCCGGCGGCGGCTTTGGTGGGGGCCAAGGCGACAACG
>DASUQP010000210.1:0-7643 GCA_036280475.1 Methyloceanibacter sp. | reverse complement strand
GGGGAGAGCACGCGCGCCATTGGCGCGCGGCGAGGGGTCAATTCGTCACACCGCGGAAGCGGACTCGCAGGGATGTGTAGGGATGAAGCGCCGCTCCCCACCCGGCGCCCAAGAGCGCGTCGACCTCCCCACCAGGAGGAGGTTAGAAGAGACGCACGGTGACAGCAGACTACCGGCGGATGATGCGGGCGCCGCGCGGCAGCACCCTGACGTAGGGACCCCAGACGCAGACATCACCCCAGCCGCAGAGGCCGCCGGAACAGGTGCGCCTGTACTCGCACGAACGGCAGCGGAAATACGGCCTGCAACCGCTGCAGAAGGCGATTCTCTGACATTCCTTCCACACTCGCGCCTGCGCCTCGCCCCCGGGCAGCGTCAAGAGGCAAGCCGCCACCACCAATCCGGCCGAGCCGAGAATCAGCAATGCCTTGCGCATCGAGGCCCCCCTTCCCGCGGCTCTTCGCGACCAAGTGTGCCGAGGTCGCTCGCGTCAGCCTCCATCCCCGCGCCTAGAGTGCCCGTTGCCGGCCTTCGGATCAAGCGTGTCTCTCGTCCCTCTCCCCTTGTGGGAGAGGGTGGCGCGGCCGAGCGAAGCTCGGGCGTGCCGGGTGAGGGGTCTCAAAATTCGACGCGCCGTTTCCCCCCTCACCCTTTCCGCCATGTGACTTGCGAGCTTCGTGGCAAGATCACGGCGGAAAACCCTCTTTCCCCAAGGGGAAAGGGAAGAGGTGTCATCGGTAAAGCATGGCGGTCGCGGGCGGGTGCCGGTGCTCCCAGCCTGCGCGCTCGAGCGCCGGCCGGTGGTCGGAGGCATGCGGATAGCCGACGCAGAGATGGCCGATGAACACCCAATGCTCCGGCACGTCGAGGATCGCGGCGACCCGCTTCGGATCGAGGATCGACACCCAGCCCACGCCGATTCCTTCGGCGCGCGCGGCAAGCCACAGCGTGTGGATGGCGATGACCGCCGAATAATCGAGCGCCTCGGGCATTGTGAGACGGCCGAGGCCCGTCCCTTTGGCCGTAGCACGGTCGGCGAAGACGGCGATCTGGCAAGGCGCGTCGTCGAGACCCGCGAGCTTGAGCCGCGCATAGAGCGCGGCGCGGTCGGGCGTCTGGATTGAGAGCGCGTCCTTGTTGCAGGCCTCGAAGCAGGCCCGAATGGCGGCGCGGCGGCTTTCGTCATCGACGATGACAAAGCGCCAAGGCTCGGAGAGACCGACCGACGGAGAGAGACAGGCGATCGCGATCAGCCGCTCGATCCTGCCGGGAGGAAGCGGTTTCCGCTTGAAGCGGCGCACGTCGCGGCGCCATTTCAGGAGTTCGTGAAGCTGCTCGCGGAACGCAGGGCCGAACTCCGGCGTGCCTTCCCGCTTTTCGGCCAATCCCGCTTCAGCCATGCGATCCATGGGGAGAGGTTAGCACGGATGCGGGCAGGATTGCGGGCTCGCTCCTCAAAGCTTGGACGTTAATGCGCCTCGACACGCCGGGAGACGGAGTCCTCAAAGACTTTGAGCTCCGGATGCGCGCGATTGAAGCGATTGTCCGCCTCGGTCTCGGCGTCGACCTGATTGAGCGCGGTAATGGTGTAGCGCTTCAGCTCGATACCGGCCTTCGCGTAGGAGACGGTATAAGCTTGTTTCAGCGGTGGGCGTCCCATTGCGTCTTCTCCTTGCGTCGAGACTTTTGGATGAGCCCCCTCACCCCGCCACGGCAACGGCCTTGGCGGGGTGCACCATCGCGGTGAAATCGTCCATCAGAATGCGGGTGATGTCGCCGATGGCGAACTTGTATTGGCCGATCTCCGAGACCGGCGTCACCTCGGCGGCGGTGCCGGTGATGAAGCACTCCGAGAACGTGGTTAGTTCCTCGGGCATGATCGCCCGCTCGATCACTTTCAATCCACGCTTCTTGGCGAGCCCGATCACGGTCTGGCGCGTGATGCCGTCCAGGAAGCAATCGGGAAGCGGCGTGTGCAGCGCGCCGTCCTTGACGAAGAAGATATTGGCGCCGGTCGCTTCGGCGATCTGGCCGCGCCAGTCGAGCATCAGAGCGTCGTTATAGCCCAAACGCTCCGCCCGGTGCTTCTCGATTGTGCAGATCATATAGAGGCCGGTCGCCTTGCTCTTGACCGGCGCGGTGCGCGGATCGGGACGGCGGAACTCGGCAAAGGTCAGGCGCAAACCCTTGGCGCGTGCGGCCGGATCGAAATAGGAGCCCCAATCCCAAGCGGCGATCGCCACATTGGTCTTTGTCAGTTGCGCGGAGACGCCCATCTGCTCCGGCCCGCGCCAGGCGATGGGCCGGACATAGGCATCTGCGAGCTTGTTGGCGCGCACGACCTCGCGTGCCGCCTTGTCGAGCTCGGCCACCGTGTAGGGAATTTCGAAATCGAGAATCTTGGCCGAGTCGTGCAGGCGCCGATCGTGCTCGGTCAGCTTGAAGATCTCGCCCTCATAGGCGCGCATCCCCTCGAACACCGCGCTCGCGTAATGAAGCCCGTGGGTCAGCACATGCAGGCGCGCATCGCCCCAGGGGACCAACTTGCCGTTCAGCCAGATGAACCCCTCGCGCTGATCGTAGGGGGCGGTCACCATGAGCATTCCTCCGCGAACAAGGGCCCGCCGTCTTGATGCGGCGCGACCCGGAACTCAATGCCGGGCGAAGCGCCTCTGATAGCACCTTTGCAGGGCAATTGCGCGCGCGCGCGCCGAGGCGTATCTATGCTGGAAATAAGTCAACATGGCTGACATAACCGAGGGCGGAATCTAAGTCAACATGACTGACCTAACTGAGACCCTGGCCGGCGACAAGGCGCCCCGCGCGAAGACCGTGCGCGGCAAGCCGCGCGGCAATGGGCGCGCCCGCAAGCGGACGAGCCTGCCAGAGGCGAAGCTGCTCGAATTCGCCGAGCTCCTGTTCTTCGCCTATCGCGATTTCACCCGCGACCCCGACGTGATTCTCAAGGATTTCGGCTTCGGCCGGGCGCATCACCGGGTGCTGCATTTCGTCAATCGCCATTCGGGGCTCAGGGTGGCGGACCTGCTGGACATCCTCACCATCACCAAGCAGAGCCTGTCCCGCGTGCTCAAGCAGCTGATCGGCAAAGGCTATATCGTCCAGCGGGCGGGGCGTTCCGATCGCCGCGAGCGCCTGCTATTTCCCACCGACAAAGGCCGGGTTCTGGCCGAGCGGCTGGCGGCGCCGCAATCGGTGCGGCTCGCCGAGGCCCTGAAGGCTGCGGGCCCCGGAGCGGAGGCGCATCTCCGCCGCTTTCTCGAAGCCATGGTCAATGCCGAAGAACGGCCCAAAGTTTCCTCTATCATGGCCGCGTCTCCGGTCCCGCTCAAGGAGAGCGCCCAGGGGGGAGGCTCATGACCGCGCCGACACCGATCAAGGCCAAGAGCGGCAGCCCGGACGACAACGCGCCGCATATACTCGTGGTCGACGACGACAGCCGCATCCGCGACCTGCTCGCCCGCTACCTTCAGGATCACGGCTTCCGCGTCACCACGGCGATCGATGTGGCCAGCGCGCGCGCCACCATGCGCAGCCTGTCCTTCGACCTGCTCATTCTCGACGTGATGATGCCGCAAGAATCCGGCATCGATTTTGCCCGCTCGCTCAGAAGCGAGTCGCGCTTGCCGATCCTGATGCTGACCGCGCGCGCCGAGCCCGAGGACCGCATCGAGGGACTCGAGACCGGGGTGGACGATTATCTCGCCAAGCCGTTCGAGCCGCGCGAGCTCCTGCTCAGGGTGAGCAACGTGCTCCGCCGCGGCGGCGCGGCTCCCACCACCGGCGAGGTCCGCATGGGCGATTTCATCTTTCACATCGCGCGCGGCGAACTGAAGCGCAACGGCGAGCCGATCCGGCTCACCGAGCGCGAGCGCGAGCTGTTGCGCTATTTCGCCCAGCGGCCGGGCATGCCCGTCGCCCGCCACGAGCTCGCCAAGGACGCCGATAGCGGCGGCGAGCGCGCGGTCGACGTGCAAATCAACCGGCTCAGGCGCAAGATCGAGCACGACCCCGCCAATCCGGTCTATCTCCAGACCGTGCGCGGCAAGGGGTACATCCTCTATCCCGAATGATGGACGCGATCCCGAAGCCCCTTATTCCCCGAGCGCGCCGCGGGCGCCCGCTGCAACGCTTGCTCGCCGCGTTCGGCGACCGCATGCCGAAGGGCCTCTATGCGCGGGCGCTGATCATCATCATCGCCCCCATGGTGCTGTTGCAGTCGGTGCTCACCTTCGTGTTCCTCGAGCGCCACTGGCAGACGGTGACGCGGCGCTTGTCGACCGTGACGGTGCAGAACCTCGGCCTGCTCATCGACCTCTACCAGGCCAACCCTCAGGGGGCCGACACGCTCGAGCGGCTGGCCGAGCAGAATCTCGGCGTGAGGGTTCGGTTCGTCCGCGGCGAAGAACTGCCGCAGGTGCGCGCCAAGCCGTTCTTCGACCTTCTCGACTCCACGCTGTCCGACGAGTTGACGCGTCAGATCGGGCGGCCGTTCTGGATCGACACGGTCGGCCGCTCAAACTTCGTCGATATTCGCATCAAGCTCGACAATGCGGTGATGCACGCCATTGCCCGCCGCAGCCAGACCTATGCCTCCAACTCGCAGATCTTTCTGTTGTGGATGGTCGGCACCTCGCTCGTCCTGTTGACCGTCGCGATTCTGTTTCTGCACAACCAGATCAAGCCGATCGTGCGCTTGTCGGAGGCGGCCGAGAGCTTCGGCAAGGGCCGGCCGCCGCCCGCGGATTTCCGCCCGCGCGGCGCGCGCGAGGTGCGCCAAGCGGCCCATGCCTTCATCGAGATGCGCGACCGCATCGAGCGCTATGTCGAGCAGCGCACCATCATGCTGGCAGGCGTGAGCCACGATTTGCGCACGGTGTTGACGCGCTTCAAGCTGCAACTCGCGCTGTTCGAGGAAACGCCCGAACTCGAAGCCATGCACGCCGATGTCGACGAGATGCAGGCCATGCTCGAGGACTACATGGCTTTCGCCAAAGGCGATTCCGGCGAGGAGATCGTGCGCGCCGATATCGGCGAGCTTCTGGGCGAGGTGAAGAGCCAGGCGCACACCACCAAGCACATCGCCGTCGAGGTCAAGGAAGCCCCGCTGGTTGTCCCCGTGCGCCGTCACGCCTTCAAGCGGGCGATCGCCAATCTGGTCAACAATGCCGCGCGCTTCGCCGAGCACGTCAATGTCAGCGCCGCCAAGCAGAACGGGACCTTGACCGTCGCGGTCGAGGATGACGGCCCCGGCATCCCCGAGGACGAGCGCGAACAGGTGTTCCGCCCCTTCTACCGGATCGATCATGCGCGCAATCAGGATTCCGGCTCGACCGGACTCGGGCTCGCCATCGCCCGCGATATCGCCCGCATCCACGGCGGCGACATCGCGCTCAGCCGGTCTCCGCTCGGCGGATTGAAGGCCGTGCTAAAGGTCCCCGTTTGAATTGACCCTTTGAAAGGAGCGTTCCGATGCGACGCATGTTGGTTGGACTCGCGGCGATACTGAGTGTGTCCGTTGCCGGACCGGCTCTTGCCGTCGATATGACGGAGGAAATCCAGGAGGAAGAGCAGCCCGGCTCGGAGGTCGAGATCGACATGGGCGGCGGCGGGGCGGAGATCGAACGCAAGAGCGGCAAGCCCATCCTGGATATCGGCGGAGAGGGTGGCGGCGAGGAACTGATTGCGCCGAACGACCCGGACACGCCGGAAGCCAGCGATCCCATCGACGACGAACTGCCTGGCGAAGGGCCGCAGGACCTCTCAGGGCCGGACGACGACGACAATCTTCCCGACTAGGTTCGCGTCTAACGCTCAGGCTAGCGTTCCGGATTCGCCTCAAGCTCCTAACCTCCCCCTCGTGGGGAGGTCGGCGCGCCACTGGAATTTTGCGCTACGTTTTCGCTACTTGAGCGCGTGGCGCGCCGGGTGGGGGGTGGAACTTCAGCTCGCGACGGCCTCGCCGCTTGAGCGCAAGGCCCCCACCCCGACGCCGCGCTTTGCGCTCAAGTAGCAACGCGGGAGTGCAAGAATAGAGCGCGTCGTCGGACCTCCCCACGAGGGGGAGGTTAGAGGAGAAGCTGTGCCTCAGTCTTCGCTCTCCCCTTGGGGAGAGCACGCGCGCGATAGCGCGCGGTGAGGGTCAGGCGCCAGCGCCGTCCTTAACTCACCCTCACCCGCCTCGCCGCACTTGCTTGATGCGCGACGGCTTCGCCGCTTGAGCGCAAGGCCCCCCACCCCGACGCCGCCTTCGGCGTCGTCGGACCTCCCCATGAGGGGGAGGTTCGAAAGAGACATGCCGGTGAAAGCCGGCATCCAGCGTCACTTGGCAATTCCGACTTTGGCCATGCGTCTCTTCATACCTGCCCCTCGCGGGAAGGGATGAAATAGGTCGCCGCTGGCTTAAGGGCTCGGCGCGGGGGCCGGCCCGGTACTCGGCGGAGCGTCCCTTTTAGCCTCGTGGCGCTTCCACCCGCGCGGCATCAGCCCGCAGGCAAAACGGCAGAGATCGGCGCAGGCCGACTCCATGCCGGAGAGCATGCGTTCGCCCCGGCTGAGCCTTCGGTCGAGCGCGGCCATGGTCTTGTCGAGCGTCGGCGTGTCGTCCTCGAGCCACACGCAGAACACCCTGCCGTAGATGGCGGCAAGGCCGCCGACGCGCAGCGCGCCGCCCGGGCCGTCGAGCTTGGCGCCGGCCGCTTCGAGCATCCAATATTGCGAGGCGAGCGAAGAGCACGCCAACATCGCGGACTCGCCTGGCCGGCAACAGAGATAGGACGCGATCCGCTTCAGCCCGGGCTTATAGGGCTGCATCGCCTCGAACCGCGCCATGACGATGTCGAACACGCGGTCGCGCGGATTTGACGGCTCGCCTACCGCGCGCGGCTTGGACAGCACCTCGGCATCGAGCTCGGCCTGGAAGGCGCGCAGGATGTCCGTCTTGCAGCTGAACTCGCGCCTGAGATCGGCGAGGCTGAGACCGGCGGCGCGCGCGATATCGGTGAGCGTGATATCGCCCCAATCTCGCTCCTTGGCCAGATCGAGCGCCGCCTTCACGGCCTTGGAACGTTTGGAGAAATCGTCGAACATGGGAGTTACTCCTTCGCACCAAACATAGGCGCTTTCGATGGCCGTCGAAAGGCGCCGCCAGCGCCATTTGAGCGCAAGCCCCCCGCGAACCTCTTCGCAAGCATCTGTGCTGCTTTCACGTGAGAGGATGCCTAAGCGCTCCCCACCCGGTGCGCCTTGCGCTCAAGTAGCAGGGCGGTAGCGCAAAAATGGAGCGGCGCGCCGACCTCCCACGAGGGGGAGGTTAAAAAGAGGCGGGGAGGGAAGTGAAGGTTCCCCCCTTTTTGGAAGGAAGCCGCCGAACCACTGGACGCCCCTCCAGCGTGAAACCTCCCCCTCGTGGGGAGGTCCGACGACGCCGAGGGCGGCGTCGGGGTGGGGGGTGCTAAAGTGGGCGACGGGGTCGAGGTTGCAAAGACCAACATCCAACCCGGCTCAGCTTTCGATTCTGGATTCCGGCGTGCGCCGGAATCACGAGGTTGCCGCTTGAAGGGCAAGCCCCCCACCCGGTGCGCCTTGCGCTCAAGTAGCAGGGCGGTAGCGCAAAAATGGAACAG
>DASUQP010000209.1:0-5842 GCA_036280475.1 Methyloceanibacter sp. | reverse complement strand
CAGATCGACATAGAGCGAGAGCGGCTGCGAGACGCCGATCGCGTAGGACAGCTCAAGCGTGCATTTGTCGGCGAGCCCGGCCGCGACCACGTTCTTGGCGAGATAGCGCGCGGCGTAAGCCGCGGAGCGATCGACCTTTGTCGGGTCCTTGCCGGAAAAGGCGCCGCCACCATGCGGCGCCGCGCCGCCATACGTATCGACAATGATCTTCCGCCCGGTCAGTCCGGCATCGCCGTCGGGGCCGCCGATCACGAAGCGGCCGGTGGGATTGACGTAGAATTTGGTCGAGCCGTTGACCCAGCCTTTGGGCATGACTTCGTGGACGAAGTTCTTGACGATCTCCGTCACCCGCGCCTGGCTCACGTCCTCGCCATGCTGGGTCGAGACCACGACCGAGTCCGCGCGCACCGGCCTGCCGTCCTCGTAGATGAGCGTCACCTGGCTCTTGGCGTCGGGGCCGAGCTCGGGCGCGCGCCCGCTGTGCCGGGCCTTTGCCATCTCATGCAAGATGCGGTGGGCGTAGAAAATCGGCGCGGGCATGAGCGGCTCGGTCTCGCGGCAGGCGAAGCCGAACATGATGCCCTGATCGCCGGCGCCTTCGTCCTTCTGCTTCTCGGCATTGGGGTCGACACCGGCCGCGATGTCGGCGGATTGCTCATGCACATAAAACTGGAAGTCTGCGAGGTCCCAGTGGAACCCCGCCTGCTCGTATCCGATCTCGCGCACGGCGCGGCGTGCCGCCTGCTCGATCAGCTCCGGCGTCACGCTGTCGGGGCCGCGCACCTCGCCCGCCATGACGATGCGGTTGGTCGTGACGAGCGTCTCGATCGCGCATCGCGACAGCGGATCGGCGGCGAGATAGAGGTCGACCACTGCGTCGGAAATCCGGTCGCACACTTTGTCGGGATGGCCTTCCGACACCGACTCGCTGGTGAAGACGTAATTAGCCCGCGACAATTTGCACTCCTGTCCGAGAGGTAAGGCCGGGCGGCCTGCGCGCCCGGTTCTTACAACCACTGAGCCGGAGGTCAAGCCGGCACGCAACCGCTCGACTTAAGAAGTGCTCAGTTCGCGCTCAAGGCCCGCACCAGGTCGACGATCGTCTTGCGGACCTTGGCATCGCCGATCTTGACGAAGGCACGGTTCAGTTCGAGCCCTTCGCGGCTGTTCAGGAATTCGAGGATGAAGGTTTCCGATTCCGGCTCGGCCATCCCCCGCAGATGACCGCGCTCACCGAGCTGCGGCGCTTCCTCGAAAAAGAATTGCACGGGGACGTCGAGGATCTTCGAGATCTGGAACAGCCGGCTTGCACCGATGCGATTCACACCCTTCTCGTATTTTTGCACCTGCTGAAACGTCAACCCCATACTGTCACCGAGACGCTCCTGACTCATGCCAAGCAACATTCGGCGCAATCGCACCCGGCTTCCGACATGCGCGTCAACCGGGTTTGGCTTCTTCCCTGCCATTCGCTCACCCGTCGCAATGGTTGTTTGATAAAAAGAGCCCAGCTATCTCACAACCTTGGTGAGACGGCCCCGCCGCGCGTCCGTCATAGGCGCGCGGTTGTAGCCCGTCAAGCATGCTTCGGCGCTGCGCGTTCTTGGCGCGAGAAATTCGGCGCGGAATTTGACTGACCGTTCAATTATGACAGCCGGCCTCAAATGTGGCAGCCCTCATTCGGTAGGTGCGGCAGGCGAGCCAACCCATTGCTGCAAAGGCCAAGACGGCAATATCGATAATGATATCAAGCCGAGCAAAGAGCGGCGGCGGGCCCACTTTGGGCAAGTCTGTGTCGATAATACCCTTTTCGCCGAGACCGATCTCGGCGCGCACGCGCCCAAAGGAATCGATCACCGCGGAGATTCCGGTATTGGCCGCGCGCGCGACCGGCAAGCCCTGCTCGACGGCGCGAACTTGCGCCTGATGAAAATGCTGATAGGGACCCGCGCTCGATCCGAACCAGGCATCGTTGGTGATATTGAGCAGCCAGCCCGGCCGCGTCCCCGCTTCGGTGATCGCGTGAGGAAAAATGATCTCGTAGCAAATGAGCGGTGTTGCCGGTGGCGCATCGGGGATGGTCAGCAGTCGCGGCCCTTGCCCCACGCTGAAGCCGCCGCGCACGCCGGTGAGCTGCATCATGCCGAGACTTTCGAGAAAATCCTGGAAGGGGAGATACTCTCCCAGCGGGACGAGATGAATCTTGTCGTAGCTGCCGATCACGCGGCCATCGTCGTCGATGACGAGAACACTATTGTAGATGCGGTTGCGGACGAGCATGCCTTGCGCGTCCCGTTCCTCGACGAGCCGCGCCGACCCCACCAGCAATGTGGTTCCTTCGGGGAGCACGGCGGCGATGGCGGCGAGCGCGTCGGGATCGTCGGCGAGAAGGAAGGGCACTGCCGTCTCGGGCCAGACCACGATCGCGACCCCGTCGAGACCGGACGCACCGCCGGTCCTGGTGAGTTCGAGGTAGTCGGCGAAGATCTCGGCGCTGTTCTCAGGGCGCCATTTTTCGGCCTGGTCGACATTGGCCTGGACGATGCGCAAGCGAAGCCCCGCGCTGTCCATTCCGGCCAGGCTTAGCCTGCGCTCGCCCCACCCATAGCCAAGCGCCACGAGAAGCAGGAGAAGTCCGGCAAGCGCGACCGTGCCCGCGCCTCCCGCGAGCCGCGACTGTGACGGCGCGAAAATGGCGGCGGGCGCGGCGAAGAGGAGCACGGCAAGGAGACTGAGCGCGTAGATGCCGAACAGGGAGGCGAGCTGCATCAGCGGCAAGCCGCCGAGAAGGCTGTAACCGACGAGATTCCAGGGAAGGCCGGTCAACACATGGCCGCGGGCGAATTCGGCAAGACCGAAGGCGATTGCCAACGCGAACGCCCTGCCGGCTCCCGGCAGCCAGAGCAGCATGGCAAGGGCGGCAGAAGCGGCGAAGAAGAGCGCCATGCCGCCGGGGAGCGCGGTCATGACGAAGGGGAGCAGCCAGCCGTGGCGCCAGGGCTCGACCAGGAACGCCTCCGCGATCCAATAGAATCCGGCGAGGAAGTAGCCGAAGCCGAAGCAAAACCCGACAAAGGCGGCCGCTTTCACCCTTTGCGCGAGACGCGCATGCTCGGCGTGGCAGCCGTCGAGGAGCCAAACGAGCGCGCCAAAGGTGAAGAACAGGACCGGCCAGGCGTGAAACGGCGCAAAGGCAAGGACGGAAAGGGCGCCAAGAACGACGGCGGCGATCGCGCGCCGTGCGCCGCGAAGGGCCGCAACGACGGTGGCGGCGCGCGTCACGATGCCGTTCGCTTTGCTCAGCACGGGCCGCCCCCTCCTTGGCTGGAGGGGGTAGGCGAGAGCACGCCCAACGGCATCATCAGGGTTGCTGGCTCTCTGGGTCCGTGGCGTCTGGAGCGGGGGGCAGATGGACGCGAAGCTTCTTGATCCGCCGCCGATCGGCTTCAAGCACTTCGAACTCGACCCCGCTCCTATGGCGGACGCGCTCGCCTCTGGCCGGGATCCGGCCGGCGATGGAAAAGGCAAGACCGCCCAGCGTGTCGATGTCCTCCCCGTCATCGTCGGATACCAGCGCCAAACCGAGATGCTTCTCGAACTCTTCGATCGGCATCCGCGCATCGGCGACGAGACCGAGCCTTGGATCCGACCTGATCAAAGGCTCAACCTCGACATCGTGCTCGTCGGCGATCTCGCCAACCACTTCCTCGATGAGATCCTCGATGGAGACGAGCCCATCGGTCCCGCCATACTCGTCAACCACAAGAGCGAGATGGAGCCGCGTCGTCTGCATCTTGAGAAGGAGATCGAGCACGGACATCGATGCCGGCACGTAGAGCGACTCGCGCGTGATTTTGATGCTGCCGACCGTGCGCGTGAGGTCGACCTTGCCGAGATCGAGTCCTGCGCCGTCGCCGGTTTCGGCCTCAGCCGTGATCCACGACATCAGATCGCGGATATGGATCATGCCGCGCGGGTCGTCGAGCGTCTCATGATAGACAGGCACGCGCGAAAGCTCAGCCTCGCGGAATACATGCATCAGCTCCGCGACGGTGACGGTATCGTCGACCGCAACGACGTCGGCGCGCGGCACCATGACGTCCTCGACCCTGAGCGTCCCGAATCGCAGGATGCGGCGCAGCATGCTGCGCTCCTGCCCGCTCAACGTATCGCTCTTGCTGCGGGCAAGGGCGTCCTCGATCAGCTCGCGCAAATCGGGCTCTTCGCCGAGGCCGAAGGTCTGCAGCAGCCGGTCGAACCAGGAGACCTCTTCTTCCGTCTGAGGCGTCTCTTGTTGCGGCAGGTCCTTCTCGGCCGCTGGCGTGTTGCTCATGGCGACGCCTCCGCGTGGCGGGGCTCATCCGTCTCGGCATAAGGGTCCGCGACGCCGATCGCGGAGAGCGCGATCCGCTCGATCTCCTCCATGCGCTGAGCCGCCTCGTCGTCGGCATGATCGAAGCCGAGCAGATGAAGCATGCCGTGGACGACGAGGTGAGAGACATGGTCCGCAAGAGAGATATCGCGCTCGTTCGCCTCTCTCAGCGTCGTCTCGTAGGCAAGCACGATATCGCCGAGAAAGCCCCGGTCTCTCTTCGCATCGGCGGGAAAGGACAGCACATTGGTGGGAGCCTCTTTTCCCCGCCAGAGGCGGTTGAGGTCGCGCATCTCGGCATCGCCGGTCAGTACCAGAGTGATGCTGTGGGATGGGCCGGAAGGGGGAGCGGCGCGCAAAGCCGCGCGTGCAGCCTGCTTCAAGAGAGCGTCGGTCACTTTCGCGCGCGCCCACGCCGGCTCGCGACGCACTGTTTCGATCGCGAGCGAGACGCCTCCGATGACCGGACGCCTGCGACTAGGGCCGCCGTCAGCCATGACGCCCACCCTTGAGGGGAGCGGATTCGTAGGCGTCGACGATCTTGCCCACCAGTTCCCGGCGGACAACGTCGGCACGCGTGAACGCGATATGGTCGATGTCGTCGATGCCCTTGAGAAGCTTGATCGCCTCGAGCAGGCCTGAGTCCTTGCCGGGCGGAAGGTCGACCTGCGTCGGATCGCCTGTCACGATCATCTTGCTCTCGTCGCCGATCCTGGTCAGCGCCATCTTGAGCTGGACGGCCGTGCAGTTTTGCGCCTCGTCGAGGATGATGATGGCGTGGGAGAGGGTGCGGCCGCGCATGAAGGCAAGGGGTGCGATCTCGATGGCGCCGGATGCGAGCCCGCGCTCGACCCGCTCCGGCGCGAGCACGTCATAGAGCGCGTCGTAGAGCGGGCGCAGGTAAGGATCGACCTTTTCGCGCATGTCGCCGGGAAGAAAGCCGAGCCGCTCTCCGGCCTCGACCGCCGGCCGCGACAAGATCAGCCGGTCGCATCGCCCGCTCTCGAGACATGCGGCGGCAAAAGCGACGGCGAGATAGGTCTTGCCGGTGCCTGCCGGGCCTGTGGCGAAAACGAGATCGTTGCGCTCGAGCGAGGCAAGATAGGCGCTCTGCACCGGCGTCCGCGCCGTGATGAGGCGCTTGCGCGTGCGGATCTGGCGAGCCTCGGGGAGGCTGGAGCCCGGCGCGCCGTCATCGCTCGGCTCCAAGGCCCGCGCGTGGCGGATCGCGCCGACCACTTCGCCGACGCCGATCGCCTCGCCCTGGGCGAGCCTGCCGTAGAGCTGTTCCAGCACCGATTTGGCTGTGGCGCAGGAAATTTCACTGCCGCGCAAGCTCACCGCGTTGCCGTTGACCACGGCCTCGACCCCGAGCCGGTCCTCGAGCACGGCGAGATTTGCGTCGTAGTCGCCGAGAAGGTCGCGGACGAGGCGGATATCGTCGAAATAGACGACGAGCGGTTCGCCGCC
>DASUQP010000208.1:0-16098 GCA_036280475.1 Methyloceanibacter sp. | reverse complement strand
GCCGTGACGTCGTTCCTTGTTGCCGCCGGCGCCAAAGACGGCGCGGCCCGGTCCCTGCGCGACGCCAGGCCGCACAATGGAGTCGTCGCCGCCCACACCATGCCGGTCCAGGGCATCGACGTCTCCTACTGGCAAGGCGATATCGACTGGAGAGCCGTGCGGGCGGCCGGCATCCACTTCGTCTTCATCAAGGCGACAGAGGGCGGCGATCACATCGATCCGAAGTTCCTCGACAATTGGTATGGGGCAAAGCGCGCAGGCGTGGCGCGCGGCGCCTATCATTTCATCTACTGGTGCCGGCCGGCGCATGAGCAAGCGTTGTGGTTCATGCTGAACGTGCCGGCCGACGCGGACGCGCTGCCGCCGGTGCTTGATTTGGAATGGAACACCCATTCCAGGACCTGCCCGAAGAGAGTTCGGCGCGACGACGCGCTGAAAACGATCCGCACTCTGCTCGCGGCGTTGCAGACCCATACGGGCAAGCGGCCGATCATCTACACCGATCCCAAGTTCCACCGCGAGGTGCTCGAGGGCGCATTCCCCGATTATCATTTCTGGCTGCGCTCGGTCGCCGCCGAGCCTCGCGAAGTCTATCGCGATCGGTCTTGGACGTTCTGGCAGTTCACCACCACCGGGACAGTGCCGGGCGTGAGCGGCAAGGTCGATCGCAACAGCTTCAACGGCACGCGCGCCGATTGGGAGCGGGTGCTGAACTGGCTCCAGGCCGAGCGCTGATCGTCACATCCCCCTCCCCTTGCTCGGGCTTAACCCTTCCCTCGATGGGGAGGGCGGCGAGGCCGAAGGCCGAGCCGGGTGGGGTGATGGCGTTTCAATGCGCGACGGTTTCACCACGTGAGACGCACGCCCCCCACCCCGACGCCGCTTTCAGCGGCGTCGGACCTCCCCACGAGGGGGAGGTTAGAATAGCGGCGCATGCTCGGACTCCTCCATCCCCACGATGGGGACGTTAAAAAAGGACTCATCGCGTCGGTGCAGCCTTCGTGTCCGAGAGGATGCCGAGACCTTTCAGGTAAATCAGCATGGCGCTTTCGAGGATCTCCTCGGCCTTCATCGGTACCTTGCGAACCTCGCCTTGGGCGAAGAGCGTGGCGACGCCATGCGAGATCGCCCAGATATGCAGGCTCATCAGCTTGACCGGCGGACGCTCGCTTTCAGGCAATTGCCGGCAGAGAGCGGCCGCCGCCTTCTGCAACACATCGAAGGCGCGCTCGGCGGCCGGGATCGGTTCGCGCGACGCCTCGGTGAACCCGGCCTCGAACATGACCGCATAACTCGCAGGCTCGTCGCGGGCGAAGGCGAGATAGGCGCGGCCCAGTTGCTCGAAGGCCGAGAGCGGCGTGGGAATGCCGTTGTTCCAGGCCGTGTCGAGGCGCGCGGCGAAGCGCTCGAACCCTGAGCGTGCCACCTCGGCCAGAAGCGCGTCGCGATCGCGGAAATGGCGATAGGGCGCGGCGGGGCTGACGCCCGCGAGCCGCGCCGCCTCGGTCAGGCTGAAACCCGCAGGTCCGTATTGCTCGATCAGCTTGCGCGCCGCCTCGAGCAGCACCTCCCTGAGGTTGCCATGGTGATAGGAATGCGGGCGCCGCCAGCGGTCGGAGGGACTCATGTAAAGGGCTTTTACATGAAAGCCCTTGCGGCCGCCAGCAAAGGCAAATTGCCTGTCTATTGCTTTGCCGGTTCCGCCGCAGGCGCCAGCGCGGGATCCGTGGCGCTGGGGGCTGTGATCTCGCGGATGTCTGCAAGTTGCACCCAGCCGAGCAGCAGTGCGGCGGGCGAGGCCAACACCGCGACGATGACAAGAAGTGCGAGTGCACCAATGAAGAAACGCATCGAACTCTCCCTCCGGGCTTGTCCCTCGGCCTATTGCCGGGATTCCCCGTCGACCCCGGGCGGACTGGTCAGCCTCATGGCCGGAAACTCGTAAGGCTGCTTGACCGCGCAGGCGGCGACGGACAGTGCTGACAGGATCGAGAGCGCGGCGATCGCGCCGATCGACGCGTCTCGAATGGTCCGTGATTGCTGGTCCATGGAGCGCCTCCTTTTTGCGGAGGAGCTTCGCAAGGGAGATGCAAACAAAGAGCGCTAAACGGCCGCCGAAATTCGCAAACTCAGTAAATGAATCGCTGATGCGGCGTTGGCGCAGCGAAGAAAAGCGGGGGTCCGGTCAGCCTTTGCTGCGGCGCGGATCGTACCCATAGGTGTTGCGCGCGCGGACCTGCCCGTTCTTGGCATGCAGGAACGCCTCGGAGCGCTCCTTCCGCGCAATCGACTTCGCCTTCTCCCAGGCCTCGCTTTGGGTCTTGAAGATGGCGACCGGCTTTGCCTCCCCCTCGGCCTCGACCGCCCAGCCCTCGCCGCGGCTGACCACATGCTGGTTCCTGCCCATGGCCCCCATTCTCCCAAGAGCCGTTCGCCAGGGCACTATAGTCGAGGGCGACCTCCCCTTGAAGCCGAGCCAATTCGGTGGCGCTGTGCTAAATCGGTCAGAGCAAAATTCCGCGCGATCCATCGCCGAGCCATGGAAGCAAGCCTCAACCCCAACGACAGGCCCTCGATCGGCTGGCGCGAATGGGTCGCGCTGCCGGAACTCGGCATCGGTGCGATCAAGGCGAAGGTCGATACCGGGGCGAGGACGAGCGCGCTCCACGCCTACAAAATCGAGCCCTTCCGCCGCGCCGGCGCGCTGTGGGTCCGGTTCGAGCTCCATCCGATGCAACGGAGCGATGCCATGAAGGTCGCATGCGAGGCGCTGGCGATCGATGAGCGTACGGTGCGGAACTCGGGCGGCGGCCTGGAACATCGCTACATCATCAGGACCCGCCTCCAGCTCGGGACCACGTCTTGGCCGATCGAGCTCGCTCTTGCCAATCGCGATCAGATGGGCTTCCGCATGCTGCTCGGCCGCACGGCGTTGGAGGATCGCGTTCTGGTCGAGCCCGGCCGCTCTTATCTCTTGGGCACAAGACGGACGAGCCCACGCCAAAGGCGCAAGCTCCCATCCTTGAAGGTGGGGAAATTGCTGCGATAGCGGATCATTCCCACCCCTTCGTCACGAGTCTCCAATGAAGATAGCGTTGCTCGCGCGCAATCCACACCTCTACAGCCATCGCCGCATTTGCGAAGCGGCGCGGGCGCGGGGACACGACATCGAAGTCATCAACACGCTCAGAGTTTCCATCAATATCACCTCGCGCCGCCCCACCCTCTACTATCGCAAACGGCAACTTGACGATTTCGATGCCGTGATCCCGCGCATCGGCGCCTCGGTGACGTTCTATGGGCTGGCCGTGCTGCGGCAATTCGAGGTCATGGGCGTTTATCCGTTGAACGAGTCGGTGGCGATCGGCCGCTCGCGCGACAAGCTTCGCTGCCTCCAACTCTTGGCCCGGCGCGGGATTGGGCTTCCGGTGACCGCATTCACCCACGACCCGAACCAGGCCGAGGACATCATCGATCTCGTCGGCGGTCCGCCCGTGGTCATCAAGCTCTTAGAGGGGACGCAAGGCATCGGCGTCGTCCTCGGCGAAACGGTGAAGTCGGCGAAGTCGGTGATCGAGGCGTTCCAGGGCGTGAACATCAACATCCTTGTGCAGCAATTCATCGAGGAGGCAGACGCCACCGATATCCGCGCGCTCGTCATCGGCGAGAAGGTGGTGGCGGCGATGCAGCGCTCGGGCGCGCCCGGCGACTTCCGCTCCAATCTTCATCGCGGCGGCGCGGGCGAGAAGGTGCGCGTCACGCCGCAGGAACGGCGTGCCGCGGTCGGAGCCGCGCGCACGCTCGGGCTCAACGTTTGCGGTGTCGACATGCTCCGCTCGAAAAATGGGCCGCTCGTCGTCGAGGTCAATTCGTCGCCAGGCATCGAGGGGCTTGAACAGGCGACCGGAACCGACGTGGCGGGCCTGATGATCGATTTCCTCGAGCGCAACGCAGCCCCGGGGCAAACCCGCACCAAGGGCAAGGGCTAGCGCCTTGTCAGCCTCCGCTTCCGGAGGCGGCACGACCCCCCCCTTTGCATCCCCGTTTCTTACGCTAAAGTCGGCACGGCTTTCGGGAGAGTTGAGCAATGGCGAGAATGTTTGCCCGGGGCCGGATTGCCTTGCGTGGCGGTTTCCGGTTCGGAGTCATAGCCCTAACCAGTATCTTGGCCGGCAGTCCGGCTGCCGCCGAGGAGAAGGCGCCCTCGCCTTGCACCGAGGACGCCATGATCGTGTTCGATGCGTCGGGTTCGATGTCGGGCAACCAGACGCTCGGCATTCCCAACTCGAGGCCCCGGATCGATGAGGTGCGTGCGGCGCTCGCGCGGGTCCTGCCGACCGCGACCAAGCATCGTCGCGTCGGTCTCATCACCTACGGGCCCGGACCTTACAACCAGTGCAACGTCAAGCTCGACCTCAAGCCGACGGCCGACGCCTTCAAGCAGATCATGCGCGCGGTGAACGCCTTGGTTCCCGCCGGCAAGACCCCGCTCACCTCGGCTGTCCAGCAGGCGGCGGAGGTGCTCAACTATCGCAACAAGCCTGGCGTGATCGTCGTCGTGACCGACGGCGAGGAGACGTGCGGCGGGTTGCCCTGCGAACTCGGCAAACAGCTTCGGCTTCTTGGCCACCAGCTGACGGTTCACGCCATCGCCTTCCGCTATGAAGGCTTCTCCTGGACGGGGGGCAACAGCGTGGTCGACCTCATGTGTCTCGCCAACGAGAATCGCGGGCTCTTCGCCCGCGCCAACTCAGAGCAGGATTTGGTCGACGCCCTGGAGAAGACACTCGACTGCCCGATGATCTCGCAAACAGGCCCCGTCCCGATCACGCGGTGAACGGTCGTGCCGCGAAGCTGCCCGGCGTGTCGTGCGGTCCGTCTATCTGCTTATGGTGTCACGGCATCGACGAAGATGATGCCATCCTCGATCGCGACCACTTCGTCCCCTTGCATCTCATAGAGCTCGCCGTTCTCGAGCTCGATCGTGCAACTCGGATCGCAGGGCGGCTCTACCGCCTTCCCGGCTTCGACGGTCAGCGCCTTGTTATCGCTGCCGGCTTTGACCGTGACGGTACGAGGGTCGGAGTCGGTGTTGGTGATGGTGAGAGCCTGCGCCGGAAGGGCAATAAGGAGGCCCAGCAAGCCCAGGCCCGAAGCGGTGACAGTCTTCATCTATTCCCTCTGGATGAAACGGCCAACCCATACCGGCGCAGGGCTCTTCCCCCGCAAGATCAGGCTCCAGCGCTCCCCTATCGGACAAGAGCGCCCGGAATTTGTTGCCGCTGCGGCTAAACTGTGCCGCCTACTGCATTGATTTTCATTGGGCCGGCAAGGCCGTTAATCGCGCCGGATTTCTGCGATCGCAGCCCCGATGAACCAAATCCCCCGCGCCTGCGTTTAGAGCCAAGACGTTGACGGCACCGCAGTTGTGCAGTGCAACAAGGAAACGTCTTGGCGATGCAAGGGGCCGCCCCTAAACTTGGTGAACCGCTAGAAGGGCACGCCTCCAATCGGAAAGGAGTTTCCGATGGATCTGACAGCCAAGCTGACCGCCCTCATGGCGGTAATGTCGTTTGGCTTTATCGCTGCCGTCATCCTCGGGATGATCTAGCTTAAAAGCCTCAAACCCTTTCGCAGCTTTATGTTACCGGCCCGGGGCCGGGGCGGATTTGTGCCGGCCGCAGGCTAAGCCGCCGCCTCGGCGATCAGCTTCGGGTCGTAGCTGAGGATGGGCGCGAGCCAGCGCTCGGCCTCGGCAAGGCTCCAGCCTTTGCGCAAGGCGTAGTCTTCGACCTGGTCGCGGCCGATCTTGCCCACGCCGAAATAGCGCGACTCAGGGTGCGAGAAGTAGAGCCCCGAGACGGCGGCCGCCGGCCACATGGCATAAGATTCCGTCAATTTGAGCCCGGTCGCCTTTTCCGCACCAAGCACAGCGAAAAGCGTGCCCTTCTCCGTGTGGTCGGGCTGGGCCGGGTAGCCCGGCGCGGGGCGAATGCCGACGTAGGCCTCTGCAACCAACTCTTCGTTGGTCAGCTTCTCCCCGGGCGCATACGCCCATAACTCACGCCGCACCTTTTCATGCAGCGCCTCGGCGAAGGCTTCGGCAAGGCGGTCGGCGAGCGCCTTGACCATGATCTTGGAATAGTCGTCGTTGGCGCGCTCGAAGCGCCGGGCCGTGTCCTCCTCGCCGATACCGGCCGTCACGGCGAAACCGCCGACATAGTCGGCAAGTCTCGTTTGTTTCGGCGCGACGAAATCGGCAAGCGCGAGATTGGGCTTGTCCTTGTCCCGGTCCATCTGCTGGCGGATGGTGTGGAGGGTGGCGAGGCGCTTCGTGCGCGTCTCGTCGGTGTAAAGCTCGATATCGTCGCCCGTGCTGTTCGCGGGCCAGAAGCCGACGACACCGTTTGCGGTCAGCCACTTCTCCTCGATGAGCTGCGTCAGCATGCTCTGCGCGTCTTCAAAGAGATCGCGCGCGGCCTCGCCATATTTGTCGTCGTCGAGGATACGGGGAAACGTCCCGGTCAGCTCCCAGGCGTGGAAGAACGGCGTCCAATCGATATAGCGGGCGAGGTCGGCGAGGTCGTAGCTCTTGAAGGCGCGCGTGCCGATGAAGGACGGCTTCGGCGGCACGTAGCCCGTCCAATCGAGCTTGAGCTTGTTCGCGCGCGCCTCCGATAGCGAGACGCGGCGCTTGTCGGCCTGCCCGCGCGCATAGGAGTCCGCCATGCTGTGATACTCTTCGCGCACTTTTGCAATCGCTTTGGGCCGTTCCTCCGCCGACATCAGGCTCGACACCACGCCGACGGCGCGGCTCGCGTCGGTCACATAGATCGCCTGGCTCTTGCGGTAGTTCGGGCTGATCTTCACCGCGGTATGCACGCGGCTCGTGGTGGCGCCGCCGATCAGGAGCGGCAGATCGAAGCCCTCGCGTTCCATCTCGGCGGCGACATGGCACATCTCGTCGAGCGACGGCGTGATCAGTCCCGAGAGGCCGATGATGTCCACTTTCTTCTCGCGCGCCGTCTCGAGGATCACTTGCGCGGGCACCATGACACCGAGATCGGTGACCTCGTAATTGTTGCATTGGAGCACGACGCCGACGATGTTCTTGCCGATGTCGTGGACGTCGCCCTTCACCGTGGCGAGAAGAATCTTGCCGGCGGGTTCTCCTTGCGCGAGCCCAAGCTCCTCCTTTTCCTTCTCCATGAAGGGCATGAGATAGGCGACGGCCTGCTTCATCACGCGGGCGGACTTCACCACCTGCGGGAGGAACATCTTGCCTGAGCCGAACAGGTCGCCGACGACGTTCATGCCCGCCATCAGCGGCCCCTCGATGACATGGAGCGGACGCTCGGCGTGCGCCCGCGCTTCCTCGGTGTCTTCGTCGATATAGTTGCCGATGCCGTGGACGAGCGCGTGGATCAGGCGCTCGTCGACCGGCTTCTCGCGCCAGGAGAGATCGACCTCGCGTTTCTGGGCGCCCTCCCCCTTGAAACGTTGGGCCGCTTCGAGCAGCCGGTCGGTCGCGTCCGCGTGGCGGTTGAGGATCACGTCCTCCACGAGTGTGCGCAGCTCAGGCTCGATGTCGTCGTAGAGCGCAAGCTGTCCGGCATTGACGATGCCCATATCCATGCCGGCCTCGATCGCGTGATAGAGGAACACCGAGTGCATGGCTTCGCGCACGCGTTCGTTGCCGCGAAAGGCAAACGAGAGATTCGAGACGCCGCCCGACACATGCACGAAAGGGAGCTCGGCCTTGATCCGCCGCGTCGCCTCGATATAGGCGCGCGCATAGTCGTTGTGCTCCTCGATGCCGGTCGCCACAGCGAAGATGTTGGGATCGAAGATGATGTCTTCCGCGGGGAAGCCGACCTGTTCGGTCAGGAGGCGGTAGGCCCGCTTGCAGATCTCGAACTTGCGCTCAACCGATTCGGCCTGGCCCTTTTCGTCGAAGGCCATGACCACGACCGCGGCGCCAAAGCGGCGCACTTTGCGCGCGTGGTCGAGAAAGGGCCCCTCGCCTTCCTTCATGCTGATGGAATTGACCACCGCCTTCCCTTGTACGCATTTCAGCCCGGCCTCGATCACCGACCATTTCGAGGAATCGATCATGATCGGCACGCGGGCGATGTCCGGCTCGGCCGCGATCAGGCTGAGGAAGGTGGTCATAGCCTGCTCGGAATTGAGCATGCCCTCGTCCATGTTGACGTCGAGCATGTTCGCGCCGTTCTCGACCTGCTGGCGCGCGACTTCGAGAGCCGCGGCGTAATCGTTCGCCTCGATCAGCTTGCGGAAACGAGCCGAGCCGGTGACGTTGGTCCGCTCGCCGACCATGACGAAGTTCTGGGCGCCGTTGCTCATGTCAGCGCTTTACCCGTGCACGAAGGGATCGAGGCCCGAGAGGCGGAGCTTGTGCGCGACTTCCGGCACGCGCCGCGGCTTGTACTTGGAGACCGCCGCGGCGATGGCGCGGATATGCTCGGGCGTGGTGCCGCAACAGCCGCCGACAATGTTGAGGAGGCCGTCCCGCGCCCATTCCTCGAGCAGACCCGCCATGAATTCGGGGGTCTCGTCGTACTCGCCCATCTCGTTGGGAAGCCCGGCATTGGGATAGACGCTGACATAGGTCGCGGCCACATGCGCGATTTCGTCGACGCAAGGCCTGAGCTGCTCGGCGCCAAAGGCGCAATTCAGTCCGATGGAGAACGGGCGCAGATGCTCCATCGAGTACCAGAAGGCTTCGGGCGTCTGGCCCGAGAGGTTGCGTCCCGAAAGATCCGTGATGGTGCCCGAGACCATGACCGGCACACGCTCGCCCAGTTCATCGAACACCTGCTCGACGGCGAAGCCCCCGGCCTTGGCATTCAACGTGTCGAACACCGTCTCGATGAGGACGAAGTCGCAACCGCCCTCGATCAGCCCGCGCGCTTGCACGGCGTAGGCCTCGACCAGAGCATCGAAGCTCACGTTGCGGAAGCCGGGATTGTTCACATCCGGCGAGATCGAAGCGGTGCGGTTGGTCGGGCCGATGGCGCCCGCGACGAAGCGCGGCTTGCCGGGCGTCTTTTTGGTCCAAGCGTCGGCCGACGCGCGCGCGAGTTTGGCGGCGGCGACATTCATCTCGTAAGAGATGTCCTCGAGCCCGTAATCGGACTGGCTGATGGCCTGCGCGTTGAAGGTGTTGGTCTCGACGATATCGGCGCCGGCTTCGAGATAGGCGTCGTGGATGGCGGCGATGATTTTGGGCTGAGTCAAAACCAGGAGGTCGTTGTTACCTTTCAGATCGCGCGCATGATCCTTAAAGCGATCGCCGCGGTAGCCTGCTTCGTCAAGCTTATGGCGCTGGATCATGGTGCCCATGGCGCCATCGAGAATGAGGATGCGTTGCTTCGCTTCCCGCTTCAACGCTTCGATACGCTGTTTCCGGGTCATGACGCCGCCTTCACATCCAAAAACGCCTTCGCCGGGCGCAGGCCCAACAAATGGCAGATGGCATAGACGAGGTCGGCGCGGTTCAGCGTGTAAAAATGAAACTCTTTGATTCCCTGGTCGACCAGGCCAAGGACCTGCTCGGCGGCGACGGCGGCAGCCACGAGATGACGCGTCTCCTGGTCGTCGTCCAAGCCTTCGAATCGATGGCCGAGCCAGTCCGGAACGCTCGCGCCCGATTTTGCGGCGAAGATCGCGATCTGCTTGAAATTGTGGATGGGAACGATGCCCGGCACGATGGGAATGGTGATGCCGCGCGCGCGGACGCGATCGAGATAGCGGAAGTACATGGCATTATCGAAGAAGAACTGGGTGATCGCGGTCGTGGCGCCGGCGTCGATCTTGGCCTTGAGCACGTCGATATCGGCTTCGACGCTCGGCGACTCGGGATGCTTCTCGGGGTAGCAGCCGACCGAAACTTCGAATGGCGCAATCGCCTTGATGCCCTCGGCGAGGCCGGCGGCGTTACCATAGCCGCCGGGCGTCGGCTGGTAACGCTGACCGACGCCTCCGGGAGGATCGCCACGCAGCGCCACGATGTGGCGCACGCCAAGATCCCAATAATCGCGGATGATATCGTCGATCTCCTCGCGCGTAGCCTCGACGCAGGTCAGGTGCGCCGCGG
This sequence comes from Methyloceanibacter sp., assembly GCA_036280475.1. Classification (GTDB taxonomy): domain Bacteria; phylum Pseudomonadota; class Alphaproteobacteria; order Rhizobiales; family Methyloligellaceae; genus Methyloceanibacter. The sequence continues at coordinate 5,981 of DASUQP010000208.1, read as the reverse complement.
GTTTCAGCGTGGTCTCGCGCAGGATACGCGCGACCGTGCCATGGGTGCGCTCGCGCGTGGAGCCGCCGGCCCCATATGTCACCGAGACATAGCGCGGCCTGAGCGGTTCGAGGCGGCGGATCGAGCTCCACAGAGTCTGTTCCATCGCCTCGGTCTTCGGCGGAAAGAACTCGAACGATACGTCGATGGCGCCGCGGCCGAGAATGCGGCTCTTGGGTTCGGAGGATGCGAGCATCACGCGGCGGCCTCCACCTTGGCGCCCACTTTCCGCTTCTTCGCGGCAGCGGCGGGCTTCAGGCCGAGCCAGAGCGATACGGTCAGCTTGCCGCCGGACGGCGCGGGCTTGAGCTCGCGGAAGCGCTCGAGCTTGAGGCCCGCGCTTTCGAACAGGCGGCCAAGCTGGGCGCGTCCGAAGCCGAGCCTGCGGTGGGCCGACTGCTCGCGCAAGAACTCCAACTCATGCGGGGCGAAATCGACGACAAGCAGCCTTCCGCCCGGCGCCAAGAGACGCCCCGCTTCGGCAATGGCCGCCGCCGGGTCATCGAGAAAATGCAAGACCTGATGCAGCACCACGGCGTCGGCGGCGCCGTCCGGTAGCGGGACGTTGTTGAGATCGCCGTGGCGCACTTGCGCATGGGAGAGCCCAGCCCGCTCGAGCTTCATGCGCGCGTACGCCAACATCGCGTGATTGAGATCGAAGCCGAGCGCGCGGGTCGCGCGGGAAGCGAAGAGCTCGAGGATGCGGCCCGTTCCGGTGCCGAGATCGACGAGCAGCCCAAAGGGGTCCCGCCCGAGCGCCGCATCCATGGCGGCTTCGACGTCCTTCTCGGCCACGTGAAGCGCGCGGATCTCATCCCATTCGCTCGCATGCGTCTTGAAATAGGCTTGCGCGGCCTCGGCGCGTGTCTTCTCGACGGCGGAAGCCCGCGCGCGGTCGCGCGCGAGAGTAAGGTCGGTGGGGTCGAGGCTCGCGACAATGGCGCGGGCGAGCGCGGCTTCCGCCCCGGAATCGGCGAGACGGAAGAAGACCCAAGAGCCCTCGCGGAAGCGCCGGATCAGCCCCGCTTCGGCCATGAGTTTCAGGTGCCGGCTGATGCGCGGCTGGCTCTGGCCGAGGATCTGGGTCAGGTCCTTGACGTTCAGCTCGCCGGCGGAGAGCAGCGCCAGGATGCGAAGCCGCGTGGCTTCTCCGGCCGCGCGCAAGCCTGCCAAGGCTTGGGCACGGGATAAACCTGGTGGTCCGCTTTTCTCATCACTGGACATAAAGATATGTTTATACGTTTTTATGAAGAGATGCAAGGGCCCCGCCTCACCGGCGGGCGAAGTGCTTGTATTTGATGCGTTTCGGCAGGACGGCGTCCTCGCCCAGCCGGCGCTTCTTGTCCTCCTCGTAGTCCTCGAAATTGCCCTCGAACCACTCGACGTGGCTGTCGCCCTCGAACGACAGGATGTGGGTGGCGATGCGATCCAGGAAAAAGCGGTCGTGGCTGATGATGACGGCGCAGCCGGGGAAATCCTCGAGCGCCGCTTCGAGAGAGGACAGTGTTTCGACATCGAGATCGTTGGTCGGCTCGTCGAGAAGGATCAGATTGGCGCCCGACTTCAGCATCTTGGCGAGATGCACGCGGTTGCGTTCGCCGCCCGAGAGTTGGCCGACCTTCTTTTGCTGGTCGGACCCCTTGAAATTGAACCAGCCGACATAGGCGCGGGACGGCACGTCGCGGGTCCCGAGCTTGATCACGTCGTTGCCGCCCGAGATCTCCTCGAACACCGACTTCCTGCCGTCGAGCGCATCGCGGGACTGATCGACATAGCCGAGCTTCACCGTCTCGCCGACGCGGATCGTGCCGTCATCGGGCTTGTCCTGGCCGACGATCATGCGGAACAGCGTCGTCTTGCCGGCGCCGTTCGGTCCGATCACCCCGACAATGCCGCCGGGCGGCAGCTTGAAGGAGAGTTCGTCGATCAGGAGCATGTCGCCGAAGCCTTTGTTCAACTGATCGGCCTCGATCACGACATCGCCGAGCCGGGGCCCGGGCGGAATCGTGATCTGCGCCTTGCCGCCTTTGTCGCGCGCCGCCTCGGCGAGCATGTCCTCATAGGCGCGGATGCGCGCCTTGGACTTGGCCTGCCGCGCTTTTGGGCTCGCCCTGATCCAATCGAGCTCGCGGGCAAGCGTTTGCTGCCTCGCCTCGTCCTGCTTGCCCTCGACGTCGAGCCGCATCTTCTTCTGCTCGAGCCAGGACGAGTAGCTGCCCTTGTAGGGGATGCCGGCCCCGCGATCGAGCTCGAGCGTCCACTCGGTGATGTTGTCGAGGAAGTAGCGGTCGTGGGTCACCATGATCACGGTGCCCGGATAGTCGCGCAAATGATGCTCGAGCCAGGCGACGCTCTCGGCGTCGAGATGGTTGGTCGGCTCGTCGAGCAGAAGAATGTCGGGCTTGGCAAGCAAGAGCCGGCACAGCGCCACGCGGCGCCTCTCGCCGCCTGACAGAGTCTTCACGTCAGTATCGCCGGGCGGGCAGCAGAGCGCGTCCATGGCCTGCTCCACCTGCGCGTCGAGGTCCCACAGCCCTTGCGCGTCGATCTCGTCTTGAAGCTGCGCCATCTCCTCCGTCGTTTCGTCGGAATAGTTCATGGCAAGCTCATTGTAGCGGTCGAGCTTCGCCTTCTTCCCAGCGACGCCCTCCATGACATTGCCGGCGACGTCCTTGGTCTCGTCGAGGACCGGCTCTTGCGGCAGATAGCCTACGCTCACGCCTTCGGCGGCCCAGGCTTCGCCCACGAACTCGGTCTCCTGGCCCGCCATGATGCGGAGCAGGGTCGACTTGCCGGAACCGTTCACGCCGACGACGCCGATCTTGGCGCCGGGCAGGAAGGCGAGCGTGACGTCCTTCAATACCTGCTTGCCGCCCTGGTAGGTCTTTGACAGGCGGTTCATGACATAGACGTATTGAGGCGTGGCCACGTTAAGCTCCTGAATGCGGTGGCAAGGGAAGAACGGCTTCTAGCCAATCGGCGCGCGAGACTCAATCGCGATCGCCAAGGAGATCGGGCAGGCGCTCCTTCAGCTTCGCCGCGAGCGCATCGAGCGGGTTCTCTTGCAACACCTCGATCTCGGAAAGCGCGCGGGCGAAGGTATCGGGGGTCAGCTCGGCGATCGGCAGCACCCGGCACCAATCGTTGCGGACGAGGAAGTCTCGGTACTCTTGCTCCTCGTCGGTGAAGCGATGAGCGCTCGGCGCGGCACCGACAACCGGCAGACGCGCACACACGGCCTCCGAGATCATCGTGCTCGAATCCTCGGTGCAGACAATAACCTCGGCCTGCGAAAAGACCTCCGGCAGGGTCCCCGGCCCGGCTTTCCGGTAATCGATGAAACGCGAAACGATGCCGCTATTAGCGGCGAGTTCCGCGACGCGATCAGCGACAAAGTCGGGGGTCCGGCGCGAGGTGGAGACGAGCCATCGCGTGCCCCAGGCCCGCGAGACATCGCCCGCGAAGGCGAGCAGGCGCTCCCACTCGGCGCGCCGATAGCGGAACGGACCGGCATTGCCGCCGATCAGGAGACCGGCAAGCTCAGGCCGCTTGCCCGGGCCATAGCGCGGCACGATCTTCGGGCGTCCGAGCGCCTCGGGATCGATCGAGGAGGGCTTGAGCACAACCAAGTGACGGGGGCTTGTCGCATCGCGCTCGTAGGAAGAGATGATGAGGCTGAAATTTTCAGGCGACAATCCGCGCAGGAGCGAGCCGCAAAAGATGCTGGGAATGTCGAGAAAGCGCGCAACGCAGATGTTCGGCATCTGGGTCTCGCCGCCGGCGGAGACGACGAGATCGGCCTTGGGCAGGGCGTAAGCGTCGATGCGATAGGCCATGCGCAGCATGCGCGGCGGAAAGAAGGTTTTGGCCGTGATGCGGCGCCGGAGCCAGCGCGTCGGCACGATCCATTTGCGCTTGACCTCGATGCGGGTCACCTCGACGGGGCGAAGCCGCTCAAGCGCCGCAATCACCCCTTGCGCCACGTGAAAATGCCCGGGCCTGGTGTCGGCGAGGAAGACGACTCTGAGCGGCTTCATGGGCTGGCGTGACGGCGCTAGGGTCGCGGCGCAGGGCGCCAGAACGCCAGGTTGCGGGAGGGAATGCGCTTCCGCCGATAACCCTTCTCGATGAGCATAGAAGCACAATCTCGCCGCCACTGGCCCTCGCTGTTCTCAACGAGCAGCAAGGTCGGCCAGAGGGAGGCCGGCGCCTCGGCAAAGAAGGGAAAGAGAATCTGGTCTTCCGCGCCCTCGACATCGAGCTTGATGGCGTCAAGCCTGACGATGCCGTAACGGGCGCAGAGATCCATGAGCGTTTGACCCTGGACCTCGATCAGGTCGCCCGCAGGAGCGTCTCGGTCAAATACGAGAGAGCTGTTGCCGATGTTGCGACGGTCAAGCTTGAAGCTCACCAGTCCCGCCTTCTCGCCGAGAGCGATCGGTTCGACCACGACGTTGGTGAGACCATTCAGCGAAAGATTGCAGTGCAGGCGCTCCAGAGCGGCAGGGTTCGGCTCGACGGCAAAGACGCGTGACGTGGGCCCGCCACGCAAAGCGGCAAAGACGGTATAGATTCCGACATTGGCTCCGACATCGATAAAGACCGAGCCCGGATGCATGACGCGAGAAAGCAGTCGTAGCTCGTAGCGGTCGAACAAATGCGGAAGCACCAGGATGCGCATCTCCCGCGCCATCTTCCGCGCGTAGCGGCCGGGTGGGATTAGCCGCCCGACCCGCATCAAGCTTCTTTGCGCAAGATTCGGCCGAAATGTCCCGAATGGAACGTCAGGCCCGGACTCCCGTCTCGTGTTACGCAAACCGGCTCGTTCCTTGGCATCGCTGCGCTGAATAGCCAAACTAACACAGGGGACCGAGGCGCGGGCAACATCGTCGCTTGGCAAAGTGGCCTCAGCCGCGCACAATCGCGGGCCTTGCGCGGAACCGTGGGGAGCGGAGATGGGGGACAAGCTGGCAACTCAAGACAACGATTGGGTTCTCAAGGCGATGGTCGCGGTCGCGGCCTCCGACGGAGGGCTTGACGCGCGCGAGACCGGTCTCATCCAAAAGGTCTATCAGGATCAGTCGGGCCACGCGCTCAGCGCCGACGAGGTGGCGCGCGCCGCCGACGCGCTCGCCAAGGGCGATGCCATCGCCGAGTTCGCCGCGGCGGCAAAGACGCTCGACCGGGGCGCCAAGGAGGAGGTCATCAAGGGCGCCTACCGGGTGCTCCTTGCCGACAACCGCATCGCAGGCGAGGAGCGCAAGAAGCTCAAGGACATCGCCGCCGCGCTGCAAATCCCCGAGATCCATTTCGGCGCGATCCTCGAAGATCTCGCCATATGGCTCGCCAAAGAGCCGCGTTAGAGCATAATTCAATCGCATCGAACCACGCTCCCGACCCCCACCCCGGCCCTCCCCCTTGCAGGAGAGGGAGAGCGATACGCCGCTCCGAATTTTTCTCCCCCCTGAAAGGGGGGAGTAAGAGGGGGTCATGGTTCAATTCGATGGGACAATGCTCTAGCCGTCCCTCGCGCCTTGTGCCGCGAAGTGCCGCTGGACTAAGGTGCCGCAAACGTTTGCGACAGTTTCGACGAGCCCGCGGCGCGCCAAGATGATCATCTCGCACGAGCACAAGTTCATTTTTCTCAAGACCAAGAAGACGGCGGGAACGAGCATCGAGCTTGCCCTGTCGGAGCTGTGCGGGCCGGACGATATCATTGCTCCTCTCACGAAGATCGATGAGGCGCTGCGCGCTTCGGCGCGCGGGGCGCAGAATTGGCGGCTGCACGGCTGGTGGCAGAGCCCCCGCCCGTTTTGGCAGCGCCGCTTCTTCAAATTCGCCGCCGAGGATTATGGCTTCTACAATCACATGCCGGCTGAGCAGGCCAAGACGCTCTTCAACGACGACAGAGCGTGGCGCAGCTATTTCAAGTTCGCCTTCGA
>DASUQP010000207.1:0-10742 GCA_036280475.1 Methyloceanibacter sp. | reverse complement strand
CGCGCATAAGAGTCGGGCAGCGCCTTCGGGCGCGGGCAGAAAAGAACGAAGGTCGGCGGCCGCGCATTGGCCTGGGTGATATATCTGAGCTTGATGCGCCGGCCGGAGACGGCCGGAGGCGGGTGCGCTTCGACTGCGGCTAGCAGCCAGTCGTTGAGCGCGTGCGTGGGAAGCCTCTGGTTCCACAAGGCATCCGCGGCGAGGATTGCCTTCATCAGCTTGTCGAGGCCGGTTCCGGCCGTCGCCGAAATGGGAACCAGCGTCACGCCTCTGACTTGCGGCAGGAGCCGCTCGCACGTCTCGCGCAGCGCAGCAAGACGCTTTCCAGGCTCGCGCACGAGATCCCATTTGTTGACGGCGATGACGAGAGCCCGCCCTTCCTGCGCGATCAGGTCCGCGATCTGAAGATCTTGCTTCTCGAAGGGGTGCTCGGCGTCGAGAAGCAGAACGACGATTTCGGCGAAACGGATCGCCTTGAGCGCGTCGCCAACCGACAGCTCCTCGGCGCGCCCTTCGACACGCATCTTGCGCCGGAGCCCCGCCGTGTCGAAGAGAAGCAAGGAGCGGCCGTTCCATGCAAGGCCGGAGGCAATGGCGTCACGCGTAATGCCGGCTTCCGGGCCCGTGATCATGCGTTCCTCGCCGAGGAGAGTATTGATGAGGGTCGACTTGCCGACATTCGGCCGCCCCACGATCGCAATCCGCAAGGGATGCGGCGGCGCCTCGGCCGGTTCCTCGCCCTCTTCAGCCGCAACACCGGACCCTTCCCGGCACGCCTGCTCGATCGCCTCGGCGAGTTCGCCGATGCCGATGTCGTGTTCGGCCGAGATCGGGATCGGCTCGCCGAGGCCGAGCGCATAGGCTTCGTAAATCGCAGGCTCGGCCGCGCGCCCCTCGCTCTTGTTGACCGCAAGAATGACAGCCTTGCCCGACTTCCGCACGAGCTCGGCGAAAATCTCGTCGGCTGGCACCAAGCCCGCCCTCGCATCGATAAGGAACAGCACGAGATCGGCGCTGGCGATGGCCGCTTCCGTCTGCTTGCGCATGCGCGCCGTCAGTCCGCGATCCCCCGGCTCGAATCCCGCAGTATCGATCAGCCGCACCGTACAGGCGCCAAGCGTCGCCTCGGCCTCACGCCGGTCGCGCGTCAGGCCCGGCTGGTCGTCGACGAGCGCGAGCTTCCTTCCCGCCAGCCGGTTGAACAGGGTGGACTTGCCGACATTCGGCCGTCCAACAATGGCGACGGTGAAGGTCATCGGAAGGTGACTTGCGGACGTTGCGGGGTCGCGAGGACCCGAGGGAGGCTAGTTGAGGGCGATCAGCGAGGCGTTGTCGGCGAGGATATACATGCGTCCGCCGGCGACAACAGGGGCCACGAAGACCGGCGTGTCGAGATCGAGTTGGGAGAGGAGCTGGCCCGTCCGCGCATCGGCGCCCACGAGAAGGCCGTTCCCGGAGACCGCCCAGAGCTTTCCGCCGGCGAGCACCGGCCCGCTCCAGCGCGCGCCGCTCGGAAGATCCGACACCCATCGCACCTTGCCGTCGGCACGCGAAAGCGCGATGAGCTTGCCGGCGAGATCGACCACATAGACGGTGTCGCCCGCGACCCACGGCATCTGCGTGCTGGCGAGGTTTCGCGTCCATAACCGCTCGCCGGACGATTCGGAAACCGCGATCATCTTGCCGCCATGGCTGACCGCGAACACCACTCCGCGATCGATGACCGGGCGCGCCGGATCGCCGAGGACGGCGGAAGCCATGGTCTCGGTCGTGCGCGCGAGCGAATCGCGCCATGTCGCCTTGCCGCTGCCGACCTCGAAGGCGGCGACGTCGCCGGCCGGAAAGGGCGCAACCACGACACCACCGCTCACCGCGGGGCTGACATTGCTGAGAAGCGTCGCCGATTGCGGCAGGCCGCGCGAGGTCCAAAGCTGCTCGCCATCATCGGCGTTGAGGGCATAGAGAATGTTGCCGGCCGAGACGAAATAGATCTTGCCGCCGGCGGCCGTCGGCGCGCTGCGGATCGGTTCGCCGACACGCTTGGACCACGCCACCGCGCCATTGCCGGTATCGATGGCAACGACGGTGCCGAAGCCGGTCGCGGCATAGAGCCGCCCTCCGTCGAGGGCAAGGCCGCCGCCGAAGCCCTCTTTGCTCTTCTCGTTGTCGGGGGTCACGTCGGCGGACCAGAGCCGGCCTCCACTCGCCGCGGCGAAGGCCGACACCGTCCCGCCGGCGTCGAGCGTGAAGACCTTGCCGTCGGCCACGAGCGGGACCGCGCTCAAGCGTCCGCTGGACGAGGAGCCGGTTCCGGCATCGGCGGACCACACTTTGCGGACGTCACCGTTCAGCGCGAGGTGGCCGAGACTGTTGGAGGGCGATCCGCCGGGCTGGGACCATGACGCATTGGCCTGGGGCGCGGGGAGCTGGACCGCCCTTGCCGCCTCTGCCGGATCGGCCACGACCGCAGTCGGATCGGTGATGACGGCAATCCGTTCGCCCGGAAGGGGTTTTTCTTTCTTTGCGAACGGGTTTTTGATCTTTCTCTCAAGGGTCTCGAGCGTACTGCCCCCACATCCGGCAAGACCGAGGGCCAAGGCGGCCACGAGCCCGGCGCCGAGCAGAAAATCGCCAAATCCCCGTTTTCGACCCGAGCGCAACTTCGAGCCACCCTTCGTTACGCGCCAGCTATCTTGCCGTGGTGCTCAATGTCTGCGGCGCTCCAACGATCAGCGCGATCATCATATTGGCACGTTCCCGCAAATTCGGCGGAGTCGCCTCGTCGCCGATCAGCGCATTGAATTGCTTTTCGGCCTCGCGCATGTTTTTCAGCCGATAGGCCGAAAACCCCAACAGCTCACGTGCAGAGAAGCGCCAGGCGCTATCGGACTCGGCAAGACCCCTGAGACGCTGCTCCATCTCGGCGTAATCCGCCTTGTCCAACCTGAGCGAGGCCGCCTGAAGCGTGGCGTGGCCTTGCAGGATGGAATCGACGCTCGCATCCTTGGCGAGCGCGTCATAATCGGCGACGGCCTTGTCGGTTTCACCGGCTTTGGCCGCAGCCGCCGCGAGCTGGAACCGCGCCAGCACGCGGTACCCGGCCGGCCCCTGCTCGGCCAAGGCGCCGAACATCTCGCGCGCCCTCGCCGCGTCGGCGCCATTCTCAATGCTTTCGGCTTGAGAGAACTTGGCTCCCGCCTCGGCGGCCCTCTTCTCCTGCCAAAACGACCAGCCCTGGAAGCCCGCGACGCCCGCGACCATGATCGCCGCAGCGCCCAGAACATAGACGCCGTACTGGTCCCACAGCTTCCTGTATTTGTCTTGGCGGACGGCTTCGTCCACCTCGCGAAAGAAATCACGGTCGCTCATGGGGCAGCGGACTCTTCTTGCTTTGCATTTGTGGCGAAACGAGGCGGGAAGGCCTTCCGGGCCGCGAACCGTTCCTCCTGCCGCCGTATAGTGAAGGCGCCCCGGCCACGCAAGTTAAAGGGAGACAGCGTTCCCCCGTGGACCGCCAAACGAAGCCCGAATGAGGGCTAACTGCCTGTCATTTTGGTCTTTTTCGTGACTTCGGCGTCCTCGTCCGCCATCGGATAGGTATGTTCAGTGGCAGGGAAGGCGCGGGCGCGGACCTCGCTTGCGAAGGCCTTGACGGCGGACTCGATGCCGGCGCCGAGCTTCGCATATTCCTTGACGAATTTCGGCACGCGGGGCGAGAGACCGAGCATGTCCTCGAGCACCAGGATCTGGCCGTCGCATTCCACCGAAGCGCCGATGCCGATGGTCGGAATGTCGATCAGCTTGGTGATGCGCGCGGCGAGAAGCTCCGCGAGTGCTTCGAGCACGACAGCGAAGGCGCCGGCTTCGGCGACGGCTTTGGCATCCGCCTCGAACGCCGCCCACTCGGAACGCCGCCGGCCGCGCGGCGAGAAGCTGCCGATCGTGTTGATGGCCTGTGGCGTCATGCCGATATGGCTCATGACGGGCACGCCGCGCTCGGACAGATAGCGGATGGTCTCCGCCATCTGCAGACCGCCTTCGATCTTGATGGCGCCGCAACCCGTTTCCTTGATCACGCGGGCGGCATTGCGGAAGGCGACCGGCGGGCTCTCCTCATAGGAGCCGAACGGCATGTCGACCACGACGAGCGCCCGGGTCGAGCCGCGCACCACCGCCTGCGCATGCATGATCATCAGCTCAAGCGGCACGGGCACCGTCGTTTCGTAGCCGTGCATGACCATGCCGAGGGAATCGCCGACGAGCAGCATATCGACATGCGGGTCGATGATGCGCGCGGTATGGGCGTGATAGGCGGTGAGCGCCACGATCGGGGCGCCGCCCTTGCGGTTGCGGATGTCCGGTGCGGTCACCCGCTTCAAGGCAAAGTCCTGGGCCAATTCCGCTCGGCTCCTTTAAGCCAAACCCGCTCAGTTATGGCAGAAATATGGGGAGTTTTGCAGTGCAAAAAAGTCGCGGGCCTGCCCTCATTGAGGCAGCACCGCCTGCCCGATCAGGAGCGGGTGCAGCCAGATCAAAAAGATGACGTAGAGCGCGGTCCCGGCCAGGATGGCGATGACGTCGTTTTGCGCCTTTGCCGGCCCCTTCGCCACGACCAAACCCGTCGGCTGGCGCCTTTTCAGCGCGATGCGGTCGTAGACGGCATAAGCCAGGAACGAGCCGAAAAGGATGATGGAGGCGAGGTCGCCATTGGCGATGAGATGGGCGAGCGCCCAGGTCTTGATCGCGACGAGGAAGGGATGTTTGAGCGAGGTCTTGATCCGCCCCGGAAAGTAGGCCGCGACCAGGAAGATGAAGGCGGGCAGCATCAGCACGATCGCCACCCAGCGCGTCCAGTCTGGCGGCGACCAGACCTGCACGACCGGCGCCTTGGCGAAGCCGTAGACCAGGAGGACAAAGGCCGCGATCGAAATGAGCGAAAAGGCGATTCTGTATCCCGTCTCGCCCCATTGGCCAATCAGCCGCGTCCGTAAGTCCGGGAACGTTGGCAAAGCGTGGACGCCGAGAAAGGCGATGATGCCGATGATGAGGAGGGTCATGGATGTCTGCCGTTTGTGCTTGAGGCGATGTTCTAGCCGATTCGCCCATCGATCGGGCGAACTGCCGAGCCCTTCAGCTCGCCTTCGACCTCTGGGACCGGCCTTGTTCAGCCATGGGAGCGCGGGGGCGCGTAGCGCGCAAATAGCGCCGGAACACGCGAAGCAACGACTCGGTTGGCACGATTTTGCAGTTCTGTAGGTAATCGAAGATGGCGGTCAGCGCGCGCGCCTCGGCCTTCGCGTCGATCGGCTCGCGACGGCCTTCATTCCCTGCAAGTTCCGACTCATGCTCCTGCTCGATCTCGGCGAGTTTCGCCGCCAAGATCTTGAGAGCGTCCTCTTTGCGCATCACGCCACCCAAGCAGCCACATCTGTCGCCCCTGCGGCATTATAAGCGAGTTCGGAGCCCGAACTGGCGTGAAAAGATGCCTCTCATTTTCCCGCTCTCCCCTTGAGGGAGAGCACGCGAGCGCATTTTTCGCGCTCGCGGTGAGGGGTAAGCGGGCGTAAGCCCGCGTCAAAAAGGTTCACCCCTCACCCTTCCCGCCATTCGCCGCGCTTCGCGCGTCGGGCGCGAAGCCCTCTCCCTCAAGGGGAGAGGGAAATCCTCCCCACCGGCGAGTCTTCGCGGGCCTTGCTCGCCGGAATCACTCCCACTCGATGGTGCCGGGCGGTTTTGAGGTGATGTCGTAGACCACGCGGTTGATGCCGCGCACCTCGTTGATGATGCGGCGCGCCACGGCGCCCAGGAATTCGTGGGAGAAGTCGTAGTAATCGGCCGTCATGCCATCGGTCGAGGTCACGGCCCGGAGCGCGCAGACATAGTCGTACGTGCGCGCATCGCCCATCACGCCCACGGTGCGCACCGGAAGCAGCACGGCGAAGGCCTGCCAGATCTTGTCGTAGAGCCCGTGCCGCCTGATCTCGTCGAGATAGATCGCGTCGGCTTTGCGCAGGATCGCGAGCTTCTCCTCGGTGACTTCGCCCGGCACGCGAATGGCAAGTCCGGGTCCCGGGAACGGATGGCGTTTCACGAAAGCGTCTGGCAGTCCAAGTTCGCGCCCGAGCGCGCGGACCTCGTCCTTGAACAGCTCGCGCAATGGCTCGACCAGTTTGAGTCGCATGCGCTCGGGCAGCCCGCCGACATTGTGATGCGACTTGATGGTGGCCGATGGACCTCCCGTCGCTGACACGCTCTCGATCACGTCGGGATAGAGCGTGCCTTGCGCCAGGAACTCGACCGCGCCGATCTTGTCGGCTTCTGCCTCGAACACATCGACGAAGAGCTTGCCGATCGTCTTGCGCTTCGCTTCCGGATCGGTGACGCCCTCCAGGGCCTCGAGGAAACGCACGCCGGCATCGACCGCGACGAGCGGGATGTTGTAGTGACCGCGGAAGAGATCGACGACCTCTTCCGCCTCGCCTTGGCGCAACAGGCCGTGATCGACGAAGATGCAGGTGAGCTGGTCGCCGACCGCCTCGTGAATCAGGAGCGCGGCGACGGCGGAATCGACGCCGCCGGAAAGCCCGCAGATGACATTGCCGTCGCCGACTTGCGCGCGGATGCGTTCGACCTCGCGCGCGCGGAAATGCGCCATGGTCCAGTCGCCGGCGCAGCCCGCGATCGAATGGACGAAATTGGCGAGCAGCGCCGCGCCCTTCGGCGTGTGCACCACTTCGGGATGGAACTGGACGCCATAGAGCTTGCGCGAATCGTCGGCGACCGCCGCGAACGGCGCGCCGGTCGAGATGCCGACGGCGCGAAAGCCCGGAGGAAGGCGCGTCACGCGATCGCCGTGGCTCATCCACACCGGCGCCCGCTCGCCGACTTGAAACACGCCGTCGAAGAGCGGCGTGTCGTCGATGATCTGAAGCTCGGCGCGGCCGAACTCGCGCGCATGCCCCCCCTCGACCGCGCCGCCGAGCGCCGCCACCATGGCCTGCTCGCCATAGCAGATGCCGAGCACCGGCACGCCGGCGGAGAAGAGGGCCTGGGGGGCCTGCGGCGTGCCTGCTTCGTGCACGCTTGCCGGGCCGCCGGAGAGGATGATCCCCTTGGGCAGGTCAGGCCCGAGCCCCTCTTCCGCCTTGTCGTAGGGAACGATCTCCGAATAAACGCCCGCCTCGCGCACGCGCCTGGCAATGAGCTGGGTATATTGCGCGCCGAAATCGACGATGAGCACGCGCTCCTGCGCGAGCCCCTCGGCCCTGCCGGTATCTCGGGCCTCATCGATGACTTCGATCTGCTCTGCCATGGCGGGTGGTTATAGCAGCGCCTTCGACCAGGCAATGATTCTCCGTCTCGTCATTCCGGGTTTAAACCAATACCCTCGCCACGCCGGCCGGAAGGGTCATCGGGGGTGGCATGATGGAAGGGCTTTCCGAGCAAAATGACTTTGCTGAGCGGCTGAGCGTCAAGATCGCCGCCTATCACGAAGCGGCGCTGATCTATGCCGCGCTGAAGCTCGGCTTGCCCGAAAGATTGAGCGCGCGGGTCTGGACGGCAGATGCGCTGGCGGCCGAGCTCGGCCTGTCGCCGCCGCATCTCGACCGCCTTTTGCGCGGACTGTCGAGCCTCGGCATTTGCGCCGAATGTCCCGATAGGACCTTCGCCCTCACGCCTCAAGGCCAATGCCTCCTTCCAGGCTCGCCCTCGCGGCTTTGGGAAAAAGTTCAGGTCGTCGTCGCCCAATATTGGCAGCCTTGGGCCAATCTCGCCGCGACGATCGAAACGGGCAGACCCGCTTTCGAGCACGTCTTTGGCACCAACGTCTCGGACTGGCGCCGCGACCACCCCGAAGACGGCGCGTTATTCGACTCCTATTTGGCGCAAGAGACGGTGGCTCAGGCTCCCGCGATCATCGCGGCGCTCGACGTTTCTCGCGTACACACGGTCGCCGATATCGGCGGCGGTTATGGCGGACTGCTCGCCGCGCTTCTGCAAACCCACTCGCATCTTGCCGGCATCCTGTTCGATCGTTCGCATCGGATCGAGGCGGCGCTGCCATTCTTGCAGTCGCAGGGCGTCGCCGCCCGCGTCCAACGCATCGGCGGCGATCTTCTCGATACAATTCCTGTGGAGGCCGATCTCTATCTGCTGAACGGCGTGCTCCAGCAATGGGACGATCCGCACGCACGCGCAATCCTCGCGAACTGCCGCGAGGCGATGCGCAATCAGGCACGCCTCGCCATCATCGAGCGGCTTCTGCCGGAGCATGCCGCGGACGACCCCGCCGCGATCATGCTCGACCTTCACATGATGGCGATCACCGGCGGCCGGGTGCGGAGTGTTGCCGAGATCGGCGCGCTCTTGTCCGACGCCGGCCTTACGCTCGCGAAAGCGACGAAGACGCCGTCGGGGCTTTGCGTGATCGAGGCCGTGCCGGCGTAAGCCGGCTCACTTGGCCGGGCCGTCCATCACCACCATGGTCTTGTCGGTGCGCGTGTCGGGCGTGGCCGCAAGATCGGTCGTGACCAGAACGGTGCCGGGCTTCAGCCGCTTCTTGATCGCGTCCATCACCTCGTCAGAGCCCTCGATGCGCTCGAGCACGGCGCTGTTCGGCTTGGCGGCACCGTCGGCCTCGACGTGGAAGCCCATGCCTGACCAGGTCGAGCCGTTCTTGTCGCCGTCCTGCCAGATGAACACGTTCGAGCCGATCGGCTTCGACGGGTCTTTGATATTGGCGCTTCCCTCGGCAGCGATCGCGCCGCCCTGCAAAACGTAGATGCGATTGTCGGCACGCGACACCAGGATCGAGGTGACGCCGTTGGCGCCGCCCGCCGCCTTCTTGCCGACTTTGGCGTCCATCTCCGCCTTCGCACTTGAACCGAGAACGGGCCCGGGATCCTGCACGTCCGCCGGATCGGTGTGGTCGCCAGCAATGATGACGGGCGTTCCGAGATGCGTCACCTCGTACAGATTCTCCGCGAATTTTGCCGGAAGACGAACGCAGCCATGACTTGCCGGGTAGCCGGGGAGCTTGCCCGCATGAAGCGCTATGCCGCCCCAGGTCAGGCGCTCCATATTTGGCATCGGCGCATCCTCAAACTCGCTTGAGGAGTGCTCTTTCGCTTTCTCCAAAATGGTGAAGACGCCGGTCGGCGTCTCGAACCCCTTCTTTCCCGTCGAGCAGGTCGACACACCGATCAGAATCCCGTTTCGATAGACATAGACGCAATGCTTGGGCACCGAGACAATGATGGCGACAGGGCCACTCGGCGCGCGTTCGGGATGCCAGGTGAATTGACCGGGCTTGAGGTTCTTGCCCTCTTCCGCCGGCGTGGCGGGGGCACCGCCCTTCCGTTTCTTTCGCGCGGCGCGCGCGATCGTGATCGGAATGAGATTGCCGCAGCCGAGCAAGGCGGCGCCGAGCAGGAGCTGCGCCACGACTTTCCGCCGGCTCGAACCTCGCTTTGCCATGGCGATCCTCCTTGGGAAGGCGGTTTCGACCCTCTAAGTCCGTGTCATTTCCAGCGCAAGCGCGATTCTTACCGCTAACCCGCCTCCTCGGCGCTCGGACTGTCTATCACGACGAGATTGCTGTCGCTTCGCGTATCGGGCGTCGCCGGCAAGTCCGTGGTGACGAGCGCGGTCCCAGGCTTGATCCGCGCCCTGATCGCGGCCATAACCTCGGGCGCGCCGTCGATGCGTTGAAGCACGTCGCCGTTCGGCGCGATGGAAGCCGTCGTATCGGCATGGAAACCCATCGCTGCCCAGGTCGAGCCCTTGGCGTCGCCGCCCTGCCAGACAAAGACATTGGAGCCGAGCGGTTCGGATGGGTTCACGATGATCGCCTCCCCCTCGGCAACAATATCGGCATTCTGGAGCACGTAGATTTTCTTGTCGGCCCGCGACACGAGGATCGAGGTGACCGCATCGGGGGCTGACGGCGAGAACATCTCCTCTCCCGCCTTCGACGCCATCTGTCTCTCGGCGGTCGCACCGAGAATGGGGCCGGGATCGGCCACCGACACCGGATCGTTATGGCCTCCGGCAATGATCACCGGCGTGCCGATCTGCGTGATCGCATAGAGATTGTCGGCAAAGTCCTGCGGGAGATGAACGCACCCATGCGACGACGGGTAGCCCGGCAAGCCGCCGACATGGAGCGCGATGCCCTTCCACGTCAGCCGCTGCATGTCCGGCATCGGCTCGCCATACTTGACCGAGGTATGGGTCTTGGCCTTCTCCAAGATCGTAAACACCCCGGTTGGCGTGCTGTGACCCGGTTTGCCCGTCGAGCAGGTGGAGACGCCGATCAGGATGCCGTTGCGGTAAACGAACACGAGCTGCTTCGGCACCGAGACGATGATGGCCACGGGCCCCTTGGGCGCCCGCTCGGGGTGCCAATAGAACTGCCCCGGCTGAAAAGCTTTGAAGTCGTCGCTGGAAGGCTGGCCGTTCTGGGCGAGTGAACGAAGGATGGGAAAAGGCTGACCGGCACAAAGTCCGATCCCCAGGCCGAGCAGGGCGACGGTTGAGCGCCGGGTGAGCCCCGCAGGCTCTCGATGCCTACCTCCCGTCGCGTGACGATCCTACGCCCGCCACAAGAATGTCAACGACGCCTCTCCACCGTCCTTACCGAGACGAAAATGGCTCGCCTGATGGTGTTTGACGCGGAGGCTGTGTATCGGCAGCAAGATCCTTCACGAAAACAATCTTGCCGTCGCCCGGTGCGTAGAAAT